>JAFXQT010000052.1 GCA_017526905.1 Bacteroidaceae bacterium | reverse complement strand
GTCATATTAGAGTTTTGCTTGTTTTCTTTTTGCAACACTAAGATAAGTGAAAATTCTGACATGGCAAAATCCTGGGCAACTTTTTGTTGCTCAGGAACTTATAAATAAAGTTAAATTATAGTGTTGCGGAATTAAGGTATATGATTTTTTTCGGAAAAAGCAAGGGTTGTTATACGTATAAGTTTGGAAAATAGGTCAACTCCTATATCATTGCCCTAAATTATTCTCTGCATCTCGGTGTCTCTGTGTCCCTGCATCTCTGCGTATCTGCATCTAAGGAGAATGTGTCCCTGCGTCTAAGGAAAATGTGTTCTGCCTCACGAGGCGGAACGCGGAAGAGTGCACAAAAACAGATAACATACCGAATGAAGACTGATCCTTCATCAGGTAAAGACCGGACAGACCTATTGCAATCCACCTCTGCAGACATGCGTACGGCTTATGCGTGACATGCGTACGGCTTATGCGTGTCATGCGTACGGCTTATGTGTGTCACGCGTACGGCTTATGTGTGTCACGCGTACGGCCTCCGTACATAGGTCCATGGACTTCGGGGCATAACTCCAAGCAATTCACGAGCAGTTGCGTACCAAACGTACCACAACGCATTTGTTGAGCAATGTCAACCTCGTGTTCTTCGGCCGCCGGCTGCTGGCCAATACCGCTCTACCCGTATGCGTGGGTGGTCAGTGCGGTAATCTTCATTGTGTTAATAAAGTGTGGAAATGATAGATACTTTTTAATTTAAATGGGATAACGGAAAGCTTTGCTCCGCAGCATGCGGACCTTTCTGTTGTTTCTGTTATTTCCGTGGGACATTGTTATACTCAAGCGGATAAGAGTTTTTTTCCCACGGAAAGAACGGAAAGGACGGAAATCTTTGCTCCGCACTATGCGGAGCCTTTCCGTTATTTCCGTGGGACATTAGCATCTGGGCTGGAGGGTGTCGTCGTCAAGCCAGGGTTAACGAGGGCTGGCCGCATCGGGCTTCTTCCAGGCGTTCACGACCTCGCCAATATACATGGTGTGTGTGCCTGCGGGGAAGTTCCTGTACAAATGCTTTGGCACATCGCTTTTGAATCCTTTGGAATCGAGCGGAGCCGCGTACATTATCTTGCACTCTATCACCATCGTGGCCTCGGTGTAGTAGGGCGTTCCGTTGGCTGTGAATGCCGTATGCAGGCCAAGCGCCTTCGCCTTGTCGCCGTCGCGACCGCTTTTGGTGCCCATGTATGTGAGCACTTTGCTGTCCTTGGCATCGAATGTCATCACAGTAAAATAGGCTACGCTGTCGATAAACTCTTTTGTGTATCGTTTTTCTGCCACATAGACAGTCAGCGACGGTCGCCCCCAGAGCGTGCCGATTCCACCCCAGCCGATGGTCATGGCATTGCTCTTCTCTTTGGTGCCGGCGGCCAAGAGTTGCGCATCGCGGAACCATTGGAAGCCGTTGTCTGTAAACTCCTCAACGACATTGATTTTCTTGAAACCATTGTCTTCCTGTGCCATGGCAGGGGCTGCCACGAACTGCAACGCAGCCACAAGCGCGATCGTTAAGCCTGTTCTTTTCATTTTTCTTTATTGTTTAAGTAGTTATTCGGAAGTTAAAAGTTAAAGGGGGAGTTAAAGAGGGAGTTCTTCGCAAGCGAAGCGTCCTTCGGCCGAGCGAAAGGGGGAGTTTAAGTCGTTACATCTTATAATCGACTTTGATTACCAACACCCTGAGCCGTTGGCTCGTGGCGGTGGTCTTCACTTTGGCAATGTGCCAGTCGCACGGAAACATGATATTGAATGTGCCAGGGATGGAGGTGAATTGCTCCAGGCGGTCGTACTGAAAGGCATATTCCAAGCGGTCGGGCTTGTAGTCGGCCAGCGGTTTCGAGGTTTCATGGTCCAGTCGGCAGAAGCCCTCCGTTCCGCTGACTACATACATAAAATCAATCTTCTGGTAGTGGCTCTCGCTGCCTTTGCCCTTGCGCAAGTCCTCCTGCGAGCACCAGTTGTCGCCGTCCTCCACGCTTACCGTGAGCGTAGTTCCAGGAATTGGCATGCGGCCGGCAGGTATGGCCAGCAAGTCCGTTTCCTGCAACCACTTGAACAGGGCCTTCCACTGTGCGGGATTCCTGTGGTACTGAATGTAGAACTCAGCCAGATTCACCGTAGGCGCGGGCGAAGCCTTCGTGAAGCCATTGCGCCATGCGCCCTTCTTTGCCCATTTCTGAGCCAGACGGTTCATTTCCTTGGGATATTGGTTTGTGTAAGTCTGTGAATAGGCCATCGTCGTGGCGAGAATGGCCAGAAGCATGATTACTTTTCTCATGGCTTTTCGTATTTATTCGTAATAGGTAATGTCCAGTTCGTCGCTCACCATGAAGTCCTCATGGTCATCATCATAGCAATACACGATGCGCAGTTTGCGATATGCCGCAGGCACCCTCAGCGTCTCGAGCAAATGCCAGCGCGGACGGCCAAAGTCATACGATGCGCGGTCCAGCAGCAGGCGATTACTTGTCCAGTCAAACTGGTAGTAGCCACCGCCGATGCATTGGTCGTGGTCCACCAGCAGGTCCTTATGCTGGTTCACCATGCCCAAGCGCAGGTAGCCGTCCATGGTGATGATAAATTTCGGTAGAGCCATATTGTAGGTCTTTGATGATGCAAGTGTTTTAGGAACAACGGCTGTCATCCGCTTTCTTCCTTGTTGTCGGTAGTATCATTTCGTTCGTTTGACGTTGCTCTTTTGGAGGCTCATCAGCCGTTCTTGTGCTGAATCGGGCACTAAGTTACAACACTTTTTGTTAATCTGTGTTTCTTTGCTCAATATTTTTGCCTTAGAGGCACCACAATTACACGATTCTTAACATATCGGGCGCAAGAATAAGCCCGACTTGCTCTCGCGGAATGAATTAAAGAGGAACACTCCAGCGTTCGGCCTATTGCATGCGTTCCAGCCCCTCCCAGCGCACGTTCCAGGTGCCGTCCTGCGGGAAGCCGGGGTTGTTAGGCGTGGGGCAACCGTCCCACCCGGCGCACATCATGGCCACAGCGGCGAGCAGGGCACCGTTGCCCGGCAGGTAGATGCGCAGGCGGTCGGACGTCTGGAAGTTGTGGCCGTTGGGCAGATAGGTGTTCTTGGTGGTGGCAGAGAGCAGCAGGTCCACCGCCGTGGCGGGCTGACCCAGGCGGGCGGCGGTCATGGCCATCATGCCATAGTCCCACCCCCACAGCGAGTCCCAGTTCCAATGTGCCATGACCCACGCCAGTGTGCGCCGCATCTGCTCCTTGTTATATAATAAGGTGTAGCCTGATGGGTGGCTGGGCAGCATTCCGCACGCACCCAACACGGCGGGGTGGTCGCGCCGGCTGCGCTCGGCCAGGGTGGTGGGTCTGGGCTGTGCGGTGCCTGTCGTGGCTGTTGTTGTCGCCTTCGCTGTTGTTGTGGCTGTAGCTGCTGCCGTCGTGCCAGCTGTAGGGGTGGCACCCACCGTGTCGAATGGGTCGAAGGCTGTGGCGGGCGCGGTGCCGGTGGGGATGCCCGCTGTGTAGATGCCTTGTCGCTGGGGCAGCGGCGAGAGGCTGGCCACGATCCTGTCCCACGCGGCATGGCGCGGTTTGCCCAGCCGCTGGCGCCACAGGTTGGCCACGCTCAGCCCATACTGCCAGTAGGCCAGTTCGAAGGGCTGGTTGTAACACAGGCCATGGCTCATGCTCTCCTGCATGGCGGTGGCACCGCGCAGGGTGTAGCGGTTGGTGGTGGCATCGAAGGTGGCAAAGTGGGCCATGAATGCGGCTGTGGCTTCCACCTGTTCGGCATAGCGGTTCAGCGTCTGGGCCGTGGGCGCTGCGCGGTACAGCTGCTCGGCTAGGTAGATGTAGTGCGGCTGCTGCCAGATGAGAAACGAGCCGGTGTTGGATGGGGCCTCGCCTGCCCACGGGTCGGTCATCTTCATCCACCGAGCACCCTCGAAGCCTTGCCGCTGCGCTATTTGGCGCGCCACCGGGTAGGCCACGCGGTTGTACCACTCCAGCGAACGGGCCACTACGGCGGGCCGCTGCCACAGGCTGAAGTGAACGAGGTGCCACCAGGCCATTTCCAGGTGCGGGCGGCCGAACCATGAGTTGTAAGTAAGCCCCGTTTCCTGCGGCGGCAGCACGTTGGCGCAGTTCACCTGCGTGAGGTATTGCGACAGCACCACGCGCCGTTCCAGTTCGGGGGCGCGCGGGTCGGTGCATCCGGCAAAATCGACCATGGCGCCGCTCTGCCACCATTGGTGCCAGAAGCGTTGCGTGGCCTTGCGGGCATCGGCATGGCTGAAGGCGGAAGCGGGCAGCGTGGGCACGCCGCTATCGGCGGGCAGGTACTCAGCTTGAAGTGCGAGCTCGTCGGCCGTGGTGCTGAGCAGGAAGTGGTGTGCCCCGGCCTGGTGCAGGGTGGCAGGCCCCGACCATTGCAGCCGCACGTAGTAGCGGGTGCTGTCCAGCGTGCGCTCAATCAGCGCGCTGTGGGGCGTTTGTGCCACCAGGCGCGAGGTGTGTCGCTCCGGGGCGTCCCAGTTGCTGGCATCGTCGGCATGGGCGCCGGTGGGATAAACAAAACGAAGGGCGACGAGCGCCCTTCCATCCGCCAGCAATCGGCTTTGTATGTGTGTGTAGAGTGCGTCGCGGTCGGCCCTGGCACCGGTACTCACGTGGGCGGGCACGCCGTCGGCCTCGAAGTGGGATTCGACCTCGCCATCCCACAGCTTCAGCTCCTGGCGTATGGCAGTGAGCCCCTCGGGTCCGATAGGCTGGCCGTCCGCATCGGTCAGCTGGAGACCGATGGTGCCAAGGTTAAGGCGGTGTGGGTTCTGGCGGAAGTAGGTGGTAGCCTCGTGGCGGCGCCCGTCGGCGGCCTGCTTGAACTCTACGGCGTATGGCTCGGGGTGGCCGTGGCCCAGGTCGTAGGTGCGCTCGGACTCGGCTGGTGTGAGGCCGTCCGGGTTGGGAAACGAGTGCCAGCCCCAGTCGGACATGGCGCACAGAGGGATGGCTGAGCGGTAGTGCTGGGGGAAGGACTGCAGGCCGGTGACATCGACCGTGGTGGCAAAGTGGCCGTTGCCCACGGTCAGGGCGGCCAGCGGGTCGGCCTTGGTGATGACGGGGTTGTTGCGGCTCACGATGGCCTGGCGGTCGAGCGGTGTGCCTGTGTTCTTCGTATCGAAGCCCAGCGCCTCCATCTCCAGCGATGCCCAGATGAAGGGGCCTATGCCCTTGGCGTCGTTGTCGCGTATGGGTTCGGACAGGTAGTAGGCGTACGAGCCGTCGCGCCGCCGGTTCTCCTTGACGCTGCCGCGCGGGTTGACGCGCCGCATGGCCTCCTGGACCTCGGGGGTGGCGGCCGGTCCTAAGCCGGCCACGCTGCAGCAGTTGGTCAGCGAAATGGTATGGTCGGGGTTGACGCGGATGAAATTGTTGATGATGCCGCGGTAGGCCTTGATGCCTGCATCGCGGAAGCGGGCACCTACGTAGCCCAAGCGGTAGGACTTGAGCAGGGCATAGGCGAACATGGCCGAGCAGGTGCTCTCCAGATAGTTCTTGCCCACGGTGCCTCCCTGGGGCGTGTGCCCTCCGGCCGCGCTGTCGTCGCCGCCCGGCGCGTCCATCACTTGGTACCACAGCCCGCTCTGGGCATCCTGCCAGCGCACCACAGCCTCGAGATCCTTGGCCAGCAGTTCGACGACCTCGGCGCGGCGGGGGTAGTCGGCGGGCAGGGCATCGAGCACCTCGACAAGTGCCATGGTGAACCAGCCCTGCGCACGCCCCCAGCAGTGCTGCGAAAGGCCCGTAAGCGTGTCGGCCCAGAAGGCTTTGCGCGTCTCGTCGTAGGCGTGGCGGTTCAGGCCTGTGGCGGGATCAAGGGTGCGGCGGTAGGTGCTGAGCAGCTGATCCACGGCATCGTCGTAGATAGCCGTCGGCGTATTGGCTTTTGATGCTTTCTTGCTGCCTCTGGCGGCGGTGATGGGGGCGGTGAGGCAGCGGAACGGAAGCCCCATGAAGATACCGTCCAGCCACACCTGCCAGGCATAGATGGCCTTGTGCCAATACACGCCGTCGGCACGGGTGCGGGGCTGCTCGGCCAGCTGGCGCATCAGCGTCTGCATGGCCTTCAGGTTCTTGGCCTCGGGGTGCAGGGCGTACATGCGCGACACGAAATGGCCGGTGCGCACGTTGTCCAGGTTGTAGTCCAACAGGTTGTAGCCGTGGATGCTGCCGTCGGCACGGATCAGCGTGTCGGTGTATTCCTGGCAGTAGCGCAGCAGGTCGTCGCCTCCGTGGCGCAGGTAAGTGTCCAGGATGGCCTCCAGCTCGATGCCCATCACGTAGCTCCATTTGGGGCGCGAGGAGAAGTCGAGGAGGTAGGAGTGCGGTGTGCGCTGCATTTCCGAGCGCGCCATCCACTCGGAGTAGTGGCGGTAGGGAGGCTCGCTGAGCACCAGCGAACCGTTCAGCAGCAGGTTGTCGAAGCGTATGTTGCGCGTCTTGCCGGTGATGCGGTTGCCCGCGCTGGTGCCGTCAAAGCGGCAGTCGGTCACGTGTATGTCGTGCACGTAGGTGTCCTCGTCCAGCCCAATAATCAGCACGCCGTACTTGGATTTCTGGCTTGTGACACGCTCCATGAACACGTTGCGCACGGTGGGGTAGAAGCCGCGGCAGCACACCTCGTTGTGTTCGTAGTCCAGGTTGATCTTCAGCACCGCCTCGCGGCAAGTGCCCACTTTGACGTCGCGCATGTATATGTTCTCGATGATGCCGCCGCGGCACGAGTTGGTCTTGATGCGCAGCACACGCTCCAGCGCCGGCGAGTCCATGACGCAGTCGTGGGCGAAGATGTTGCGTGCGCCGCCGCTGATCTCGCTGCCGATGACGATGCCCCCGTGCCCGTTCTTCATCTCGCAGTGGCGCACAATGATGTTCTGGCTGGGCATGGCACGCTCGCGCCCGTCGCGGTTGCGCCCGCTCTTGATGGCGATGCAGTCATCGCCGGTGTTGAAGAAGCAGTGCTCGATGAGCACGCGGTTGCAGCTCTCGGGGTCGCACCCGTCGCCGTTGGGCCCGTCGTTGATGAAGCGGACGCGCCGCACGGTCACGTCGGTTGACATGAGCGGGTGTAGCACCCAGAAGGGCGAGCGCAGCAGTGTCACGTCCTCGATGAGGATGCCTTCGCACTGGTTCAGTCCGATGAGTTGCGGGCGGAGCCCGTCGGTGGGGCCGAACACCCGCTCGGGCGAGCGGCGGCCTTGCGTGTCGAACATCGGGATGCCGTCCTCGCCGTTCTTCAGCAGGCGGGCACGGGCACCGTGGTTCTGTCCGATGCCGTCGGGGCGGGCGCCGTACTTGGCTGCACCGCACCAGGGCCACCACGTCTGCCGGGAGCCGCCGCCATCGATGGTGCCGGTGCCGGTGATGCCGATGTCGGTGGCCTGGAAAGCATACACGCAGGGCGAGAGGTTGAAGCACTCGAGCCCTTCCCATGATGTCTGCACGATGGGGTAGAGCTCCGGCTGGAACACGAACTGCAGCACGGCACCTGCCTCGATGTGCAGACAGACGCCGCTCTTCAGTTGGATGGCGCCGGTGTTGAACGTCTGTCCGGTTGGCACCACTACACGTCCGCCGCCACGCTTGGAGCAGCGGTCTATGGCGCGCTGTATGGCTTTCTGGTTGGCAGCGGCAGCGCCGTCGGGGCGGGCGCCGAACTTCGTGATGGGGTAGTCCTTGTCGGCAAAGCGGGGCTGACGGATGCTGGCCTCAATCTGCTTGTAGGTGGCATCGTCCCAGCCTTGCGCGCTGGCCAGGGTGGCAGCAAGCAGGCAGAGCACCGCAAGGATGCTCCGCCTGTTTAATAGTGTGTGGGCTGTGAACATGGTGAGGGATTTAGGGTAGGGTAGATTGCCGCTGGTGCGGCGGGTGCTTACTGCACCTCGTCCCACTGCAGAACGGAGCCGTTGCGGCGGGCAGGGTCTGGACCGGCATAATCCATGCTGTAGGGGCTGCCGGTTGTGGGCGACTTGCCGATGTAGCGGTGGTTCGTCAGCGAGAAGAGCATGAAGTCGTGGCCCAGATAGTCTTGCCAGAGGAAGCGCTCGGCTTCGCGCTCGTCGGTGGTGAAGCGCACGTCGCCAGGCAGACCTTCGCCATATACCTTTATGTAGCGGCCATCCACACATTTCAGCGATACGATGCCCTGTCCGTGGTCGATGAGCTGGAACTGGGTGCGTGGGCTGCGGTCCTCGGCACGTGTGTCATACAACAGACCGTGAGGGTCGCACACGGCAGGGCGACCGTTGGCTTTGTTGATGATGCGGAAGGTCTTGCCGAAGGGTATGTTATGGCTGCGGTCGGCATCGGGCTCCTCTACGCTGAAGTTGTCGAACTCGGCATAACCGCCGTTCTTACCTGTGGTGTTGAAGGCGAACAGGGCGTGGCGTGAGCCTTGGAAGGAGATGAGCTGATAGCTGAGGGGCATCATGCGACCCAGCGTCTGGAACGTGCGGCCGTCTGTGCTGTAGGCATACTGTGCCTGGTCGTGGTCGTAGTCGCCGATGCTGCGGAGCCATATCTTGCCGTTGGGCAGGTCGATGGGCATGGCCACGGTGTCGTTGGTGAGCTGCTCGAAGCAGCGCAGCAGGTAGGCGGCACCTTTCTGCTTGGTTGTGGCGGGGCTGATGCCTATCCACGAGCAGGGCACGTTGATGTTGCCCAGGCCGGCCACATCGCCTGCTTTGAGCCCTTTCACGCTGAGCTCGACGGTGGTGATGCTGGTGGGGCCGATGACGCGCTGTGTCAGTGTGTTGCGAGCCCACATCAGTTGCTCGGCAGGCTGTGCCTGCAGGCGCAGGCGTCCGCTGCGCAGGCTCCACATCTTCTCCTCGGGATTATGGTTCCACTGCCACACGCGACCGAGCTGCTTGCCATCGAAGTTTTCGCTGCGGACATAGGGGCCGTGGGGCTGGACAGCGTCGGCTGCCGGCTGCCCCGGTTGCGTGCCGGGCTTGAACCAGGTGCGGGGGGCACGACCCAGGTTGCCCTTCAAGCCCACCATGGGCCAGCCGTCAACCCAAGTCATTGGCATGAGGCACACGGTGCGCCCGATGCTGTGGAAGTCCTGCATGAACAGCGCCCACCACGAGCCGTCCTTGTACTGCACGATGCCGCCTTGGTGGGCGTTGGTGCAGGCTGTGGCGTCCTTGTCGAGCGGGCCCAGTCCGAACTTGGTGCCGTCCTCGCCGATGCGGTACTTGGTGCCGCGAGGCACCTGTGTGAGCGATGCAGCATGGTAGCCGTAGGTTTCGTCGGCTGTGATGACGCGCGTTTCATACGGTCCCCAGATGCTCTTGGAACGTGAGCAGAGGGTGCGACCGTTGGGGCGGTAGTCGGTGCTGATGAGATAGTACATGCCGTTGATCTTGTACATGTGATGTCCCTCGCCCACGCCGGCTCCTTCAGGGATGATGACACGCTCAGTTCCCTCCACGGGGCCACTCATGTCGGGCTTCAGCTCGGTACATTTCACCGTGCCGTAGCCGTGAATGGCATACACCTTGCCGTCGTCGTCGAAGAGCACGCCAAGGTCGTAGATGTTGCCCTTCATGTTGTGGTGCTGCCACGGACCGCGGATGTCCTTGGAGGTGTAGCACTGAAGGCCTTTGCCATTGACGTTGGAATAGACGTAGAAGGTGCCGTTGTGATGGCGGATGCACGGTGCCCAGATGCCTTGGCCGTAGATTTCATCGTGGTTCTTCAGGTAGAAGCGGTCCTCGGGAAAGTCGAAGCGGTCGAAGCAGTAGCTGACGTTCTCCCAGTTGACGAGATCCTTGGAGTGCAGGATGACCAGCCCTGGCACAGCGTGCATGGTGGTGCCGGCCAGGTAGTAGTCGTCGCCCACGCGGAGGATGTCGGGGTCGGAGAACTCGTCGTAGAACAGGGGGTTGGTGAATGTGCCGTTGCCGTTGTCAGCTGTCCAGCTTTGGGCTTGGACTGCTGTAGGAACGATGCATGCGCCAAGGAGCAGGGCATGAATGAGGGTTTTGATTTTTCTCATTGTTCAGGTGTGTTGTTTTTTAGCGTTTGCATGACTTGTTGAAACTGGCGCATGAGGCGCGGGTGTTGCAGGCTGACGTCGTTGCGCTCGCCGCGGTCGGTGCGCATGTCGTAAAGCTGCGGGGTGGCGCGGTAGCCAGTTTCGATTTTCGGCCCCCAGGTGATCATGGGGCCGCCGCCCGAAGCCGAGATGTATTTCCAGCGTGGTGTGCGCAGGGTGAGGCTGCGGTTGGCCGCCATCGACACCACGTAGGGGCACGACTTCTGTTTGCGCCCCAGCCATGTGCTGAGATAAGCACGGCTGTCGGTGGCTGCGTCTGCGGGCAAGGTTGCGCCGATGAGGCGTGCCATGGTGGCCACGGCATCGGTATGTGCCACAAGTGCATCGCTGGTTTTGCCCTGTGGCACATGGCCGGGCCAACTCACGATGAAGGGCACCGCCGAACCGGCCTCGAAGGCGCTGTATTTGCCACCGCGGAAGGGCCCGCCAGGCGTGTGGCTGCCCGCCAGCTGGACTGCCTGGTCGGCGTAGCCGTCGTCCAGCACGGGGCCGTTGTCGCTGGTGAGCACGATGAGTGTGTTGTCCGTGAGCCCTAACTGTTGCAAGGCTTGTGTTACCTGCCCTACGGTCCAGTCGAACTGTAGGATGGCATCGCCGCGCAGCCCCATGGGGCTTTGTCCGCGGAAGCGGTCGTGCGGGTAGCGTGGCACATGCACATCGTTGGTGCACAGGTACATGAAGAAGGGCTTGTCGCGGTGCTGGCGTATGAAGCCGATGGCGTGTGCCGCGATGGAGTCGGCTATGTCCTCGTCGCGCCACAGCGCCTTGCCGCCGCCACGCATGTAGCCGATGCGCCCGATGCCATTGACGATGGCCATGTCGTGGCCATGCGAGGAGCGCAGCTTGGTGAGCAGTTCCGGGTTCTGGCGCCCAGTGGGCTCGCCTTCGAAGGGCTTTTGATAGGACACCTCGATGGGAGCCGTGGGGTCGTAGCCTGCCACGTGGTCGTTCTCGATGAACACACAGGGCACGCGGTCGGCGGTGGCGGCCATGATGTAGGAGTAGTCGAAGCCGATGTCGGCCAGCGACTGGTCCAGCCGCCCGTTCCAGTCCTGAGTGCCTGTGCGGCTACCCAATCCCAGGTGCCACTTGCCGATGGCGGCTGTGGCGTAGCCCGCCTGCTGGAACAGGTCGGCCAGTGTGAACTGCGAGGGGCTGATAATCATGCCGGCATTGCCTGCGGCCACATCGGTGCCTGCCTTGCGGAAGGGGTAGCTGCCGGTGAGCAGGCCATAGCGCGAGGGGGTGCTGGTGGAGGCACAGGCGTGCACGTCGGTAAAGCGGGTGCCACGTTGTGCCAGCGCATCCACAGCAGGCGTCTGCACGCGCTGGGCGCCGTAGCACGACAGGTCGCCATAGCCAAGGTCGTCGGCCACGATGAAGATGACGTTGGGGCGTTCCTGTGCGGCGGCGGCGGTGGCCAGCAGGGGCAGGAGGGGGATGAAGGCGTTGCGCATGCGTGTGTGCGTGTCTGTGTTAGAAGATGACGATGGCGCACTGCGGCTGGATGGTCACGGTGATGCGCCCTTTCTTGTCCAGCTTGAGGGGCGATGACTGGGGCTTCTGGCCGTCGGCACCGTCGTGCAGCAGTGTGGTGAACGTCTGTGCGGCATCAGCTCCCAGCACGCTTGGCGTGATGGTGAGCGTCTTGGCTGTGGCCTCGGCATTCATGGCGATGAGGTACCAGGCACCGGGGCGCTTGGCCTCGCTGCTGGCCTTACGTGCCATGACGATATACTTGCCGGGATAGCCATCGATGAAGCGGGTCTCGGCCCAGGTGGTGGGCACTTGCCGCATGAAGTCGAGCTCGAAGGCGGGCTGCTCGGTCAGGTTGAGCGGCGTGAGGGCGAAGTTCTGCCCGCTGCTCTGGAAGGCGATGGCGGTGGCCAGTTCGAACACATCGCTGGTGCGGCGTGTGTTGCCCTTCTGCGGGTCGCGGTTCAGGCGCTTTTGCAGCACGGTTCCGCCATATTCCATGGCCCCCACGGTGTTACGCACGAAGGGGTGCAGGGTGGCATGCCGTGCCTCCATGTCGCAGAAGCCCTGGCTGAACACGAGGTTTTCCGAAGCCAGCACAGCCTCGGAGCCGCAGTAGTTGGGGTACATGCGTTCCCAGCCGCGGGGCAGCGTGCAGCCGTGGAAGATGACTTGGATGCCATAGTCGTTGGCATCGCTCAGGATGGCTTCGTAGAGGCGCATGGTTTCCTGCTTGTCGCCGGCAAAGAAATCCACCTTGATGCCAGCCACGCCGCCGTCGCGCAGCCATTTCATCTCCTTTTTGCGGGCGATGGGGTTGTGCATGGCGTTGCGTGCGCACTGCGGCGCGTCGCTCCATCCGCCGTTGCTGTTGTACCACACCCAGGGACGTACGCCCTTCTGCTTGCAATAGGCAAACAGTTTCTGCATGCCCTCGCGCCCTATGTTCTGGTACCAGCCGCCGTCGATGAGGCAGCCTTCCCAGCCGAGAGCTGCGGCCAGGTCGATGTAGGCTACCTGATCCTTGTAGTTGATGCTGGGGTCCTGCCAGATGATCCACGACCACGTGTTGCGCGAGCCTTTGTAGTTGGTGCTGGGCTCGTAGAGCGGGTCCACCACGTCCCAAATGACGGTGGTTTCCACGATGGGCTTCAGTGTCTTGCCCAGTGTGATGGTGCGCCAGGGGGTGCATCCTGCCAGCTGTGCATTGGGCGAGACCTTCTCCGTCATGAGACCCATTTGTGCGCCGGTGCTGCCGAAGCCGTTGTTCTCGCCCTGCATGGGGAAGGCGATGGTGAAGAGGCCGTCGGGGGTGGCATCGCTGAGGTGGCTGGCGCAATAGTCGCTGCCGACACCCGTCTCAGAGATGAGCACCCAGCCCTTGTCGCCCTCGTGGAACAGGCAGGGGAATGTCCAGCCGTGGCCGTATTGGCTGCGTGTGGTGGCGGGTTGGTCCCAGATGTAGTTCTCCTCATAGCTGGGCTTGGTGCGCATCCACCCCACCATGGGGTCGCTCTGCGGGCAGATGAAGGCGGTGGTGCCTGCAGGCAGGTCGAAGCCGGTGGCCTCCTCGGTCACTACGATGGCGGCTGTCTGGCCCTGGGGCGGTATGTGGTAGCGGAAGGCGATGTTGCAGTCGGACACCTCGAAGTGGATGTCGAACTGGTGGCGGCGCCCAGCCTGGAGGCTGAGTGTGAGGGCGTTGGCGCTGTAGCTGATGTGTGCCTGTTTGCCTTGCCGCAGCTCGTAGTTCTTGCGCACGGCGCTGCGCTGATGGCTCTTCAGCTGTAGGTCGTGTGTCCAGTCGCCGATGTTGCTCTTGAGCCCTAAGGGCGATGCTTCGAGCAGCGCCACATCGGTGGTGTCGGGCGCGCTGCCTTTCTTCTTGGCTTTGGTCACTTGCCGGTAGCCGGCGCTGTAGGTGGCACGTCCGTTGGCTACCTGCACGTCAACATAGGTGAGCCCGTTGGGCGATGTGACGCGGAATTGTTCTGCTGAAGCCGGCGCTGCCAGCATGGCAGCCATGGCCGCCAGTAACAGTTTGTTGTTCATTGCTGTTTTGTGTGTGATGAGATTAGTATTTGCTGAATGTCCACCCGCGCACTGTGCGTCCGCTGCCTTCCAGCTCGGCGCCGAAGTAGAAGCCGGCGTTGGTGGGCTGGTTGTAGGCGACGTTCTGCATGGTCACGCTGTGCCTATAGACGGGGTCGGTGAGGAAGGTGTGGAAGCGGTAGCGGGTGTGTATGGGGCTGATGTAGATGCGCAGGGCGCTGTTGTCGCGTGTGCGTGTGACGACTTCCTCGCGCCAGTCGCCCAGGATGTCGGCACAGAGGGCGGGGTTGCTCTTGCTGCCGTTGTTGAACGTGCAGTCGTCAAAGTGGGCCAGTGTCTGCATGGAGCGTGAGCCGCTGAAGTCGTAGGGTGTGCCGGTGAGTGTTTCCTCCGAGCCTTCCTGCTGTGTGTTGGCGTGGTCCAGGTAGCCGCGGTACTTGGTGACGGTTTCGTGGTCGAGCATTTCGCGCAGCAGGTCGCCGTCCCACCAGATGCCGAAGTTCACCGGCACGCGGGCAGCGGCATTGATCACCTCGCCGCGGGTGTTGCAGATGCCGCCCGATGCCGATGACCACATCTCCAGTCCCGGGTTGGTGGGGTCGATGTCGGCAGCCATGCAGCGTCCCACGTCCTGCCTGGAGGGAATCTGGAAGATGACGCGTCCGGTGGCAGCATCGCGGAAGTCGGAGCCGTCGCGCTTGTTCTCGTGGCAGTCCCACACCTGCAGGGCGTCGTCGTTGGGCAGGAAGGCCGTCAGGTGCATGGCGTCGCCGTGGCCGAAGCGTGTGTTGTAGAGGCCGATGCCGTCGTCATCGACAGCCATCGAGCCATAGGTGATTTCGTCGCGCCCGTCGCCGTCCACATCGGCCACGCGCAGGTTGTGGTTGCCCTGCCCGGCAAAGGCGCTCAGCGGCATTCCGTTCTTCTGAGGCGTGGCGGGGTCGGTGGGTGTGGTGGCCCCTTGGGGCAGGCTTCTGTTCGTATCGAAAAGCCAGCGAAGACGTAGCTGTTGGCCGTCGAAGTCGTAGGCAGCCAATGCGGTGCGCGTGTAGTAGCCTCGGCAGAAGATGGCGCTCAGGTGCTGCCCGTCCAGGTAGGCGGTGGCGGCCAGGTAGCGCTCGGAGCGGTTGGCATAGTTGTCGCCCCAGCCTGTCAGTTCGCCCTGTGCCGGCACATAGTCGGTGGTGCAGATGGCCTGCCCGGTGCGTCCGCTGAACACGGTGAGCCATTCGTTGCCGCCCTTGATGAAGCCGCCCCGGCGTGCCTTCGGGTCCATGTTATTGGGCCATCCTGGGCCACGGAACTGCTCGCCGGGGTTGCCGTTGGCCTGGTAGGCGGTGGTGTTGGGCACCACGCGGTAGTCGGCCTCGGCGCTGCCCAGCACGCGCCCCTTGCCGTCGGTGGTGCCGTCGGATGTCTTGCAGATGAGTTCGGCGCAGCCGTCGCCGTCAAAGTCGGCCACGAGGAACTGTGTGTAGTGTGCCCCGGAGCGTATGTTGCGCCCCAGGTTGATGCGCCACAGGTGGCGTCCGTCCAGCTTGTAGGCATCGATGATGGCGGGCGATGTGATGCCGCTCTGCGAGTTGTCCTTCGAGTTGGAGGGGTCCCATTTCAGTATGATTTCCATCTGCCCGTCGCCGTCCAGGTCGGCAGCGGTGGCATCGTTGGCGCTGTAGGTCACAGGTCGGCCGGCCTCGCCCTGCAGGTCGGCCGGTCGGTTCAGCGGCAGGTTCAGGTAGCCGATGGGTGCGTCGGCAGGCACCGTCCACTGTCCGCTGTTGGCGGGCAGCTGCTTGGCCGGGCGGCGTTCGGTCATGGCGCGCACCTCGTAGGTGGCGGTCTGTCCGGCGGGTAGGTAGTCGCAGAAGTGAGTGGGCGTGTTCTTGTCCATGAGCACGATGGGCCGGCCGTTGCGGAGGATGCTGAACTGCACGTCGGCGGGGTCGGTGGGCAGGTAGCGCCACGTCACGACAACGCTGTCGGGTGCGTTTCTGAAAGCCACCACGCCGCGGTCCAGGCGCTCGGTCTGGAGGTGTGTGTAGTCGTAGCGTGTCTGGGCGCAGAGTGGGGCAGGGCTGCCCACGGCAAGAAGAGCAGGCGCCGCAATGAGCATGCGCAGGCGGGTGCAGATGGTGCGAAACATTTTCATGGTTGTGCGTGTGTATTTAATTTTGGTAATAGCGTCGTGTCCCGGTTGTAGGATTCGACCACAAAGATAATAAAAAATGTGCACCCGGCAAAATATTTTTGAAAAAAAGCGGGGCCTCTCATCGTTTAGACGCAAAACTGTACTATCTTTGCGCCCCGAGTGCGCTATTGCACCCTGATTAAACCTTTATTTTTATGTTTCAAACAACCAAAAGAAGCCAACAGCCATGCTTCCGCCACTTCAGCCGGAAGGGCTATGCGGTGTTCGCTTCGCTGCACCGGCAGGTGCGGATCGGCATGCTCAGTGTTGCCACGCTGGGCTGCGTCTGCATCGAGAAGGTCGATGCCAGCGGGGTGACCGGCGTCAGGCCCCTGTCCGAGCCCGAAGCAGAAGGGCACGCTCTGGACGAAGTGATCGTGGCAGGCACCTTGGCACCGCTGACGCAGTTGCAGTCGGCGCGTCTGGTCAGCGTTCTCACGCGCCAGGACATTGAACAAGCGGCGGCGCAGACCGTCAACGATGTGTTGAAATTAGCCACGGGCGTGGATGTCCGTCAGCGCGGTGGCTTTGGTATCCAGACGGACATCAGCATCAACGGAGGCACCTTTGACCAGATTACGATCCTGCTCAACGGTGTGAACATCAGCAACCCGCATACCGGCCATCTGGCAGCCGACTTCCCCGTGAGTGTGACCGACATAGAACGTGTCGAGGTGCTCGAAGGGGCGGCCAGCCGTGTGTATGGCGCCAGCGCCTTTGGCGGAGCCATCAATATCGTGACGCGCCAAGAGTCGCAGTCGGGCGTCGAAGCCGGTGCCCATGGCGGCAGCTACGGCACGGCCGGGGTCGATTTCCGCGGCACGCTCGCCGCGCGCAGGTGCCCGCAGCTCACCAACCACCTGTCGGGCTTGTGGCAGCGTTCAGACGGGGCCACCGCGAACTCCGACTTCCAGCGCGGCAACCTCTACTTGCAGGGCCAGTGGAAGGACGATGCGCTCACCCTGCGCTGGCAGGGCGGATGGAGCCGCAAGCACTACGGCGCCAACACGTTCTACTCGGCAGCCTATCCCAACCAGTGGGAGGGGGGCGACCGCTTCCTGGCCAGCGTCGGCGCCTCCACCCACGGGCGCATCAGGCTCTCGCCCGAAGTGTATTGGCAGCGCAGCACCGACCATTTCCAGCTCGTACGCAACACGCACACGGCCGAGAACTTCCACCGCACCGATGTGTTCGGCACCCGCATGGGACTGGATTTCCGCTGGGTGGCCGGGCGCACCGCCCTGGCAGCCGACCTGCGCCAGGAGGGCATCTACAGCACCAACCTGGGGCGGCCCATCGACAGCACGGCCTATATGCCATCCATCCCGCGCGAGCACGGTGCTTTCTATACCAAGCATGACGAGCGCACCAACGTGGCCCTGAGTGTGGAGCACAATGTGCTGCTGGGGCGCTTCACCGCCAGTGTGGGCGTGCTGGCCAATGCCAATTCCTACCTGGGCGACGGCTTCCATTTCTACCCTGGAGCCGACGTGGCATACCGCCCTGACAATCATTGGAAAATATATGCTTCGTTCAACCGCGGCTTCAGGCTGCCCACCTTTACAGACCTGTATTATAAAAGCCCCACCAACCAGGGCAACCGCAACCTGAAGGCCGAGGAAAGCAACAGCTTCCAGGTGGGCGCACGCTGGGCTAACGGTTGGGGACAGGCCTCCGTGCGCGGCTTCTATAACCACGGGCAGCGGATGATCGACTGGGTGATGTTCAGCCCGACCGACATCTACCACAGTGCCAACTTCGACCTGGACAACATGGGCGTGGCGGCCGACGTGCGCGTTGATTTTGCCCAGATGCCTGCCGTGGGGCGGGTGTTGCGCTCGTTCGCGGCGGGCTACACCTACATGCACCAGCGGCGGCACGACGATGTGGCCATCTACAAGTCGAACTATGCCATGGAGTACCTGCGCCACAAGTTCACGGCCACGCTGCAGCATGTGGTGTGGAGCCGCCTCACGGCCAGCTGGCAACTGCGCTGGCAGGACCGCATGGGCAGCTATATCAAATATGAAAATGCCGCCTCGACCGGGCAGCTGGTCAGCTATCACCCCTATGCCACGCTCGACCTGAAGCTGCAATGGAAGGCGCCGCACTACCAGCTGTGGGTGGAAGGTACCAACCTGACCAACCACACCTACTACGACCTGGGCAACATCCCGCAGCCGGGCATCGTGGTGCTGGCTGGCGCCCGCGTACGTTTCTGACTGGCACACGCTTAGCAATCGGGTGGGGGGCTGTATGTGTTCCCCACCCGTTGTTTGTTCTATGCCCCCCCTTAGGGGGGTATTCGGCATCAGCTGATGCCGTAAGTGTCGGACCTTGTGCATGTATCGCCACCGCATTCCTGTGACAGGCGTGACAAGCGTGACAAGCGTGACAGTAGCAAAAAGGGTGGGGAAGTTGTTCTACTATTATATATATTTATAATATAATTATAAATATATATAATAGTAGCCATTTCCAAGCGTGCCAATCGTTACTGTCACGCTTGTCACGCCTGTCACGCTTGTCACAATAATTGCCAAGCTTTGGATGCTTCTCTCTGCTTGACTATCATACATCCAACCTCTTTTGGGCGCTCCCTCTCGCTCGGGGCCGAAGGGAGGATGCCTGTCACCGCAAGAAATTCTTGGTGTGTGTGGGGGGGCATGTGTCAGAAAAGTGTGTCGGTGACTGCTGCATTCGGCCTAAAGTGTCATTGTCGGCAAGTTTTTGTCCGTTTTGCCGCCTTGTGTGTTAAATCCGCCTTGCGGATTTGGTAGTTTCGCCGGAAATGCTTATCTTTGCACCGAAAATAAGGACAGTATGAAATCCCCGCAATCCATAGAAAAATACCTATCCAGAATGCTCGTGGCCATCGTGGTGCTGGCCGGCGTGGCATTCGCATCGGCCTTCGCCCCCGCCGAGAGTGCACCCGCAGCGGCAGAGCAGCACCCCTTCACCATCGTGATCGATGCCGGCCACGGCGGCAAGGATCCCGGCTGCCTGGGCAAGCAGGGCGGCAAGGAGAAGAACATCAACCTGGCCGTGGCCAAAGCCGTGGGGCGCCTGCTGGAACAGCAGCAGAAGGACGTGAAGGTGATCTACACGCGCACTACCGACGTGTTTGTCGAGCTGAACGAGCGCGCTGCCATTGCCAACCGTGCCAAGGCCGACCTCTTCGTCAGCATACACACCAACTCGCTGCCGGCAGGCAAGGTGAGCCGCGGCGCCGAGACCTACACCCTGGGCATGCACCGCGCGGCCGACAACCTGGCCGTGGCCAAACGCGAGAACTCGGTCATCACCCTGGAGAAGGACTACCAGAGCCACTACGAAGGCTTCGACCCAAAGAGTGCCGAGAGCTACATCATCTTCGAGTTCATACAGGACAAGAACATGGAGAAGAGCGTGCGCCTGGCCAAACTCATCCAGCGCCAGTTCCGCGCCGCCGGCCGACTGGACAAGGGCGTGCATCAGGCCGGATTCCTCGTGCTCAGGGCCACATCCATGCCCTCGTGCCTGGTGGAGCTGGGCTACATCACCGGCGAGGAAGCCTTCCTCTGTTCCGATGCCGGCGTGAGCCAGATGAGCCAGAGCATCTATCAGGCTATTGTCGAATACAAGAAACAACAGTGACACAAACAGGCTGGCACAGCGCGCTCAAAACAGGCCCCCTGCTGCACAGCGATTCAGCAAAACAGTAAATTTAACAGCAATATATGAAAATCTCACGCGAAGCAAAGATTGGCTTTACCGGCATCATCGCCCTGGTGCTGCTGTTCTTCACCATCCAATTCCTGCGCGGAATATCCCTCTTCACGGCCAACGACATCTACTACATCAACTTCGAAAATGCCAAGGCGCTGGCCAAGAGCAGCCCGGTGTATGCCGACGGCTACAATGTGGGCGTGGTGAGCGATATCCGCTACGACTATGAGCATCCGGGCAAGGGCGTCATCGTGGAAATAAGCGTAGAACACGGCATGCGCATACCCGAGGGCACGGTGGCTGTGCTGGACGAGGCCATGCTGGGCGGATGCACCCTGAATCTACTCATGGGCAACAACCCGATGCAGCGCTTTGCCGAGCGCGACACCATTCCCAGCGCCGCAAACAACGGGCTGATGAGCAAGGCTGCCGATATGATTCCGAAGGTGGAACTGACGCTGGCCAAGCTCGACACCCTGCTGGCCACGCTGAACCGGGTGGCGGCCGACCCCAACATACAGGGCATCCTGAGCAACGCCAACACACTCACAGCCAGCCTGAACCAGAGCTCGGCCGACCTGAACCGCCTGCTGGAACATGACGTGCCGCAGATGGCGGCTACCTTCAACAAGGCCGGACAGAACGTGGTGACACTGACCGACAGCCTGAGTCGGCTTAATTTAAATGGTACGCTCGCGCGCGTAGAAACCACCATGGACCATGTGCAGGAAGCCACCAGCCGGCTCACCTCGACCGACAACAACGTGGGCCTGCTGCTGAACGACACATCCGTGTATCACAACCTGAACCGCACCACCGTGGCCGCATCCGCCCTGCTCGAGGATCTGCAGGCCCACCCAAAACGCTACGTGCACTTCTCGGTGTTTGGCAAGAAGGACAAACCAGCCGAACCAGCCGAACCGGCCGAACCGGCCAACTGAAGAAAAGCCACAGCACGCTGCCTGTAGTCCCCCCCATGGCCGATAAAATAATTAGGATCTCAAGTTTCGGATGGGATAAAGGAACCACGAATTACACGAATTACACGAATTCATTCATGCTTGACGACTTTGATTTTATCGAATTAAACGAATTCCTTGCGGCACGCTTCGCAGGTGCCGAATAGGGCTTCTGGTCGAAGCCTGCGCAGCGCTTCGCTATGGATTCGTGAAATTCGATATAATTCTCCATGTCAGCAGCTAAGAAATTCGTGTAATTCGTGTAATTCGTGGTTCTTTTATCACTTCCGAAAGTTCAGTGATTTAACTGTCGTCACATCCGAAACTAGAATTTGGATGTTTTGTCTGCTTGGCCGATACACGTCCACGCACTGAGGCACATGTGTAGCAAAAATGAGGATGGCAGACGACTTGTTCAGCTGCCATCTTTTTGTGTTTCCGAACGTTGAATTGTGAAACATTGGCACCCCGATGTGGAACCTTCAAAAAAGCTTCTATTTAAAAAACCTACAAATAAAGGATTGCCTCCGTCAGCCATCGTTCAAGGCTTCTTAACTCATTGGTATAACAATGCTTTATGGCGGTGTGTGACCCTGTGGGCCATTCGCTCCCAGAAGTGCATAATGCGCTGCAACACTGCTTTTTAACACTTTTTCCGGTGCCTCCTGAAAGTTTTTACACCTGTTGGGGTAAAGCACGTTAAAATGCGTCAATTAGCCTCCGGCAAAAAAACTCTTATCCGAAGAGGCCATTTGGCAGAAAGAAAAAAAGTGTTTAACTTTGCACTCGCTTTCGGCCTTCAAAAAAGCATGTGCCAAGACTAACCTCTACAGAAAGCAGAATCGCGAACCAAAAAGAATGAAAGAAACGAACTCCATAGCTATGCACACGTGGGAAGAATGCCTGCGGATGATTGCTGCCAACATCAATGAGCAGCAATACTCCACATGGTTTGAGCCCATCAGCTTTGTCTCGTTCGACGAGGCACAGCAGGAGCTGACGCTGCGTGTGCCCAGTCCGTTCTTTCATGAGTATCTGGAGGAGCATTTCGTCGGGCTGATCCGCAGCGCTTTGTATCGCTATTTCGGCGAGCGCATCCGGCTCAGCTACATCGTCACCACCGATGCCACGCACGGCCTGTCGCAGCGCAATGCAGCAGGTGAGGTGCCACCCGAACGCCCAGTGCGCCCGGATGGCGGCAACACATCGCCGCGCATGTTGCAGCAGTTGGATCCGCAGCTGCGCACCGACTACACCTTTGCCAACTTCGTGGTGGGCGATGCCAACAAGCTGCCTGCCTCGGTGGGCAAGGCTATTGCGCAGAATCCCGACCAAACCACGTTCAACCCGCTGTTTATCTATGGACCCAGCGGCGTCGGCAAGACTCACTTGGCCATGGCCATCGGCAATGCCGTGCGCGAGCTGCACCCGCAGAAGCGTGTGCTCTACGTCAGTGCCCACCTCTTCCAGGTGCAATACACCGACAGCGTGCGGCGCAACACGTTCAACGATTTCATCAACTTCTACCAGACCATCGACCTGCTCATCATCGACGATATCCAGGAACTGGCTGGACAGGCCAAGACGCAGTTGGCTTTCTTCCACATATTCAACCACCTGCATCAGAACCGCCGACAGCTCATTCTCACCTCCGACCGTCCGCCTGTGGCGCTGCAAGGCATGGAAGAGCGCCTGCTCACCCGTTTCAAGTGGGGCATGCTGGCCGAGCTGGAGCAGCCGGACAAGGTGCTGCGCCGCAATATTCTCCTGCAGAAAATCCGCCGTGACGGCCTCCGTATAGACAATGCCGTGGTGGATTTCATTGCCGCCAACGTGAATAAGAGCATTCGCGACCTGGAGGGAACCCTCACGTCGCTGATGGCTTACAGCATCGTGAACGACAGCGATATCGACCTGGCACTGGCCGAGCGGGTGATAAGCCGCACCATCGGGCTGAGCAAGCAGCGCGAACCGCTGACGATAGATTCGATTATCGAGCAGACGTGCAATTACTTCGATGTGGAACGCGAGGAGCTGATGTCGTCCAGCCGCAAGGCGCCGATCGTGCTGGCCAGGCAGGTGGCCATGTATCTGGCCGAACGGCACACGTCGCTCAGCACCACCAAGATTGGTGCCTATGTAGGGCGCCGAGGGCATGCCACCGTGATTCATTCCTGTCGCACCGTAGCCAACAGGCTCGACACGGACACCGCTTTCCGCGAGCGCATCAAAGACCTGGAAGCATTATTGAAATAGAGAAATAGAGAAATAGAGAAATAGAGCAGTCGGCATGGCCGGCTGCTCTATTTTCTTGATGATGATGGCGTGTGTCAGTCAATTATTTATTTCCTACGTTCCTCCTCTTCCACCACACGAAACGGGCTGTTACGCAGAGGGTAAGCGCTGCCGATGCAATGAGCGAGGGGTTGTAAGGCAGGCCGAAGGTGGTGGGCGACACAAGCAGGAAGTCGGTCACTACCATGGTCATGAACACCGCAGGCACCAGCGTGAGCCAGTAGCATTTGTGCGCTTTGGCAAGATAGACCGTGCAGACCCACAGCGTGACGGCTGCCATGGCCTGCGTGCCCCAAGCCACATATTGCCACACCGTGCCGAAACCCGACGGGTTGCCTATCTGCCAAGCCAAAAGTGCAATGCCCACGGCAAACACAGGCAGGCTCAGCGCCAGGCGCGAGCGGGCAGACGTCTGCTTCAGCCCGAAGGCTTCGGACAGTATCAGGCGGGCGGCGCGGAAGGAACTGCCACCGGTGGTGATGGGTGCTGCAACGATGCCAAGCAAGGCCAGGATGCTGCCGAAGGTGCCCAGCCAGCTGGCACACACGATATTCACCACCGTGGGGGCGTCGAAGAATTGGATGAGCGAGCGCGACGTCTGACCTTGGAACTGCGCCAGCACCTCGGGCGGGCACACCTGGCGCCAGCCGTCGGCAAAGAAGAAGTAGCTGGAGATGGTGGCCCACACCAATGCCACGATGCCCTCGGTGATCATGGCTCCGTAGAACACGGGGCGCCCTTGCCGCTCGCTCTTCATGCAACGTGCCATCATGGGCGACTGCGTGGCGTGGAAGCCGCTCACCGCTCCGCAGGCAATGGTCACAAACAGCGCAGGGAACAGCGGCTGCTTCAGCCCAAGGCGCGCCGCACCCCAGTTGCCCAGGCCATCCCACACCTCGGGCAGCACGGGCTGCTTGATGAAGAGCACGATGCCCAGTGCCACCACCATGAACAGCATGGACAGGGCAAACAGCGGGTAGATGCGCCCGATTACCTTGTCGATGGGCAGCATCGTGGTGGCCACATAATATAGGAAGATGATGCACACCCATACCATCTTTTCGCCCCAGATGCCCGACAGGATGATGGCCGGGCAATAAACGAAGAAGGCGCCCACCAGCACCATCATCAGCATGGTGAACACCACCAGCGCCTTGCGGGCGGTGGCTCCCAGGTAAATGCCTGTCAGCTCGGCCAGTCCACAGCCGTCATGGCGCAACGACAGCATGCCACTGATATAGTCGTGCACGGCGCCGCCGAAGATACATCCAAACACAATCCACAGGTAGGCGGCAGGACCGAACCACATGCCCATGATGGCACCGAAGATGGGGCCTGTGCCGGCTATGTTGAGAAACTGGATCATGAAGATACGCCAGCCGGGCATGACGATATAGTCCATCTTGTCGGCACGGCGGATGGCAGGTGTCTCACGGTCGTCGGGGCCAAAGATACGTTCTGCCACGCGGCTGTATAGAACATAGCCAAGGATAAGTGCTATGAGGCTTAGTGCAAAAGAAATCATAGATTAATGTGTTTGTTTAAGTATTTGTTTAAGTGTTTGTTTAAGTATTTGTTTAAGTATTTGTGTCTGCGATAAGCATCTCTTATCTTTTATC
>JAFXQT010000051.1 GCA_017526905.1 Bacteroidaceae bacterium | reverse complement strand
TCTGGGGCTTTGGTTCACAGCGAATTAGCATACTTGCGAAACTTGAATAAATAGTCAAAAGTTCATAGGCATGTCCGCTCGAAAAGTGACGCGTGACAAGTGACATCGTGACATTAAGGAGGTTCCGCGTTATTCCCTCCGGTCACACCTCACTGCCTGCTCCCCCCTCCAGCCTCACGGCAAGGCTTTAGCCTGTCCTGCCTGGACAGATGGACAGATGGACAGAAAATATTAGGGCAGTGCCTATCACGACTTAGGAGAGTATAGTATATAATATATATATTATATACTATACTCTCCTAAACAAAAAACTTCGATTCGCTCAAAAAACTGTCCAACTGTCCATCCGTCCATCCATCCGCCTCTCACCACGCCTCTCATCACGCCTCTCATCACCAGTCTAATCAGCGCAAACGCCTGGTAATCAACACATAGCCTCCGCGCCCTGCATTTTATCCGAAAATGCCCCATTTGTTAACAGATTTTCACACCTTAGCCCACCCCCCATTTTGCCCGACGCCTGAAAAAGCCGTATCTTTGCAAAGGAAATGAGAGGGGGAAGCCTACGCACACAGGGGCGCGAACGTAGGCACACCGCGACTCAGATGTAGGCGCACGGGAGGCGCTGAACAAACAGCACATAAAAGGAGGCGCTGAACGGCAGCACACAAAAGGAGGCTGAACGGCAGCACACAATAGAAAACCCTGAACAGACAGGCACAAAAGGGAGGCTCTGACAGCGGTCAGCCTAAATCTGCCACCACTTCTTCTTGCGCTTCACCACCTGCTGGGGATTCAGTTCCTCCATAAGCACCTCCTCCATCGTCTTGTGGTCGTGAATCATGGTGTAGATAGTGCCCCAGTCGGGCAGTCCGCCCAGGTTGCGGTCGTCGATGAACATATCTGCCTTCAGCTTGCGCGAGAAATGGCGGTTCTTCTCCACGTCCTCCTCAGGGTAATCGCGGTTCACGGCATAGAATTCCACACCGCGCTTGCGGCACCACTCCACGGCTGCGTCCAAGAGTTCGCCTTCGCGCACGCTCCAAAGGATGAGTCGGTGATGATCGGCGATGAGCATTTTCAGCGTGTCGGTGGCAAAGGGTATCTCCTCGCCTATGTCGGGGTAACGGTGTGTGACGATGGTTCCGTCGAAGTCAACTGCAATGGTCATGGTGCAAAACTTTTGTTTTGCCGGCAAAGGTACGGAAAAGCACCCGCCCAAGCGTGCGCATTTCGTTAAAAAAAATTAACAGGCTTAAAAATCCTTTACGCACATGCACGCGCACTGACCTTAATTCGTACATTTGCCCCGCTAAAGTGCACAACACCTACTAAGCAAGCAAAAAACGACTATTCCTAACTAACTATTTTCTAACTCTTAAACAAGCAGAAGAATGAAACAGCGTTTACTCTCTGTATGTGCTGCGCTCGCCCTCACCGCAGGTGCCTTCGCGCAGTCATGGACCGCACCCACAGAGCCCGTTCGTCCTGAAAGCCCCGCAAGGGCCTTCCTGGAGAATGCAGCCGACGTGGAAGACCAAGGCAACTACTACGTGATGAACGTAGGCGAAGGCCAGTTCCTGGTGGGTGCCAACGTATGGGCCACCCAGATTAGCCTATCTGACAATGCCACACCCTACATGCAAATCACCACTGTGCTCCAGGAGGGCACTGAGAATGCATGGGTGATGCAACGCACCAACGATGCCAACGACAAGTTCTACGGCGACCATGGCCGCGATAACGGCTACAACCCGCCCGCAGGCCGCAACCACCTGTTCCGCTCGGGAGGTGACGGCTACGTGGACATGAACAACCAAGGCGGCGACTGGTTCTCATTCACCAAGAACGCCAACGGCTACTACTACATTCAGTCATCGGTCGAGCAGGGAAAATTCGACAATGCAGCCGAAGAGTATGCAGGCAGCACCGGTGCCGGTGCCTACGTGAAGTTCACCTGCACCGCCGAAGATCCCAACATCGAGTGGGCTTTCATCCCTGTGGAGAGCGTTGACCTCAGCACCGACTACCAATCCACCGTGGATGCCTACAACCAGGCCGTTGTCGAATACAACAAGGCCTACGAGCTGTACCAGGCCCAACTGGCACTGTACAACAAGCTGAACGAGGCTGTGAAGTATGGCGTGGCCTACACCGAAGCAGCTGCCGTCTATACCAACGCCAGCGCAACGCTGGAGGAGCTCAATGCCGCCTACGAGGCACTGGCACCCGCCGTGAACCGCGCTGCCGTGCTGGCCAGCATCGGCGAGAGCTCGGAGGACAACCCCATCGAGATTACCGCCTTCGTGCTGGTCAACCCCGACTTCACGCAGGGCAATGTTGACGGCTGGACAGTGGCAAAGATGGGCGAGAACCTCGGCTATCAGTCCAATCAGGTTTACACTACCGAGGAAACCGGCGTCAGCTTGAACCGATTCATCGAGGCTTGGTATCCCACCGGCACCGGCGCACTGGGCGACGGCGGCCTGAGCCAGAGCATCATGGGCCTGCCCGCAGGCCGCTACCGCTTGGAGTGTGACGCCATTGCCAGCTGGCAGGGCGATGAGAACACCATCGTAACAGGTGTGTATCTCTACTACAACAACGGCAGCTACACCATCCACAGCGAGGAGTCGCTCTACACCCTCAACGGCAAGCCCCAGCACTTCACCTTCGAGTTCGACTACGACGGTGCCGATGTCATGACCATCGGTCTGATGACGTCCGCCACCAACGCCAACTGGGTGGCTGCCGATAACTTCCAGCTCTTTGCCATCGGCGAGGTGCAGACGCCTGCCACCTACACCGCCCTGCGTGCCCTCACGGCTGAAGCCAGCGACATCTACATCAATGCCGAATATGCACAGGCTACCGTGAAGGACGCCTGCGCAAGCGCACTTGAGGAGGCCGAAGACCTGCTTTCGACCACTCCCGAAAAGGAGAAGTCGGACGAGTACCAGGCTGCCTACACCAAGCTGAACGACGTACTGACCGAAATGAAGGCCTCTGTTGCCGCCTACAAGAAGTTCGCCGACCTGGTGGAGAAGATGCACGCTGACAACGAGACCTATTTTGAAAAGCCTGGCTACGAGAACTATGTCGAGGCCATCGAAGCTCTGCTGGAAACCTACGAGCCCGCCCTGGAGGAAGGTACCTATACCAACGAGCAAATCGAGAAAGCCATCGAGGACTTCCAGCCGCTGCTTAAGAACGCCGTTCAGAAGGCATTTGACGATGCCGTTGCTTCCGGCGAGCCACTGAACGAACCGATTGACATCACACCTCTGTTCGACCAGCTCAGCTACGTTTATAGCGGCAGCGCTGTGAAATACCCCAACCTGCCCGACAGCCTCTGGCAGAATACCACCAAGACTGAGAACTTCAAGACTCAATTCGGCACCGCCGAGGTGTGGAACGACACGAACTTCGACGTCTATCGCGAACTGCAACTGCCGAAGGGTAAGTACACCATCACCGTGAAGGGCTTCTACCGCGAGGCCGACAACGCCGTCAACTATGACAACTACGTGGCAGAGGCCACTGGCGGCTTCTCTTACCTCTACGCCGGCAACTCGCAGACCCTCATGTACAACGTGGCCAACCTGTGCCGCACCGACTCCATCGAAGGCTTCAACGGCACGTTCGACGCAGCCGACGGCAACAAAATGTACCAGCCCAACAACCAGCAGAATGCTCACTACATTTTCACTCACGAGCCCTATGCCGAGCAGGTGCTCAACACCGTCAGCACCGTCCTCTCGTCCGACGGCACACTGCGCTTCGGCGTGAAGAGCGGCGACGGCCTGATGGGCAACCAGTGGACTGTCTGGGAAGAGTTCCACATCTACTACAACGCTGCTACAGCATCCGACTACGACGCACAGATTGAAGCACTCACAGAGCAACTGGCCATGGCCGAGGCTCACGGCGTGAGTGCCACAGAACAAGCCATCGAAAAGGCACTGACCACAGGCGAAAAGGCTCTGGCTACCGACGATGCCAACACCAAGATTGCTGCCATCGACGAGATGAGCAATGCCATCAAGGCCGCCGAACAGAGCACACAACTGGTCAAGGACCTGCAGACCACACTCAGCACCTACGAGGACAAGCAGAGCGCACTGGATGCCGACTTCGTGAGCAACTACGAAGCATTCGATGTCATGGTGGAGGAAATCAACTCCGCCATCGAAGCTGAAGAGTTCGAGAGCAACGAACAGATCGAGGCCTGGATCAACGCCCTGCCCGACGAGTTCATGAAGTACATCCTCGGTTGGG
Organism: Bacteroidaceae bacterium; assembly: GCA_017526905.1. GTDB lineage: Bacteria > Bacteroidota > Bacteroidia > Bacteroidales > Bacteroidaceae > Physcousia. Next base: position 38,528 of record JAFXQT010000051.1, on the reverse strand, counting down.
ACGAGCTGGACAACGCCACCGGCGAAAACCCCGTTGACGTGTCCATGCTGATGGTCAACGCCAACCTTGACGATGCACGCAATGGATGGGTCACCGAGTGCGAAACCAAGAACGGCACGGATGCCGACGGATGCGTCGAATTCTGGAACAGCACCAACTTCGACATGCACCAGGATATCGCCATGCTGCGTCCCGGCTTCTATCGCCTCTCCGTGAACGCCTTCTACCGCGCAGGCAACAGCGACAACGAAATCGGTGTGCTCAATGCACTTGAAACCACCGACACCCTGCTGACCAACGAGGCTTACCTCTATGCCGGTGCCGAAACGGCCAAGATTATGCAGTGGACCAACTTGAAGGACGGCGCTCTGGCCGGCACGCTGGAGGAAAACCAGTCCGACTACCCCACCCTCAACGGCACCGACTACACCTTGGGTACCGACCAGGCCTTCTGCGCACCCAACAGCCGCGCCGCATTTGAAACCTTCATCGAAGCCGGACGCTATCTGAACTACGTCATCTTCGAGTACAAGGAAGGCCAGGGTGCCATCAGCCTGGGTGTGCGCAAGAACGCTACCATCGCCTACGACTGGGTGCCCATGGACAACTTCTGCCTCGAATACCTCGGCACAGAACCTCCCGTGGCTGTCGAAAGCCTCCAGGCCGACGCCGACAAGCGCATCGCCAACGCCGCCATCTACAACCTGGCTGGCCAGAAGGTGAGCAAGATGCAGAAGGGCATCTACATCGTGGGTGGCAAGAAGTACCTCGTAAAGTAAACACACCTTATTATATATATAGGTAACGCCAAGCCCTGCGAGCCACACGGTTCGCGGGGCTTTTTCATGCCCCAACGCCCCCACCCAGGCATAGGCACAACACCGGCAGAGAGTGTTAAGATTCAGGTGCCCTATGCAAAAAAAAGCACGATTTGTTTGCACAATGGGCAATAATTGATAATTTTGCAGCCAGAATCGGCTTATACGGACAAGAAGAAAAACATATTCACTAACCACTAACTGTTAACTAACACAACATGAAGCAACGTTTACTCTCTGTCATCGCAATGATGACCGTAACGTTCGGCATGCAGGCTGCAGTGGGCGACAACCTCACTGCCAAGTTCCTGAAGAATGCCGACTTCAGTGCAGGCCAGCCCGTGCAAGCAGGCATCTGCACCTACGACTACGACATGGCCAACAACGGCACCACGCTGTTCGGCATGCAGGCCGTAGAGGACTGGGAAGCATCCAACCTCACGGACAACACGCTTGTGAGCGAAAGCAGCAGCAACGCACGCACCGACGGACTGAATGCCCGCGCTGCCGGCGTATTCGCCATCAATGCCGACGAGACCGTGTGGCTGGGCAGCAACACCTATCTCGCACCCATGACCAACCCCAACGGTGACGCCACAGGCAATGCCCTGGGCATCGTCAGCGTGTGGGGCGCCAAGACTCAGTACACCCAGGCAGTGACCCTGCCCGCAGGTGCCTACCGCATCATCCTGCCCATCTACAATGGCGCAGGCACCACCGAAGTGAGTGCCAACCTGTGCGGCTTCGTGGCCGACGACGGCACCAGCTATCTCTCCACCAAAAAGACATGGGACGTCGAGGTGTGGAAGAACGACACCATCGAGTTCCTGCTGGAGCAGGCCACCAGCGGCGTGATCAGCCTGGGCTACACCGGCCCCGGCGGCTCAGGCGCCATGCCTCACCTCTTCATCGACCAGGTGATTATTGAGGAAGGCGATGCCGACGCTCTCCACAAAGCCGAGGTGGACGCAGCCAAAGTGGGCCTCTTGGAGGTAATCCAGATTGGCGAGGCCTACGGCGTGGATACCAGCGAGGCGCAGGCCGTGTACGACAATCCCAACGTCACCGTGGAGCAAGTGCTGGCAGCCATCGAAAATCAGAAGAAGCTGAACGAGAGCGGCACCACCGACTTCTCCGACTTCTTCATCCAGAACCCCCACTTTACCAAGGACGATGCTGTGGATAGCGAAATCTACACCTACTCCAAGGATATGGACGGCCAGACCGGCGGCAGCAACACCGGCGGCTGGGGCGTTGGCGAAGGCGGCACCAAGCGCTACGGCGCACAACACGTCACCGGATGGACCGTGAACAACGAGAGCGACAACATCTGGTTTGCCGGTACCAGCGGCGCCACCAACGGACGCGCCAGCGGCGTGTATGAAGTGGGCAGCGACTGCTTCCTCGGAGGTAAGGAATTCCTGCCCCCCACCACCATGTCCGACGGCGCCACCGAGGGTAAGGTGCTCGGCATGGTTACCTGCTGGACCGGAACCATCCAGTACAAGCAGTACGTGACCATCCCCGCCGGTAAGTACATCCTCAGCATCAGCTACTACAACAGCGGCGGTGCCAGCGCCATCGAGAAGAACCTGATCGGCTTCATTGCCGACGACGGCACCGAGTATCTCTGCACCAACAAGACCTTCCCCGTGGGCAAGTGGACACACGAGACCATCGAGTTCGAACTGATTGATGAGACCAGCGGTAACTTCTCCATGGGCTACACAGCCACCAACACCGGTTCGGCCAGCATGCCTCACTTCTTCATCGACGGTATCTCGCTCACCTACATCGGCACTGGCGTCAACCCGTCGCTCCTGGCTCTCCAGGCCGCCGTGCGCAATGCCGAGCAGTTCACCGCCTTCAACGACGGACAGTTCGAGGAGGCCATTCGCGCCAAGGTTGAAGAGGCCTACCAGGTGGCCGAAGAGCTCGTAAGCTCCAACAGCAAGGACGACGAGGCCAATACCAACGCCGCCAGCGCGCTGAACAACATCGCATCCGAGGCAAGCGCCAGCCGCAATGCCTACAACACCTTCTACAACTTCTTCAGCGAGAAGGTGACGGCAACCATCGACAAGTATGTGGACAACAGCTCCTTCACCACCCTGGTGGAACAGCTGGAGGATATGCTGGAAACCTACGAGGCCGGCTACGAAGAAGGCACCTACACCACCGCTCAGATCAACGAGGCCATCTCCGGATTTGACGCCATCATCGTCAGCGCCGTGAAGGAAGCCCTGGCCAAGGCTGCTGCCGAAGGTGGCAAGCAGAACGTGGACATCAGCGCCCTGTTCAACAACATCGACTATGCCAACAACACCGTTACCGGCTGGCAGAACGAAACCGGCACCACCGCTTTCCTGAGCCGCGTGCAGACCGCCGAGGTGTGGAACCAGAACAACTTCAACGTGTATCAGACCCTGGCCGACATGCCTAAGGGTGTGTACGAGATCAGCACAAACGGCTTCTACCGCGCTGCTGCCAACCAAAGCAACTACACCCAGTTTGAGGCTGAAGCCGTCACCGGCATGGCCTACCTCTATGCCAACCAGAACCAGACGCTGCTGAACAACGTGGCCCTCTACGCCGTGAGCGCTCCCGACGAGAACCACACCGCCGGCATCGTGACCGCCGAGGGCGACTCGCTGTGGGTGCCCAACAGCAACAACAATGCCCACTGGCTCTTCTACGACCAGGAGGAAGCCAAGAACACCGTGACCACCGCACTGGTGGAGGACGGCAACCTGACCATCGGCATCAAGGGCGTTGAGCTCGAAGGCGACGAATGGACCTGCTGGGGTGCCTTTACCGTAGTGTACAAGGGTGCCGAAGGCATGGAGGATGCCCTGGACGGACAGATCGACGTGCTCATTGCCACCGCTACCAATATCTTTGAGAACGCCCAGTACGGCGGCGTTGCCAAGGCTGGCTCCGACCTGGAGAACGCCATCGACAACGGCCTGAAAGCTCAGGAAGCCGATGCTGTCGAAACCAAGATCGCTGCCATCGCTCAGCTGCAGGAAGCCATCGCCTACGCTCAGAAGAGCCCCGCACTGGCTCAGCGCGTGAACGAGGAGGTGATGAAGTATGACAACCGCCTGGCACTCTCCGAGATCGACGCCGACATGGAAATCATGCAGTCTGTGCTCGACGAAGTGGCACCCCTGGCCGAAGAGTCGGAGACCAACGAACAGCTCATCGAAGCCGTGCAGCGCCTGAAGGACGCCTGGGTGGCCTACGTGCTCTCACAGAGCGGCATGGAAAGCGCCAGCGGCAGCGAACCCGTCAACGTGACCGAACTGCTGGAGAACGCCGACTTTGCCGACGAATCAAACCACGCTGCCGGATGGACCATCGAGACCGAGGCTACCAGCGGCAACCGCGGCACTTGGGATGCCGGATTCCTGGAGTTCTGGAACGTACCCTCTGCCTGGAAAATCTACCAGAAAGTGCAGCTCAAGGAAGGTTACTACCGCCTGTCCTGCAACGCCCTGTACCGCCCCATCGGCACAGCCGCCGTTGTGGATAGCCTGACGAACGGTATCGCCACCGAGCAGAACATGTTCCTCTATGCCGGCAACGACAACGCCGTTATCGTGGACTGGCACGACACCAGCAAGGGTGCCTTCATGAACGAAGTGCCCGAATTCATCAGCACCCAGAAGTACGGTATCAACGAAACCGACACACTCTACGCACCCAACAACCGTGCAGAACTGGCCACATTCGCCGAGCAAGGCCGCTACTACAACTACCTCATCTTCCAGTATGAGGAGAGCATGGGCGCCATCGAACTGGGTCTGTTCCAGAACGTAAGCCATGCCGGCGACTGGGCTCCGTTCAACAACTTCCAGCTGGAGTACCTCGGCACCGAACCTCCCGTGGCTGTTGAAAGCCTCCAGGCCGACCGCACCATCACCAATGCCGACAACGCCATCTACAACCTGGCCGGACAGCGTCTGGGCCGCGCACAGAAGGGCGTGAACATCATCGGCAACCGCAAGGTGGTGATCCGGTGAGATTGAAACAACGTCACAAAACTGACAATACCCCCCTGCGGTGCAGCAACCGCAGGGGGTCTTTTTTTAATTGCCAAACCCTGCTGACACGTCCGCCATGTCGCTTTTGGTTAAAAAATCTTAACGCACTGCATTTAACTGTTAAGGAACCTTCGCCCTTCCGATATTAAGTGTATATTTGCCACGAAATATCGGCCAAAGGATGGTTTCGGCACCACCGACATTGTCCCATAGGGCCAAAACGAGGTGGCAAAAGAAGTGATACACACGAGCGCAGGCAGCCCTTACCGGCGCACATAACCATCGCACATCAAGCCCGCTTACAAAACAACGAGACTACTTATTACTAACTAATTTTTTATCACTTACTAATTAACTGCTTTATGAAACACAAGTTACTCTCTGTGATTGCGCTTATGGGCGCAGCGTTTCTGAGCACAAGTGCCATGGCACAGGACTGGACCGAGCCCGTACGTCCAGAACGGCCAGTAGCACCGAGCTGGACAGGAGCCACCGTTGCTCCTGAAAGTGGCGGACAGTATTACATCCTCAACACTGAGGCAGGTATGTTCCTCGGTGCCGGTATGGACTGGGGCACACGTGCCGTTGTGACGCTTGATTCGCTCATCTCCACGCAGGACAACATCGACCTGAAGACCAACGTCAGCTTCATCCTCCCCTTCCAGCTGGACGAAGCCGAGGGCGGTTGGAACATTGCCCACATGGGCACCAGCAAGGTTGGCGCTACCGACAACCCCTTCCACCTTGTGCACGAAGGTAACGGCGCATGGTGCGATGGTTGGGACAGCCGTTTTGCCTCAGATGGCCTGTGGGTACTCACTCCCGTGGAAGGTAAGACCAACGTGTACCGCATGACCAGCGACTATGCCGAGGAAAACATCTTCTTCGGCGTGGATGCCAACAACTACGCATCGGCCAACACCGTTTACACCTGGACCGACCTCAACATCGCCGGCGAGTCGAGCACTGTTGCACCTTGGGTGGAATGGGCTTTCGTTCCTATAAGCGAGGCTGAGAACATCAAGGCCTATGCCGAGACCGTCAGAGCTCACAACAACGATGAGGCATTTAACAACGCAATGGCCATCTACAACGCCCGCGTGGCCCTGTACAATGCCTACACCAAGGCACTGGAGGATGCCGAGATTGCCGAGGTGAACATCGACCAAGACGTTGCCGAAGCCGCAGCCATCTACAACAATAGCGCAGCTACTGTTCAGGATCTCGAAGCAGCAAAGAACTCGCTGAACGCCGCCGTTAACGCAGCTATCTTTGCTGGCCAGTTCAACGGCACACCCGACGATCCTCAGGAAGTAACCGGCATCTGCCTGGTCAACGCTAACTTCGATCAGGGCAACATCAACGGTTGGACCAACACCTTCAGTGGCAAGGCTACCAACATTGGCTACCAGGGTGCCAGCTACACCAACAACGGCACCACGCTGACCGCTGCCGGTTCTGCCACCGACGATGATGGCAGCCCTGCTTACCTGAGCAAATTCATCGAAGCTTGGAAGGACAACAATGACCCGTGGAAGATTGGCGACGCCGAGCTCTCTCAGACCGTCTATGGTCTGCCTTCAGGTATGTACAAGCTTTCCTGCGACGTGATTGCAGTGCATCAGTGGGGCAAGTTTGAGAATCCTGCTACAGGCGTGAAACTGTTCATTGCTCCCGATACCGGCAACGAAGTGTTCCAAGAAGTGGCAACCAACAACAACAACCCCGAACACTTCAGCATCACCTTCGTATGTCCTGAGGGCGTGAAGGCACTCACCTTCGGTCTGAAGACAGAGAGCACCACCGCCAACTGGATTGCAGCCGACAACTTCCGCATCTACTACTATGGTAAGACTGAAGAACTGCCCGAGATGCTGATCCTGAAGGATATGGTAAAACAGGCCCAGGATTCGGAGATTTCCGATGCCGACAATGCCAACAAGGAGGTTCTCGCCGCATTTATGACTGCGCTGGAAGAGGCTCAGGATGTAGCCGCTAACGCTGGCGCCACCGCCGAAGAGTGCACCGCTGCCAGCGACAAGCTGAAAGCCGCATTGGCTGCTGCACAACAGTCTATCAAGGACTATGTGAAACTTCGCAACTACATTGACGAAGCCAACGAACTCTCCAGCAAGGCTTACGATGCAGGCTTTGAGGCAGCATCCGGCGCCGTTGACGAGCTGAACGACGAGTGGAGTGCTGCCTACGAAGAAGGCACCGCCACTGCCGAAATGATCGACACGCTGGCTGGCGTGGCTTACAACACCATGATGGATAACCTGGCCGGCGAAATCAAGCCCGGAACCGACCTCACCTTCCTCTTGGCCAATCCTGGCTTCACCACCGGTACCACTGCCAACCCCACTGGCTGGAAAATCAATAGCGGTTCGATGACGGAACTGCGTGCCGCCACACACAACATCGAGACTTACCACAAGGCATTCGACCTGAGCCAGACCCTGAAGAGCATGCCCGCCGGCGTCTATGACGTGACGCTGCAAGGCTTTGCCCGCCACGACAATGCCTCCGACACCGAAGGCACATGGCTCTATGGCGGTATCACCAAGGACTATCTCATCGACCTGGACAACGACGTGGAGCAGAAAGTGACCGAGGAGAACCGCAAGTACATCGACGGCATGACCCAGCTGGGCGACGGCAACTATGACAACAGCCGCGGTATCAGCACCGACGAAGAGGGCAACACCCTGTACCAGTGCAACGGTATGACTGGCGCTTACTACTGGTTCCAGGAGACCAATCCCAACACGGGCGAACTCTACTACACCAACCACGTGAAGGTGATTCTGGACAAGGAAGGCGACCTGACCATCGGTATCCACTGCGAATCAACCAACGACTGGGTTATCTTTGACAACTTCGCACTGAAGTACATCGGACAGGATGTAAGCGTATATGAGGAGCAGCTCAACAAGAAGCTGGAAGAGTTTGAAGCAGTCACCACTGCCGACAATGCATTCCTCACTGCCAAGGCTACTGAAATGGCCGAGACCCTGCCCGCACGCTCTCAGAAGGCTATCGATGATGCCGATGGCGACGCCATCATGGCTATGATCTCGGAAGTGACCGAGGCTATCGACTACGTGAAGAAGGGCAACGAGCTGGGTGAAGAGCTGGCTTCGAGCGTTGAGTTCTACTACGACCAGATTGGCAAGCTTGAGGCCCTCGTCCCGACCATGGAGGAATACGACCAGCTGCTGGAAACCTGGATTGACCCGTACTCGATGGCTGAGGAACTGGCCGACAACGATGCACTCCAGGCACTCATCGACAAGATCGATGCCGACTGGATTCCGTACCTGATGAGCGGCGCCGTGGATGCTTCTAAGGATGCTCCCATCGACGTAACTGCTGTCATCTACAACCCCACCTACGTGGATCCCAAGACCGCTGCCAACTCGGCCAACGGCTGGAGCTCCTTCAACGAGGACGGCACAACAACTACTCCTGGCCTGAGCTACAACGAGGCTGAATTCTACGACAAGAACTTCAACCACTACCAGACCATCAAGGGCCTGCTGCCCGGCTACTACACCGTGACCGTTGATGCCTACTATCGTGCCGGCTTCCCCGAACCAGCTGCAGCTGCTTTCGTTGCTGACACTATGGCTTACAACGCTACCATGTATGCCATCGGCGTTGACTCAATGAGTGTTGCCGTGAAGGACATCTTTGCTGGCGCACAGGAAACTGCTATTGCTGCATCGGACGAGGTGACCGTTGAACTGGGACAGGACATCACTCGCTACATCCCCAACATGATGGTTTCTGCCGAGACCTACCTCAACTTCGACGGTTCCTACACCAACACGCTCAACGTCGAAGTGGGCGAGGACGGCGTGCTGACCATCGGTCTGAGCAAGTATGCCCACATCAGTGGCGACTGGACCATCTTCAGCAACTGGACGCTCTCCTACCTCGGCGCAGGTCCTGAGAACGCTCCCGATGCCGTTCAGCGCATCGACGCTGCCAACACGGGCATCCAGAGCATCTACAACCTGGCTGGCCAGAAGGTGCAGAAGGCTCAGAAGGGCATCTACATCATCAATGGCAAGAAGGTCGTGGTGAAGTAAGATTATTTTCAAGCACTGATACAAAGCCCCTGCGGTACATCTGCCGCAGGGGCTTTTTACATATTGGGGATTGAATCTCACCCCAATACATCATTCGCAGCAGCTGTGCCCGAAGGCAAAAACGGTTTTTCGGCAATCGACCAAGTGTTTTTCCGTCGTTCGTTTGGAGATTCCGCAAAAAGCCCCTACCTTTGCGCAGGAATAATCAATAAAGGAAAAATGAAGAAACTGTCACTGTTGGCCTGCATGGCCCTGACCATAGCCCTCTGCTCATGCGTCAGCAATAAGAAAATCATCTATTTCCAGGGCGCCGACGAGATGTTCCAGGAAGATCGGGAAATCACCCAGCGCTACGAGATGCACATCAAACCGGCCGACCAGCTGCTTATCAAGGTGACCTGCGAGGATCCCACCCTGCTGGACGTGTTCAGCAATGACGTGCTGATAGGTGGCGGCGGCGGCTCAAGCTCAAGCTCGATGAGCAGCGCCAGCGGCGGCATGAGCAATGCCTACGGCTACACGGTGACGAACGAGGGCTTTGTGCGTCTGCCCGGTGTCGGAACGGTGAAGGTGAGCGGCTTGACCTGCGAGGAATGTGCCAAAGCCGTCGAAGCACAGATTGTGAACGTGCAGAAAATCAAGAACCCGCAAGTGACGGTGCGCCTGCTCAATGCCCGCGTGACTGTGCTGGGCGCTGCCAAGGCACCGAAGGTGGTCAACCTCACCTCCGAGCGCAACTCGGTGCTCGACGTGCTGTCACAATGTGCCGACGTGGCCGACGCTTCACTGCGCCAGAAAGTGACGCTGATCCGCGAGGAGAACGGCATGCGCAAGAAGTATGACCTGGATCTGACACAGGCCGACATCTTTGACAGCCCCGCCTTCTACGTGCAGCAGAACGACATGATCTACATACAGCCCAACAAGGCCCAAAACGTGCGCAGTTCGGCCTTCACCACCTTCCTCAGCGCAGGTGCCAGCATCATCAGCGTTATTTCCAGCATCGTGGCACTGGGCATTGCATTGACAAAGTAAAGAGGGGGACTCCCTCCCCCACCCTCCCGCAAGGGAGGGCTATAGACCTCTCATATATGCTATACCTCCTTGCTTGGCTCGCCTTTGTCCTGCTCACCTATATCTTTGCATGGTGGGACACATCCTACTACTATAAGCACTGGGATGTGAAGATTCCGCAGCTGTGGGATTCGCTGTTTGAACATTAGCCTGCCTGTCGCACACGACTGGACTTGCGGTAGGTTGAAGCCCGCCTTGCGGCAACACAGCGCCCGCCTTGCCTTCGTCTGGCCACTTGCCACCCGCATGGGCCGCCAAGGCATCAAGAGATAAAAGACATCGCCTGCCGATGCAATGCCATAGCAAACATCAGCTAAAGCCAACGCCATAACCACTGCACGCTGATTCAATGGTATAACGCCATAACCACTGCACACTGATTCAACGCTATAACGCCATAACAACTGCACACTGATTCAACGCTCTAACGCAATAACTGCACGCTGAATCAATGCAATAACAATCGCCCTCCGTTCCTATCACATTTGGAACGGAGGGCGATAAGTATTTGTAGTGAACTACTACTTCTCCACATGCTGCGAGCGGTCGCCATAATTGCCGTAGGTGCCATAGTGGCCGTAGCGGCCATAGTAGGTGCCATAGCGGCTATAGGTGCCGTACTTGCCATAGCCATAGTAGAAGCCGTACTTCTTCTTGGTCAGGTCCACACCATTCAGCACGAGGTTCATCTTAGGCAGTTTGCCTTCGGCCTGCACGCGGTTGATCTGCTCGAAGTCGCCACGGGTGGAGTATTCCGAACGCACCACGAAGAAGGTGACGTCGCACAGACGGGCCAGTTCGAACGTATCGCTCACCAGGCCGATAGGAGGCGTATCCAGGATAATATAGTCGTATGTTCCCTTCAGGTACTCAATACCCTTGTCCAACAGGTCGCGCGTGATGAGTTCGCCCGGGTTAGGCGGAATCACGCCGGCAGGCATCACATCGAGGTTCGGGTTGAGCACGCCGTGGACAATCTGCTTCTCCAGCAGGTCGAAGTCGGCAGTCTCACCGGCCAAGTAGGTCGTGATGCCCTGATGGCTGGAAGGCAGACCGAACAGTTTGACCAACCGGGGTTTGCGCACGTCCAGACCCACGATGAGCACCTTCTTGCCCAACAGTGCCAGCGACATGGCCAGGTTGGTGGCCACGAAGGTCTTACCCTCCGAGGGGATGGTACTGGTGCAGCAGAGCACCTTCTCGCCCGGCCCCATGACGAAGCGCAGGTTGGTTCGCAAGCCACGGAAGGCCTCCTCCATCATATTATTGGTGTTCTCCTTCACCACGATGGCACGCTCGCCGGTGGCCAAGTCCTTGGTGAGGGGGATATCAGCCAGGATGGGTATTTTGGTGAGTTTCTCAACATCCTCACGGCCTTCGATACGGAATCTGAGCAGTTCGTCCAGATAGAAGAAGAGAAGCGGCAGCAACAGACCGATAATCACGGCAGCCAACATGATGATGGAGCTCTTCGGGCTGACCTTGCCTCCGGTCTGCGGCTCGTCGATGACACGAGCCTTGGCAGCCGTTGATGCCAGCGAGATATAGTTCTCTTCGCGCTTCTGCAGCAGCATCAGGTACAAGCCCGACTTGATTTCCTGCTGACGACCGATGTTGTTGAGCACGCGCTCCTGGGTAGGGGTGCTGCTCACCTTGCCCGAGAAGAGGGCGTACTGATGGTCGATGCTGGACTTCTGCATCTGCAGGTTGCGGTAAATGCTGTTCAACTGCTGCTGGATGGCTACCCACAGGGCCTGCACCTCGTCGGTGACCTGAAGCACACGCGGTGCATCTTCCGACGCATTGCGGATGAGGCGGTTACGGTTCAGCACGGCCTCGTTATACTGTGCCACCATGTGGTTCACGGCGGCATCGGTGATGCCCAGGTTGGCCGGAATCACTTCCATGCTGTTGGCGGGGTTGTTCACATAATCCATGAGCGAGTGCACCAGCGACATCTGTGTCTGCATGGCCACCTGATCCTTTTGGAACTGGGTGGATTGCGAGAGTGCCTGCGATGCGTCGGTGGGCAGGTTGACCAACTGGTTGCTGCGTTTGAAATCCTCCAGGCTGCCTTCGGTATCGTCCAGTTCGCCACGAATCACTTCGATACGTTCCTTGATGAACTCCTCTGTCTTCTTGGCCACCTCGTTCTTGTCCTGGTTGGCATCCAGGTTGTAGGCACGGATGAGCTCGGCCAGATAGTCGGTGGCGCGCTCCTTGTTAGTGTCAAGGATCGAAACCAGTGCCACGCTGGTAAACTTCGATGTGGCCTGAGCACTCAGACGCTTGGCATAGGCACGGCCCATCATCACCGGCGGGTAGATGGTGGCCGTGAGGGTGCGAGCGCCTATCTGCGTACCGGGATTGCGGGAGAACATGATCTTACCCACATTGGTATCGATGGTTGCAGGGAACTTGGTGATGGTGTGGCTCTGCACCACGGGCTCGCTCGAGGCAGCAGGCAGATGGATGTCGGCCTGTATGCCCTTGCCCTTCTTGTTCATCTCAATCACGACGGGCACCTTGAGCTGGTCCTGACGGTTCTCTTCCAGATCGACCAGTACGGGCGAGTTCTTGTAGAGGTCGGCAGTGGTGACGCGCCCCTCCATGGAGTAGGTGACATAGAGTTTGAGCGACTTGACGGCACGTGTGGCCACCGTTGCAGAGCGGAGGATTTCCAGCTCGTTGTCAAAACCGTTACTGTTACTCATGATGCCCAGCTGATCCAGCGCCAGGGCATTGCTGCCATAGCGGCTGTTCTTGCTGACATCGTCCTTGATCAGGATTTTCATTGCTGCCTGATATACCGGGCGCTGATAGCGTAGGTAGAGATAGGCCACGGCCGAGCAGGCCAACATGGACAGGATGAACCAGTACCAGTTCAGGACTACCAAGGACCAAATCTTTCTAAAATCAAAGCCGGATGAGCCTTCCTCTTCCAGTTTTTCGTTATCAATGTATTCTGCCATACGTAATGATTGATTATAAATGCGGGGCAAAAGTAGTCATTTTTTCGCAAGCCACCCGCGCCAAAAGCACAAAAAGTGTATAAAGTTTGGGAATATTGACAAATTACTTTACTTTTGCGCTCACAAATGTGCGTGCGGAACCAACTTCGCACGGTTTTTACACCCAAACAACGACCTGCACATGAAAGGTATCGTCCTGGCCGGCGGCTCCGGCACCCGCCTCTACCCCATCACCAAAGGTGTGAGCAAACAGATGTTGCCCATCTTTGACAAGCCCATGATCTACTATCCCATCTCGGTGCTGATGAATGCCGGCATCCGCGACATACTGATCATCTCCACCCCGTACGACCTGCCCGGGTTCCGCCGCCTGCTGGGCGACGGTTCTGACTATGGCGTGCGGTTCGAATATGCCGAGCAGCCTTCGCCCGACGGCCTGGCACAAGCCTTCCTCATCGGCGAGGAGTTCATTGGCAACGACTGCGTGTGCCTGGTGCTGGGCGACAACATCTTCCACGGCGCAGGCTTCGCACCGATGCTGCGCGAAGCCGTCCGCACGGCCGAGGAGGAACACAAGGCCACCGTGTTCGGCTACTGGGTGAACGACCCCGAGCGCTACGGCGTGGCCGAGTTCGACGATGCCGGCAACTGCCTGAGCATTGAGGAGAAACCGGCCAAGCCCAAGAGCAACTATGCCGTGGTGGGCCTCTATTTCTACCCCAACAAAGTGGTCGAGGTGGCGCACAACATCAAGCCGTCGGCACGTGGCGAACTGGAAATAACGTCGGTGAACCAGCAGTTCCTGACCGACGGCGAACTGAAGGTGCAGACACTGGGCCGAGGCTTTGCCTGGCTGGACACCGGCACACACGACTCGCTGTCGGAAGCATCCACCTTCATCGAAGTCATCGAAAAGCGGCAGGGACTGAAAGTGGCCTGCCTGGAAGGAATCGCCTACCGCCGCGGATGGATCAGCGACGAGAAGATGCGCCAGCTGGCCCAACCCATGATCAAGATCCAATACGGACAGTACCTGCTCAAGCTGATCGACGAGATGAAAGGGCACAAGCTGCTGGACGAGTAACACCTTATTTAATATATATAATGTCTTTTTTCGGAAAACTATTCGGCAAAAAGGCCGAAGATACCAAAGTGGGGGGCATGGAGGACTTCATGACCCTGATCAGAGTCTATTATCAAGCCACGATAGCGGCACAGGTAGGCATCACCAACCTGGCCGCCCTGCCCGACCTGCGCGTGTTCAAACAGACACTCAAAGTGCCCACCCTGAACAACAAGCTGGGCCTGGGCGAGAAGAAACGCTGCGCACAGATGCTGGAGGATATCTACCACATGAGCGACTCCTTCAGCAAAGAGATGGACACCAGCATCAAGAAACGCGTGCACAAGATTCAGGACGTGCAGCCCTACCTGCTTCAGTTCCAAGCCTTCAGCCAGGAACTGATGATGGTGGTGGGCAACCTGATGCAGTGGAAGTTCCGCCTGCCCTCGTTCATGCGCAGCGCCCTGCGTTCCATGACGGAGAAGACCGTGCACGACGTGCTCAACAAGAACGACTGGAAGGACGAGAACGTGCGCCGCACCTGCGCCCAGATACGCAAGATGCAGCAGACACTCGGCTTCAGCGAAAGCTGGATGACCGAATACGTGTACACCATAGTCATGCTGGCCAAAAAAGAGAAACGGGCAGACATAGACAAAGACACCAAATAGGCTAAAGCAAAGGAAGTAGGACCTATGCAGCAAAAAACTGCCATGTTTTTTTGGCATTTTGCATAGTTTATCTTACCTTTGTGCCCAAATAAACACACACAGGCTATTGTCATGACTGCCGCTGAAGAGAAAACCATCCGCGATTTGCAGACCCGGACGCGCCAACTCATCCTCAAGTTCCAACAACTGAAAGAGGAGAACGAGGCACTGCTGGAGGAACTGGTAAGCAAGGATAGCGAGCTGGAAGCAGCACGCAAGGAGAACAAACTCCTGCATGAGCAATATGCCAACCTCAAAATGGCCAAGATGCTGGAAATAGGCGACAACGACCTTGCCGCCGCCAAGCAGCGAGTGGCCAAATTGGTGCGAGACGTTGACAAGTGTATCGCCCTGCTCAAAGGAAGCGAACCGGGCAGAACTCAATATGCATAACATACAAACAGGCACATGGAAGTTAGCGATACATTTCAAATAAAGCTGAAGCTGGGCGCGATGACGTTCCCCATCACCATCAAGCGGGACGAGGAATTGTTCTATCGCAACGCGGAAAAGCTCATCAATGAGCGTTTCACCTATTACGCCAACCACTACCCACATCAGGGCAACGACACCTACCTGATGATGGCTACGCTGGACATTGCCGTGAACCTGCAACGCACGGAAGCAAGCGGCAACCTCAAGCCCGTGATGGGCATCCTGGAGGGATTGGTCAACGAGGTGGAGAACGCGCTTAGATAATGGCGCCTCCGTGCAGCCGCTGCCGGCATGCACAGATGCTTTGACAACACTCTTAGCGAAACATAAAGAACGCTACGCACCACCATAGCCCTACTGGCACCACGTGTCCAGAAGCGGCAGGCGGTGCGTACTCATTTTATATATTAAAAACACAACTGAAATGACAACGATTGGACTCATCATTACTATCGCATCGGCCGTCATAGCACTCGCCATGGTGGTCTATCAAGTGATATGGTACCAGCACACGCGGCCCAACCAAATCAAGGAGATGCACGACGAAGCCAACAAAGAGGCTGAAGTGATCAAGCAGAAGAAACTGCTGGAAGTAAAGGAGAAATTCCTGAACAAGAAAGCCGAACTGGAAAAGGAAGTGCAGCAACGCAACCAACAGATACAACAAAGCGAAAACCGGCTGAAACAGCGCGAAATCAGCCTGAACCAGCGTCAGGACGAGCTGAACCGCAGGAAGACCGAGAACGAGAACGACCGCAAGCGCATGGACCAGCAACAGGCCATGCTGCAGAAGCGCGAGGAGGAGATCAAGCACCGCGAGGACAGCCTCATCGAGCAGGAACGCACCCAACTGGAAAAGATCAGCGGCCTCAGTGCCGAGGAGGCCAAGGAGCGCCTGGTGGAAACCCTCAAGGCCGAAGCCAAGACCGCTGCTGCCAGCTATGTGAACGAGATCATGGACGATGCCAAGATCAACGCCACCAAGGAGGCCAAACGCATCGTCATTCAGACCATCCAGCGCGTGGCCACTGAAACGGCCGTGGAGAACAGCGTTACGGTGTTCCACATCGAGAACGACGAGGTGAAGGGACGCATCATCGGACGAGAAGGACGCAACATCCGCGCCCTCGAAGCCGCCACCGGCGTGGAAATCGTGGTGGACGACACACCCGAGGCCATCGTCATCTCCGCCTTCGACCCCGTGCGCCGCGAAATATGCCGCCTGGCCCTGCACCAGCTGGTGGCCGACGGACGCATACACCCCGCCCGCATCGAAGAGGTGGTGGCCAAAGTGAAGAAACAAGTTGACGAGGAAGTGCTCGAAACCGGCAAGCGCACGGCTATCGACCTGGGCATACACGGCCTGCACCCCGAACTCATACGTATCGTGGGTAAGATGAAATACCGCTCCAGCTACGGACAGAACCTGCTGCAACACGCCCGCGAGACGGCCAACCTCTGTGCCGTCATGGCCAGCGAACTGGGCCTGAACCCGAAGAAGGCCAAGCGTGCCGGACTGCTGCACGACATAGGTAAGGTGCCCGACGAAGAGCCCGAACTGCCCCACGCCCTGTACGGCGCCAAACTGGCCGAGAAGTACAAGGAGAAAGCGGATATATGCAACGCCATCGGTGCCCACCACGACGAGATGGAGATGGAAACCCTCATCGCCCCCATCGTGCAGGTGTGCGACGCCATCAGTGGCGCTCGCCCCGGTGCCCGCCGCGAAATCGTGGAAGCCTATATCAAGCGCCTGAAGGACCTGGAGAACATCGCCATGAGCTATCCCGGCGTCATCAAGACCTATGCCATCCAGGCCGGTCGCGAACTGCGCGTCATCGTCGGTGCCGACAAGATCGACGACAAGCAAACCGAAGCCCTGAGCGGCGAAATCGCCAAGAAGATCCAGGACGAGATGACTTATCCCGGACAGGTGAAGATTACCGTAATCCGCGAGGTACGCTCGGTGAACTACGCCAAGTAAACCTTGAGTGACCGACAGGGAAAATGAAAGCACTCATCGTATCGCACTACTACCACCCAGAGATTGGGGCAGCTGCATCACGCATCACTTTCATGGCCGAAGGCTTGCGCCAGGAAGGTGCCGATGTGGATGTGCTGACCTGTCTGCCCAACTACCCCAAAGGACGTATCTTTGAGGGGTACCGCGGCTGTTTCTCCAAACGCGAGAACATCAACGGCGTGAACGTGTTCATGTGCTGGAGCTTTGCATCAGTATCCAAAAGCGCGCTGGTGCGGATGCTATGTATGCTTTCATTTTCCATCACGCTGTGGTTCTTTGCCTTCAAGCGCAAACTCATCAAGAGCTACGACGTGGTCATCATACAGTCGCCCCCCATCCTTGTGGGCTTCTCGGCACTGCTCCTGTTCAAGAAGCTCTACCGGCGCAAGGTCATACTGAATGTATCCGACCTGTGGCCCACATCGGCCATCGAACTCGGTGCCATGCGCGAGCACAGCCTGTCGCACCGGTTCCTGCTGTGGGTGGAACGCTACCTGTACAAAAATGTCGATGCCATACAGGGCCAAAGCAATGAAATCCTGCGTCATGTGAAGGAGTTCGTACCTGCCAAGCCCCTGTTCCTGTACAGAAACCTGCAGCACGCATCGGATGTGCAGCTGAGCAACACCAAGCAGCGCCGCCCATTGAAAATCGTGTATGCCGGCCTGCTTGGCGTGGCACAGGACATCCTGGGGCTTGTCAAAGCCATCAACTTCAAGGAACTGGGGGCTGAGTTCCAAATCTACGGAGCCGGCAACCAGGCACAGCAGATCGAAACTTACACCTTGATGAACGACACCGGTGCCTACTACAACGGCATGCTGTCCAAGAGCGATGTCAAGAAGATACTGCCACAGTATCACGTGTCCATCGTGCCGCTGTTAGTGCGCATTCAGGGTGCAGTACCCTCCAAGATATTCGACCTTATTTCCTTAGGTATCCCAGTGCTGTTCTGTGGCGGTGGCGAAGGGGCAGACATTGTCGAGGAATACCACCTCGGCCTCACATCGCAGCCAGGCAATATCGAACAGCTGAAACAACACATACGGGAGTTCGCACAAATGGACGACGACACCTATATGAAGTACAGGGAGAATTGTATGAAAGCGTCGGACGAGGTATTCTCGTTCGACAAACAGATGCAGGCATACCATCAGTTCGTATGCCGCATCTGTAAGGAAGGCTAACGCCTGAATATTCCGCAGAAATCCAGAATCACTTTATTGTCGTCCCATGCCAGCTCACGGAAGGGAGCATGGGCGGTAAGCAGGACAACAATGTCTGCACGTTCGTATGCCTGCCGATAGTCGGTCAGCTGGAAGTGCTCGTGCTTACTGATATTGGGCTCAACCACGAGCATTTCAGCTTCAGCCCTCATCTTCGCAGTAACCTCACAGGCTATCTTCATGGCCGGGCTCTCGCGCAAATCGTCGATATTGGGTTTGAAGGCCAGTCCCATCAGCGCAACCACCGGCTTACGTCCATGGTCAAGGCGGAAACGCAGGATGGCATTTTCCACCTTCGTTGCGCACCAATCAGCCTTGCCGTTGTTCACTTCGCGTGCCGTTGCAATCATCTTGGCTTCGTCGGGAAACTCGGACGAGATGAAATAGGGGTCCACAGCGATACAGTGCCCCCCTACCCCACAGCCGGGCTGCAGGATGTTCACCCGCGGGTGCTTATTGGCCAGTTCGATGAGCTCCCATACATTGATGCCGGCTTTATCGCAGATGATGCTCAGCTCGTTGGCAAAGGCAATTTGCGAGTCGCGGCAGCTGTTCTCGGTGAGTTTGCACATCTCGGCAGTCTTGCAGTTGGTGGCATGCAGCGTTCCTTGCACAAACTGGGCATAAAAAGCCTTTGCCTTTGCCGTGGAGGCGGCATCGCGACCACCAATCACGCGGTCGTTATGCACCAGCTCATAAATGACATTGCCGGGCAACACACGCTCCGGGCAATAGGCCACATGCACCTTGTCGGCCAGTTCAGGGCGCCGGCTGAAAATCAGGTCGGCCATCTTGTCCGTTGTGCCAACGGGCGACGTGGATTCGATGACAAAGAGGTCGCCCTCCTTCAGCAGCGGCAACACCGCACATGTGGCAGCCTCAACGTAGGAGATGTCCGGCTGATGGCCATCCTTGAATGGCGTAGGCACCACAATGAAGTAAGCGTCCGAAACCTCGGGCTTGGTGGCGGCACGCAAGCGTCCGCTGGCTATCACCTCCTGCAACATCTCCTCCATGCCGGGCTCGATAATATGCAGATGCCCGGCGTTGGTCTGTGCCACCACTTCCGGGTTGATATCAACGCCAACCACATTGATGCCGTGCTTGGCTGCTATGATTGCTGTGGGCAGACCAATGTAGCCTAACCCCATGAAACATACCTTCATCTTTTCATATTCTATATTGGGCTGCGTGCTTCCCGCACTCATCGCGTTGGCGGGTGCTTGTGGCTGTTGCCCGGCAAGCCCAATCTTCCATTTTCAATCTTCAGTTTTCAACCTCTTCACGATGCGTTGGCATGCGTGTCCGTCGCCATAAGGATTCACGGCCTGGCTCATCTGCCGATAAGCCTCTGGCTGGTCAATCAGACGCGACACCTCGCGCACGATCGTATCATAGTCGTTCCCCACCAGCTTCAC
This sequence comes from Bacteroidaceae bacterium, assembly GCA_017526905.1. GTDB lineage: Bacteria > Bacteroidota > Bacteroidia > Bacteroidales > Bacteroidaceae > Physcousia. The sequence continues at coordinate 18,649 of JAFXQT010000051.1, read as the reverse complement.
CGTACCTGCCTCGATGGCCTCGGGTCTTTCGGTGGTGTTGCGCATCACGAGTACTGGCTTGCCCAGTCCCGGTGCCTCCTCCTGGATGCCGCCGCTGTCCGTCAGGACGATGTATGCCTTCTCCATCAGATAGACAAAGTCCAGGTATTCCAGCGGCTCGATAAAGAACATGTTGCCAAGTTCCTTGAGGCCCTCGCCAAACACCTGGTGAATGGGCTTGCGCACATTGGGGTTGAGGTGCATGGGATAGACGAAATCCACTTCGGGGTACTTCTGTGTGAGATGCTGTATGGCTCGGCACATGGAGATGAAGCCCTCGCCAAAGTTCTCCCGGCGGTGGCCGGTGATGAGCACCAGCCTACGCTGGCTGGCAGCGGATGCCGACGGCTCCTGTTGTAACCGGCCTACGTCATAGCCTGCCTGGCGCAGTGAGGCTTCACGTTCCACCTGCTGGTGGGCATCGTTCTTCATCTTTTCCACCACCCAGTGCAAGGCGTCGATGACGGTGTTTCCCGTCACGACGATCTTCTCATCGGCCACCCCCTCGGCAAGAAGGTTCTCGCGGCTAAGGGCCGTGGGAGCAAAGTCATAGGTGGAAATGCGGCTTGTTATCTGGCGGTTCATCTCCTCCGGCCACGGGCTATAGATGTCGTGTGTCCGCAATCCGGCCTCCACATGCCCCACGGGGATCTGCTGATAGAAGGCCGAAAGGGCGGCGGCAGTGGAAGTGGTCGTATCGCCATGCACCAACACGACGTCCGGTTGCGCCTCCTTCAGCACATCGCGCATACCCAGCAGCACGCGTGCGGTGATGTCGTACAGATCCTGCCCCTGCTTCATGATGTTCAGGTCGTAGTCGGGGCTGATCTCAAAGATACGGAGCACTTGGTCCAGCATCTCGCGGTGCTGACCGGTTACGCAGACAATCGTCTTGAAGTCATCCTTATGTTGTTGGAACTCCTTGACCAGCGGGGCCATCTTGATAGCTTCCGGCCGAGTTCCGAATACAAGCATTATACGTTTCATCAGAACATGGATAGGTTCCTCATTCCGCATCGTGGCGAGGAAAATCGCGCAAAATTACTGCTTTTTCCTGAAACAGCAAATTTTTCCCTTCATAATCTCATCATGGCATGCCACGCCCACCACTTATCATCACATTTGAGCAGCAAATACCCCCATTAAATTAAAATGTATCTATCATCTATCACTAAACGCTACAATGCAATGATATATAACCATTTGCAAGTGATAGATAGTAGTGATAGATGATAGATTCCTTTTCAAAATAAAGCTCGAAAACAGGGTGTTTTTCGCCCATTTAGCCTGTTTCTACTTCACGATCCACCACAGCACTGCCGCTATCCGACTCAGGAAGAAGGGCAGGCTATAACGTGTGGGTGCGGAGCAATAAACCATCGTATAGGCCAGGGACAATGCCAAGGAGTTGCGCGCTATCTGGAGCCTGGTGCGTGGCTTACGCGATGCCGACTGCTCGCGGATGCGTCTGTAATACACCGCCGATGAGGGCGCTTTGCGCAAGGTGTGAATGGCGTCGGAAACGGTGGCCATGAACAAGGCATCCTCGCCGATGGCGAAGCGGTGGTCAAAACGGCGGTCGGCAATCAGGCTCTTAGGGATGAGTTTGCAGCAGGACGACGACAGCAAGGAGCGGTGTGCAAACAAGGCATCAGAACCCTCGTCGGGCAGTGCCCGGTAGGCCTGACCGATGTAATCATCGCACACAGCGCCGCCGACTTCGACCATGCCAACCACATTGGTTACGACCACATCATGCTCGCCCTGCACAGCGCCAAGCATATCGCTCAGATAGGAAGGCGAGAGACAATCATCGTCATCGACGAACGTGACATATCGCCCCCGGGCACAATTCAACGCTATGTTCCGTGCATTGGACACGCCCGGGATGTCTGTTTGCAAGAAAACAACCGACGAGGCCAGTCCGACGCGACTGACCTCCGAACGGAGATAGTCCTCATAAGGTTCGCGGCAACCATTCAGCACGATAATCACCTCAAATTGGGAGCGGTCTAACTGCTGCTTGGACAATGACTCCAGACAGTCAGCCACATACGCGGTCGGCTTATAGGTGGGTATAATCACAGACAACTGCATCATGCGCTGATTAACGGATTGTGTCCTTGAGGGCATCCAGGAAGCCGTGCCCATACTTCTGGTCGGGTTCCACATAATTGCCCTCGCCCCACTCATTCCACGACCGCAGGAAGAGGATGCGGTGCTGGGGCTGCTTATCCCCGATCAGCTGCAAGGCGTTGACGATGTGCTGCTTAAAGTGGGCTGGGGTGCTATTGACGAAAACGCCGTCATAGTTTCCTGCACGTGGACTTCTGTCCCACCCAGGCATTAACGACGGATAGACATTCTCCCATGCATCTTCAGGCGCATAGAAATGGCGCATAGCCTTGGGATAGTCCAGTATGACAGCAGGCAACTGGGGGAAAAGCTTGCGCAAAGCCTTCTGAACCAGCCTGCGAGTACGTCCTCCGTAAATCATCTCTGCGCGCGGCTTGCCGAATGAGTTCACGGCATCGAACCCAAGTGCCAGCAAGTCGTCATATACTTCCTGACTGCTCTGCACATTGGGCATCACCCTTTCCAAAGAACCATCCTCGCGTCTTTTCACCGTAGAGGTGGTGTTGGCAATGGCCACGAAATGAATGCCCGGCAGGCCATGCACGCGGGCCTGTTCACGCCACACTTGGATAAAACGAGCCACGTCGGTGAAGCGGTATGGATCATAAACCGCAAAGAGGGGCTTGCCATCGACGGTGATGTATCGATGGTCACGAAACGCCGCCAGGCAATAGTTGAAATGATTGATATAATCCTCGTCGCCTGGATATAGCTGTTCGGCTATCATCGTCTGCGAGTCCATCTTACCCTTGCCTCTCACCCACGTCTTGGTGGTCCAGCTATGATTGGCCCATGCCAGACAGAACGGAAAATCAGGTTTCCCCGATTTCAGGACTTCCTCAAAAGGCCGCTGCAACAACATGCGCCCGTTGCCCAGCCAGTAATGCCAATAACAGAAACCTTCAACACCGGCCTCGCGCGCCAGTTCGGCCTGCTGCTCGCGCACCTCGGGCATCCGCAAGTCGTAAAAGCCCAGATCGGCAGGGATATGCGGCTGGTAGTGCCCCTTGAAGAACGGACGGGCACTGGCCACACTGACCCACTCGGTGAAGCCCTTTCCCCACACGGCATCATTTTCCGGAATCGGATGAAACTGAGGTAAATAATAGGCAATGACTCTTGCTTTCATGCAATGACTTAGTTGTTTGTGGCGACAAAAATAGGCATTATAATTGAGGTGGGCAAGAAAAAGCGGCAATTCCTTGATAGATGCTGTACAGCTGCTGGCTGCACTGCTCCATCGTATATAATCGGTTTACTACACGGAACGCCCGCTCACGATAGGGATCGTACTCGTCCTCCGGGTGGGTTGCCACCTCGCAGAGCAACTGCACCAGCTGCTCGGTGGTTTCGTAGCGCAAGGCTATCTCCTGCCCTTCGGAAGCCAAGCCATTGTCCAACTGTTCCTTCGTGCCGGCCCTGTTGCGGGCTATGGCCAGACATCCCTGTTGCATAGCCTCGGGCATGCAGAAACCGAAGCCTTCATGGAGCGACGGGATGATAATAGCCTTGGCCCCCAGCATCTGCTGATCTATGTGATCGCAATCGCCCAAGAAATGAACGCTCCCGTCCAAACCGTGCTCCACGACAAACCGCCGCAACGACTTGCAATAGTCTGTGTCAGGCAGCATGCCTGCCACCCTGAGCGGAATAGGCTGCGCTGTCTGGGCGGAATAGGCAGCGTAGGCATCGAGCAACTGGTCCAAACCCTTCACGGGCTCGATGCGCCCCACGAACAGGAAGTAGGTGCGTTGTGACGCTTGCGGCATGTCTGCCTTGCGTTGGAACACCCCGTCATAGACAACTGACGACCTGCTGTGCCCCTCCATCTTGTAATGGCGCTGAATGTCCTTTGTGATGCAGACAGAGTAACTATCCGACGCAAGCAGCTGACGATAAAAGGCCGACGGGCCTGGAATATAATGGAAGCCTGCCAGACTGGCATACTCCCGGATGTGGTAGATGTGTGGCAAGCGGGCATAACGGGCTGCCTGATAGCCCACCTTGACCACCCCCACGTTCGTGTGCACAATCTGGACCTGTGCCGCCTTCAGCACCTTGGCTATCTGCCTGGCAGCACGCCCGTTCACGAAGAGGCGGGCAAGGAGCCGAGGCAGGAACAACAGGATTTCGGACCATGTCCTTGCATACGGGTATGTGTGGGGGCGATAGCTGAAGGCAAAGACAGGAATGCCTTGCTGCTGCAGCTCGCTATAGATGCCTCCTTTGTCCGGCACGATGACGAGCGGCTGGAGATCAAAGCGCTTCATCCCCTTCAGTATCAGCAGGAACGCCTTTGTGGCCCCGCTGTTGGCATGTGTGGTATTTAGAACGTATGCAACCTTCATAGCGTATCAGTCATTGGTGGGTATTTGTTCGGAGAGGAAAGCCACAGAGGGGAGGACGACCTTGCGTAAATCTGCCTGCACGCTGTTTGCCTCGGCTACGCCCTGTGCTGTACCTGGATGATACTCGGTTATGAAGCGTTCCGTCATACCTACCTCCTTCAGCAGGCTAAGCACCCTATTGTCCTTACCCTTGTTCATGCGGATGGAGAAAAACGGACGGCCGAAGATGAGGCTGAACACCGTTCCATGGAAGGAGGTGCACACCACGAAGGATGCGTGCTTGAACCAACCGACAAACTGCTCGGGCGAAGTGACCTCTGCTTCAGGCGAACAGACATCGCCCACATGTGCCGACAGACATACCAACCGCAACTGTAACTCGTCAGCGATGGTTTTTGCAATCAGCAACGCTTTCGGGCTGGCCTCCACCTGATAGAAGAAGAGGTACGGCTCGCTGATAGCGGGGGCCACGGCCTGTTTACTCCATTCAGAAAGAGAGAGAAGACACGTCGGATCGGCCACTGCTTTAATGGTCTTCTCGGGCATAAGCTCTTGCAGTTGGGCTTGCAACGATTGCTCACGGACACTGATGGCATCCCATTGACTCAGCCGGGAGGCTATCTCACTGGCCTCTTCCTTGCTCCAGGTGTCCTGTCGGCTGGCCGCATAGCTGATCAGTTTCGTAGCCGCCGGGCATGGAAACTGCCCCCAGAAGTAGGAGTCGAAGCCACCCGTAAGTTTGGTGTTCCAAACCTGGTCGCTGCCAACGACGATGTAGTCGAACGGGCGCTGAGTGATCGTGCTGACCGGCACAAGCCTGAGCCGTGTGTTGATGAAATGTTCAAAAGCATCGGAGCGCCTCTTCCTGACAAATAGTAACGGCGCTTCTGTACGGATCTTCCGAAGCATCTTTACGGGCCGTGTGGCCACAAACCGCCGCCAGTCGAACACCTTATAGGTGCGAAGCATCGAAGGTATGCGATAATCTATGACAGACACATCATGCCCCATCGCTTGCAAGGCAGTCTGCAAGGCAAAGCATTGAAGCACGGCTCCGTAGTTGTGTGCTGCATGAAAGGTAAGGATTCCGATTCGCATAGTTCTATATTCGTTTAACAATGCTTTTGAGCTTCTTCCTGAAGCGGTTCCAGAAGCCCCATTCAAAATAGGATACGCAAAGACGATGGAAGGACAAGGTCTGGACATCATGCCAAAACTTGTCACGCTGCACTGGTCGGGGCACCGGCTGCTGCAAGCATTGCTGCACGCAGGCTTCCATGGTGGATTCCTGCACAAGGACAGCACCACGGATTGCCTCCAAAAGCGCTTGTCCTTTCGCCGAGTTAACCAACACGAGCGAAACGCCCTTCGGATGGATGAAGTGCGGATGGTGCTTTTCGATTCCCCAAAAGTCGCCGATGGAAAGGTCGGCCGGACGACGGAAACTGGTAAAGCGGCAATGGTAGCAGACAGGACGATGAGCCAGTGTCGAGCCATACGCCTTGGCCCACAACCACGCTACACCACCCTTGATATGGGAACCGTCCTGGAAATCCATTCGAGGGAGCGTATGCCCCCATCCCAACGACTTATCCCTCACGCGGTAGTCCGCCACCTGCCTGTGTGTGACACGTTCGGCATAACGGATGAATGAAGAGAACAAGGCGGGCGAAGCCACACCATGGCACAAGATGTCGCAAGTGAGAAGCGTGGGATATGGACGGTGCAGGAAAGCATTCAGGCCGGCCACCTGGCAGGGGGTGCCGGTGAACAGGACTAACCGTCCGGCTTGCAACTGTTTCCTGACAGTATGGAAGCAATCGCCCAGGCTGCTCTGCACGTACTTTGAACCGCGCATAAACCGCAAGGCTTCGACAGTATCGGCAAAGGCGTGTTCTACATTCATATCTTTGTCGTGACGGCATCCTACTACTACCCCACCCTGCTTGATGACATATTCGGCAATAGCGGTGAAGGCGCCCCCGCTGGCCGACTCGCCAAGAACGGCGTCGTCCTTGTGGCGCAGGGCGAACACCTTCGGAGCAGACTCATCCGCAGGACGCTCATCAGCCCTAAGCATCGGACAAACGTGCTCGCACAAGCCGCAGTTGGTGCAGGCATCGGCATCTGTAACAGGGTACAAGAAGCCTTCGGCATCACGCTGCATCGTAATGGCTCCGTGCGCACAGGCCTGCTGACAAGCAGTGCAGCCGGTACAATCTTCTTTATGTTCCCACACATCAATCATAGCTTCATCCATGTTTTGTTCTTCGCTCGGAAAACGCCCTGACCTTCTGCAGCACCATTGCACGCTCGGACGACGTACAACCCACATAGAACTCGGTTGCCAACACGATGGCCAAGATGACGGGCGACATCACAAGCAAACGCAGATAGCCGTAGGCCATTAGGCTGTTGACCGCCCAAGTTATCGTCGAAGCCACAAGCGTGACAAGTATCACATTAAGATAGACCTTGTGAAAATAGCTACGGATGTCAAGAGCCACCATCCTGCGCAACAGGATGAGACGTGCCACGAGCGAGCACTGGCTAAGCACAATGGCCACGAGTGTCACACTCTCTGGGATGGCACCGAGACTGAGGCACAGATAGCTTATGGGGATATTGAGCAGTTGTAGCCCTCCGACGATGAGCTGGTAGTTACGTATGTTGCCAGTGGCAAGCATAATGGTTATGAGTGGCAGGGAGAGGCTTTCGCTGAGCATCAGGACGAGAATGAGGCGGACGAAATTAGCCGTGTGTGCAGGCACATCATGCAGCCAAATGTCTAACAGCGGTTGTGTGTTGAAGATGATAGGCAACGCAAGGCACAAGAGGACATAAAAAGAAATGCGCGCCCCTTGAAAGGCCAGGTTGAACATATAGGAGTGGTTCCCATCGGCGTAGGACTTGGTGATCTGCGGATTCAAGGCCACCATGATATTCTGCACGAATTTGGTGGCAACGGCACTCACCTTCATGGAAAGTCCCATGGCTGCATTGACCACCAAGGAGGCTAAGGCATTGACCAGCAGCAGTCCGCCCTGCTCACGTATCACGCCAGCTGCAGCACCTATCAGATTCCAGCCGGCAAAGGCCATCATCTCCTTCAACAGCGGGAGGTCAAGATGCCACCGGAAATGACATTCCTTAAAATGACGGTTACAATAGAATGTATAACAAAGACGCACGACAAGTGCCAGGAAGAACATCAGCACTGCGTAGAGGACGAGACGATCCGAATGCGTGAAAGACACCATGAAGGCGATGCCGAGGTTGCCCAAGGCTTCAATGATACTGATATAGGCAAAGGCCGACATACGCTCATGCGCAATGATTTCGGCATTGTAGGGGATGCTTAACAGATTCACGCAGAAGGACAGGAGCGAGAACTGAAAACACCAATTTGCGGCTGCCAGACGTTCCGGCGGACACTGCATGACGGAATTTACGTACCAAAGGCCCAAGGTCTCGCCCACCAGCACAGCCACTACCACCATGGCCATCTGGATGATCAACGACGTGGAGAAGATGTGCTGAAGCCGTTCGCCGTTATTCTTGCCCAACTCATAAACAATGAAACGGCTGATGGCTGCTGACAGCGTGCCGCTGAGCACGGCAAAGAGCGTTACAAGCCCACCTACCGTCGTATAGACAGCATAGTCATCAACCCCCAGGGCAGCAAGAATGACACGCGATGTGTAAAGATTCACGGCGATGAGCAGCAACATCCTGAAATAGAGCAGGGCTGCATTCTTTGCTATGCGCCGGTTCTTTGATGCTTCGTTAGCCATAACTACACCTCCTCGGTTTCAGAATGTTCATCGACAGACAGATACCCCGGCAAACTTTTTTGACACATGATCATATACACCCCAAGGAAGTCGAAGTACCACAAAGGATTTGCCCTGACCAAAAAGAGCAACACGGCCACCAACGCCGCAGCAAGTGAGGCTCGGACATCTGTACCATACATGATTGCAGCGCCGTAAAACAGAATGACAAGCATGACACCGAACAATCCAAACTCATAGAGGAACAACTTATAGCCCGAATTGCCATGCAGTTCCTTCTCTTCAAAGTTGCCACGGCCAAATAGGAGATCGGACGACCGAAGGAAGCCATCATACTCACGTTCGAAAGTATCTGACACGCGGTTGTTGCCCGATAACTCGCCATCCTCCATTTCCAAGCGGAGCAGAATCATATCGTTCAGCATGTTGGCACCATCGTTATAGTTCACAACGGCGACGGCCGATAAACTCAGTACAACGACTGACGCCGCAATCCATTTCAACACCGCGCCACGTCGCACCCATAAGGTGAGAAACGAGCCTACAAACAGCAGCACATAGGCAGCCAACGAGAGGGTGAGCAATGACACACCTATAAGGATGATGTTGTACCAACGTCTCCAACGCCCGCTTTGGGACATTAGCAGCACGGTCAAAGCTGAGCCCAGATGGCCTGGTTCAAGGGTGATGGAGTGGAAACGAGGGATAATCGCCAGCATGAAGCGATCGTCCAACAGGAAAAGATAGTAGTTTGTAAAGGAATAAGTTCCGCCAGGATGCTCAATATTACTATGCGGCAGCGAGAAGCCCAAGAGATAGAGGAAAAATGCCAGCACCGAAAAGAGCAGGAACACGGCCATGATCCGGGCCAGTTTTGTGGACAGCGAACGGAAGAGCGAAAAGTCGGCACGATAGATGGCCAAAAAGATACATACATGGAACAGTGTGGTTACATAGCCGTTAAAATTGGAATCATGTATCAGCAGGTCATAAACCAGCATCAACACGGTTGCACCCCAAGGGAAGAGGAAATTCCCATTGGAGAATATCGGCTTGGAGGTCTGTCGGTCTATGACCATGGCCCCTCCCAGCAGCAATGCACACAACAGGTAAAGATGCGGACGATAGTTCCATGAAAACCAAGGGTGCAGGGAAGTCACATAAGCCAGTATCATGCCTGTATAAAACAAGGCACGCGCCAACGAATCCTTGCGGATAAGATATAGTTTACTGACTTCCATCGGATTCCTTACTTAGGCAATGACGGAATAAGTTGCAACGTGTCTTTGGCTATAATATAGAAAATGGTGCCCATAGTCGTGAGGAACAGCATTGCAGCCACAAAAATCATGCGCTTGGGTTTTGAAGGCTTAACTGGTACAGATGCACCCTTCAGGATGGTGAAAGCCGGTGTCTTTTCCTGCACCTTTGCTTTGGCTGCCTCCAGTTGCGTGTTCATGACGTTATAGGTATTGAATTTCATTTGCATGTCGTTTTCTAAGGCATCGCGCTCGGACAGCATCGTCTGCAAAATGGCATCACGATGCCTGTCACAATAGCGTGCATAGGCATTCATCGACTTCTGATAAGCATCGTACGACTCCTTTACGAGGCGTTCATAGTACTCTTGGTCAACACGCACTTTGCTTGTTCTGTAGTCGGTGATGAATTTCTGCAAACGCACTCTTACCGAATCAGCTATGCACGCACAGATAAGCGGATCCTGATCCACGACCTGTATCGTGATCACATCCGTCTTCTTATCCACCGAACAAGTGATAAGTTTCTTCATCCCCTCAATCAGTTGGTACTGCTTCTCCGAGAGGTAAAACGGATCAACCTTCCCGCCCTTTCCAGCTGCGGTACGTATTTCCTTTTTCGGAAGCAACTTCTGTATCAAGCCCTTCGTCCAAATAATCGGCCAACGGTAGAACGCCTTCTTCTGATGCTTGGTCAGGTAGGTATAATAGTCGGTTTTCAATTCGCCGTCGATTGTTGATACCTGTATGTCAAACAGATCTACCAAGAAATCATTCGATGCCATCAAGTCGGGGTAAAGCAGAGGATACAAGGCATCGCCCGAATTAACCGACATATTAAGCCCGAACTGAGAGGCAAGGGAACCCAACATGCCGTCAGTGCTGGCGCCTCCTGCTTCTGGAGCCAGTATCACATCGGCCACGTACGAGCGGGGTATAGGCAATATCCATGCACACGACAAGACAAACGTGATGCACCACACTTTCAGAAACAGTTTCTTCCGCTTCAGTATGCTGCGAACGACTTCACGCAGATCTATAATCTCGTTCTTCTTGACTTCTTCCATAAGGCCATTACTTCATACTATTAATCAACGAGATAATCATCGACGAGATGCTGACGGTGGAGGTGCCGAGGATCATGATTTCAGCGGTGGAGAGGCCGTCGCGCTTCTTCTTGGTGGGCACCACAATCTCGCATCCCGGTTCGATGTTCTTGCTGCTGGCACGTCGTCCCAACTGTTCCACCGCACCATTCATGTACATGGCATAAGTGTTGCTTTTTCCTGCCGTCTGGTTGTAGCCACCGGCACGCTTGATATAGTAGTTCAGACCGGCACCCTTCTTGTAGTTGATACTGATGGGATACATCACCTCACCGCTGATTTTTACCGTTCCGTTGTACTGGGGTACGATGAGCTGATCCTTGTCGCGCAGCACGATATCATGCTCTGATCCTGGGTTCTTGATAGCCTCGTCCAGATTGATGGCCACATTATAGGTGTTGCCCAGGTCCATCTTCATCTCGAGCAACGAGTCGGCACGCTCCAGATTGAATTTCCGCTCGCTGTCCATACTCTGCTCATAGAGCGAAATCTGCGCAGCCTTCAGTTGGTTTTCACGCTGCTGCCGTTCGGCAGGTGTCATCTCGCGCAACAAACGCGCTCCTTTAGGGTATGCCAACGAACTGAGCCCGCCACACATCTTTACCAATTCCGACAGGCGGAACTCCTTACTGGTCATGGCATATTCGCCCTCGAAATTAACCGCACCCTTGATGGTCACGTTCTGCTGTTCCTGATAGGTAGGGCTCTTACGTACCTGCACGATATCGAATGGTTCGAGCACGAATGCAGTATCCTCAATAAAGAAGCCGTTGGAGATATTAAACTGATAGTGATCCGACAAGCGCGGCGTGCTTTCTGTGGCATCCACCTGATAAATGCGGCGGAACACATCAACTTTGGCCGTTGAGGCACCGCGCTTCAGGCCGCCGGCCATCAGGATGAGATCCTTGACGGTGGTTTTCTCTGCAAACTGGTATTCGCCAGGGTAGTTCACCTCGCCATTGATGCGCAGGATTTGCTCGCCCTGCATCTCCACCTTACTGGGCACATACAGGACGTCGCCCTTTTTCAGCATGACATCGGCTGTGGTGCCGTTCATGATACCCACAAGATCGAGCGATACCATTTCAAGCGTCAGGTCCTCCTTCTCACGGTGCATCACTGCGCGTTCCACGAAAGCATCTTCGCGCAGACCTTCGGCCACACGCAAGAGGTCGCGCACGCTTTGGATGGTGCCATCCATCTGGAACTGGCCGGCGTGCTTCACTGCGCCACGCACCTCGACCATATTGGCGAAGCGGGGCATCACGCTATCCACTGTCAGCGAGTCGCCATCGGCCACCGTAAAACCATTCATTTCAAACTCCTCGATTGTGTGGATGGAGTATTCATGATCGCCGCTGCGGCGCACCAGCCGAACGTTTTTGGTATAGGCATTGCCAGTGAAGCCTCCGGCATAGGCCAGCAACTGCCCCACGCTCTCGCTGGATTTCATTTCATAGAACATCGGGCGCTTCACCTTTCCGCGCACCTCAACCAGACATTCGTAGGGACCTACGATGATAACGTCGTTGTCCTGCAGGCGCACATCGCCCTTTGAGTTGCCGTTCATCAAATAGTCATAGACATCGACGGTGGAAATGACGCGCCCACCACGATATACCTTGATGTTACGCAACGTACCGATATCGCTGATACCACCCGCTGCATACAGCGCATTGAATGCCGACGAGAGCGAACTGAGCGTGTAGGTGCCGGGCATCACCACCTCGCCCATCACCTGCACGATGATGCTACGGGTCTCGCCAAGTGAGAGACTCACCTGGCAATCGGCATAATACTGCCCCAGGCGCTGTCTGATTCGGGTGGTGGCTTGTGACACGCTCAAGCCTCCGACCTTTATCGGGCCGACCCCTTCGATGGTTACGGTACCATCGGGCGAGACTTCGCCCTCGAACGTTACTTGACTGGCACCCCACACATCGATAATCACCTTGTCGCCAGCACCCAACCTATAGTTTGGCGGGGTGGCCATATTCTGGTTGGGCTCGAAAGTGAGCAGGCGCTGGCTGAAGATATTGCGGCCCCACACCTGCTGCTCGCGCGGCACCTGGTCATAATAATACTGCAAGGAGTCGTAATCCATAAAATTCAACTCCTCGCCATACATATTCATACGTGTCTCGCGGTCCAAATAGCGGAACTCATCCGCCTCGCGCTGCGAACGGATCATGTAGTTATCTTGCTTCTGCCGGTTGTCCTCTGCCACCTGCCGCTTATTTCTTGTGCGCGACGCAGCACCAGTTTCTTCCGGCTTTGTAGCGATGGCGCCGAGCTGCTTTTGTTCGGCCTCCAGTTTTTTCCGTACGCGGCGCAGCTGATCGGGTGTAACACCTCTTTGCATGACGTTTTTTATGATTGTAGCCTGATCCGTGCCTTTCTCTTTCTCCTTTTTCAAATAGGATATGAGCTGGTTGTCGGTCATCTGCTGTGCGGCAAGCGGCATGCCACCCACAAGCAAGAGGAGGAGGGCAATGAGTATGTGTTTCTTCATTTTATTCGGAGTAATGATAGGTTCTTCTTACTAAAACTTCTTGCCGAACACCATGTATTCGAACGTCGTGGCCAGCACCTTTATGTCAAGCCAAAGAGAGCGTTTCTGCAAGTAGTCAAGATCCATCTGCAAACGGATGAGCATCTTTTCCATGGTATCCGTATATCCGTTATAGATAGTGGCCAGCGATGTGCAGCCGGGACGCATCAGGAAGATGTACTCATAGTCGCTGTTCTCAGCCATGATCTTATCTATAAAATACTGACGTTCGGGACGGGGACCGACAAGGCTCATGTCGCCAATCAGGACGTTCCACAGCTGTGGCAGCTCGTCCAGATGGTGCTCGCGCAGGAAGCGTCCTACGGGTGTCAGACGATCGTCGCCCTCCTGCGCCAGTTGTGGCTTACCCTTCTCCTCGGAGTTCACCACCATCGTGCGGAACTTATATATATTGAACGGACGTCCATGCAAGCCGATACGCTCCTGCTTGAAAATAACAGGGCCATCGGCCTGTAGCTTCAGGACAATGAATACTACGAGAAAAACGGGACTCAACAGAATAAGCGCACACAGCGAAACGGTGAAGTCGAAGGCTCGCTTGACCGCACGTTCCACAATATTCATTCCATCTGTCATTGCTATGTTCAATTCTAATGTAGCTTGGTTAATCATTGTGCAGATAATATCTTTTATTTTAATAACTCAAAAAGCCGCTTTTTATTGTTAAAGTTTACCAAAAAAAGTCACTTATTCTTCACGCCGCCACTTATCTCATTGAAGATGGGCGTGTTTGGGCTGCAAATAGAAAGGTCGAAGCAGAAAAAATGCCGTTTTATTTGGCCATTTCAGTTCGATGCACTACTTTTGCGGCCGCAAACAAATCGGGGCTGACTGGATTTGACAGCAGGTCGAGATGTTGCGTAAGCACGCGGAGAGTCGCTGATCGCTCTCCTTAATCCATGGTCTCCAACAATTATCTGGCGAAAACACTTACGCTCTCGCTGCTTGATCGAAGCATAGTAGATCTCTAAGCTTTATTCCGGCACAAGGTGCTGGAACGAGACGTCGCCCGGAGGCACTGTCCTGAAACTCTCCGAACCGGCGGCGCAGCAACATCGGGACTAACCGAGGATGGCCTCGCACCCTCGGCGACACTTTCAGAGGATAAGGCGCTGGCAGGTGGCCCAGGTCCAACCAACGCTCGAAAACCTTAGGCTGGGATAAGCGTGTAGAAAGCGCAGGATGTCCCTGTTTGGACGAGGGTTCAATTCCCTCCAGCTCCACTTCATTTCATTTCGTTACGCCTTCGGGAATTGAACCCCGAGGGCGTTTTCTTATGCGCAGCATTCCATGCTGCCGGTCCCTCCAGCTCCACTTCATTTCATTCCGTTACGCCTTCGGGAATTGAACCCCGAGGGCGTTTTCTTATACGCAGCATTCCATGCTGCAGGCCCCTCCAGCCCCACTCCATTTCATTCCGTTACGCCTTCGGGAATTGCCACGGGGACATTTCCTTTGCCCACAGGGTTGGACAATTGCGTTTCAAATCCTGCAAAAAATGTTTCATTCTGGCTTTCAAGGTTAAAAAAACGGTGATAGGTGACATGGTTTCACAGAAATTCTTTAAATTTGCCCCTGTCAACAAGCTATAAAAGACATATATCAGGCCTAATAAACTACCTTATATTGACACTTTTATACTAACATTAATATTAAAACTAAAAGCATCATGAAACGCTACTTATTCCTACTCCTCGCGCTGCTGGGGCTCACGCTATCCTCACAGGCGCAGAAGCAGTACAGCAACTTGCCCACGGTGTATATCACCACAAGCGGTTCTACTGCCATCACCAGCAAGAAGACGTTCGTAAACAGTACTTGGACCATGGTGGACGGCACCAAGAAAGAGGTGTATTCCAATGTCCAGATTCGTTGCCGAGGCAACTCCACCTACAACAACACCAGTGCCAAGGACAAACCCGCCTACCGTATGAAATTCAGCAAGGCCGTGGCACTGCTGGGCGACAAGAGCGTGACCGACAGGAACTGGGTGCTCATGGCCAACCACTTTGACAAATCGCTCATTCGTAACGCACTGACCACTGATGTGATGGGACGTTTCTGCGGCATGGAGTTCAATCCGGGCGCGTTGTTTGTGGATGTGGTCATCAATGGCACGTACATGGGCAACTACCAGATTACCGACCATCCCGATGTTGAATCCGGGCGTTTGGACATAGAGACACCCGGCGACGAGACAACACCCAGCGAGGGCTTCTTCCTTGAAGCCGACGGATGGAAGGACCACAAATATATCACAACCACACGCGAGAGCGTGCCCATACGTATACACAAGCCGAAGGACGGAGAGATCACCGACGCACAGGCCAACTACGTGAAGACGTGGATGGACGCCTTCGAGACGGCTCTCTACAGCGCCGACTTCCGCGACAAGGACAAGGGCTACCGCAAGCTGGTGGACTCAGTGTCGCTGGCCAACCTGTACATCTGCACCGAGATGAGCGCCAACTACGACGGCTTCTGGAGCACCTATCTGTACAAACGCCCCAACGACCTGAAACTCTACTTCGGTCCGCTGTGGGACTATGATATAGCCTACAACAATGACACACGTGGCAACAACACCACACAACGCCTAATCTGCGACATCAACACCGGCGTGTGCCGCCAGTGGTTCCTGCGCATGTGGAAGGATCCTTGGTTCTGCCAGCTCATCAACCGCCGCTACAAGGAACTGCGTCAGGCCGGCATCGAGCAACACCTGCTGCACGCCGTGGATAGCCTCGGTGCACACATCGCACAGTCGGCCAAGCTGAACCACGACAAATATGGCATCAACAAGAAGGTGTATAATGAGACGGTCATGCACAACACCTACCAAGAATACCTGGACGACCTGAAGCAGTTCATTACCGACCACCTTGCTTTCCTCGACACTGAGTTCCCACAGCGTGCCACCGAGGCTGACGACGTGGCACAGGAGTTCCAGGTCAGCGCAAACTATTTCTACCGCGTAAAGAGCGTGGGCGTGGGCCTGATGTTCGATGTGATGGACGAGGGGCTGACCGCCGGCACACAAACCTGTCTGTGGAATGCCGACGACACCCGTCGCACCCAAGACTGGGCCATCCGCCAGGTGGGCGATGCCTACCAGTTCATCAACCGCGCCAGCGGCCTGGCACTCTTCGCACCCAACGGCGACCTCAACACACGCCTCACACTGGCCGAGCCTGACGCCACTGACGAGGCTCAACTGTGGACCATCAGCCTGGCCAGCGAGGAGAACAGTTACTACAATATCATCAACAAGAAATACACCCGCACGGCCAACGTGTCCGGCGGCGGCAACACTAACGGCACCGCACTCATCTGTTGGGAAAGCAACGAGAAGAACCGCACCAGCGGCAACCGCCAATGGATCATCAAGCCATCGGAATTCAACGCTGACGAGGTGTGGAGTATCGGCGACATCTACGAAGTGCTTGGCCAGGACATTGCCAAGTATGAGGGCCTGCTTGCTTCCGTTACGCCAGGCACCGGCGCCGGAGAAGTAGGTCAGGCCGAATACAAGAAGCTGAGCGATGTGATTACCGAGGCCAAGCAGGTGGTGGCCGACAAGAAGCTGAACGTGAACCTCACACACACCTATATGTACTATATGGAGCGCGCATGGGCTGCCGTTGAGGCCAGCCGCCACGCCGTGGAAGAGAAACCCATCGACCTGGATGCCGACGGCAACTACCATCTGTTCCGAACCGCCGACGGTGACACCTACGCCACTGCGGCAGCCGACTTTGCTAATAACAACGACACGCCATGGGGCTTCTACCGATATGACGTAGCCGACGGCACCTACACCAAGTTTGCCAACTTCGATACCAACAACGGCAAGGCCAAGGCTACCAACGGAAAGGCTTGGTACACCAACAACGAATATTGCTTCGTGACCGAGAACGGCAACTTCCACCCCACCGGTTCGGCATCGCCCGCCGTAGTGTTTACCGCACCACAGGACGGCATCTACTACGCCACCATGACCGTGTGGCGCGACAAAGATGCACAGGCCAACACCCTGTACATGCGTAGCCGGTTCCTGAACGAACAACTGCAATGCCCCAGCTCCAGCTCTATGTTTGCCAAAGCCTACGGCACCACAGAGGTGGATGGCCAAAACGGTAAGGTGCCGCAAACACTCGACTTCTACATCCGCCTCAAAGCCGGACAGCACTTCACCTTCGAAATTGGCGACAGCGAGAGCGGTGCTCGTACGCACATCGCCGAACTGGCCGTGGCCACCTGCCACAGTGCAGGCGATCCCCTCACCATCGCAGAAGCCAAGGCATACGCCCGTTTCTACGATGCCGTAGGCGACCCCGACGAGAAGCCCATCAACTTCGATGCCGAAGGCAACTACCGCCTGTTCCGCACCGCCGATGGCGACACCTATGCCACAGCAGCAGCCGACTTTGCCGAGAACAACAATGCACCATGGGGCTTCTACCGCTACGCTGTGGCCGACGGCACCTACACCAAGTTTGCTAAGTTCGATACCGGCAGCGGCAAGGCCAAGGCAGCCAACGGAAAGGCCTGGTACACCAACGATGAGTACTGCTTCGTGACCGAGAACGGCAACTTCCACCCCACCGGCTCGGCATCGCCCGCCATCGCCTTCACTGCCCCGGCCGACGGCATCTACTTTGCCACCATGACTGTGTTCCGCGACAAAGCCACTCAAGCCAACACGCTGAACATGCGCAACCGCTACCTGGCTGCTGGACAATGGCAGTGTGACAAGGACGATTTCCTCTTCACTAAGGAATACGGAACCGTAGCCGTTGACGGCGCCGACGGCCGCTCGCCGCAAACGCTCGACTTCTTCATCCGCATGAAGAAAGGCGGCACCTTCACCTTCGAGATTGACGGCTCAGAAAGTGGCGCACGCACCCACATAGCCGACCTGGCCGTGGCCTCTGTACGCGACACCGGCGAACCCTTCACCGAGGCCGAAGCCGAAGCCTATCCGCGCTTCTTCGACACCCTCACCGTGGGCATCAGCGAGATGGAAGGTGGACGACTGAAGGTGGTGGATGCAGCCATCTACGACCTTACCGGACGCCGCATCGCCCGCCCTGCCACACGCGGCATTTACATCCAAAACGGACGAAAGATGGTAGCGCATTGAGGCTGGTGACAAAAGCCCTATAGGTAATTGCCAACGCCAAATGCAAAAAGTATCATGAAAAAGCCCCCGGCTGCTCGCAACGAGTGGCCGGGGGTAGTGTTTACATTTAAGGTGTGTTCTATTAATTAATAAATTCTCTATGAATTATCTTTGTTTGCTCTTGCCTCTTTCCGGCATCTTTTGTTCCAAGTCCTTGGGACGTAGCCCGCTACGCCCCGGCGGCCTTGAAACAAAATCTGTTCGGAAATA
>JAFXQT010000050.1 GCA_017526905.1 Bacteroidaceae bacterium | reverse complement strand
TTATTTCTGTGGGACCATCATCATCTTTTTGCGGATAGCATTTTGTCCCACGGAAAGAACGGAAATGACGGAAATCTTCGCTCTATGCCATGCGGATCACTTCAGTCATTTCAGTTATTTCTGTGGGACTATCATAATCTTTTTGCGAATAGCGTTTTTGTCCCACGGAGAGAACGGAAATGACGGAAATCTTCGCTCTATGCCACGCGGATCCTTTCTGTTATTTCAGTTATTTCTGTGGGACTATTATAATCTTTTTGCGGATAGCATTTTGTCCCACGGAAAGAACGGAAATGACGGAAATCTTCTCTCCATGCCACGCGGATCACTTCAGTCATTTAAGTCCTTTCTGTTATTTCAGTTATTTCTGTGGGACTATTATAATCTTTTTGTGGATAGCGTTTTTGTCCCACGGAAAGAACGGAAATGACGGAAATCTTCACTCCACGCCACGCGGATCACTTAAGTCCTTTCTGTTATTTCAGTTCATTAGTGTCTCTTCCTTTTGCTGCTTTTGACTATAAGTCATTTCTTCGTTAATACTTCCATCATCATTATAATAGACATTTACTTCATGATAAGTGACACTAGATGTCCCATCATGAGGATCGGTTAATTCACTTCCTGTGTGAGATATGTATTAGAAAATTCCACCATGCCAGAGCATCTTGAGGAAGTCCAAGACATAGATAAGTTCTATATCGCCAGATGTTCGGGTGATTGGATCCAGAGAGGTTATGATCAGGCGACATTCAGGATGCTCTTCCTGAAAAGCCTTGAGTCCTTTCTTGTGCTTGTTTTCCACATGTTCAGAAGACTTGATTTCAATAGCCACTTTTGCATCCCCGATGATGATGTCCACCTCTTTCTTGTCGTAGGTGTGCCAATAAGATATAATGTCACGCTTGTCGTTATATCCTTTGTATGCAATGATTTCCTGTACTACAAGATGTTCGAAGGCATGTCCGTAGTCATCCGTGCCTCGTTTCAGGGTGTGTCTGCCCAACAGGTAGTTAGCGAGTCCGACATCAAAATAGTAAAAGCGTGGTGCCTGCACAATCTTCCGCTTGATTTCCTTCCGAAAGGCTGGGATTTCATAACCGATGAGTGTATCGTAGAGAATCTGAAAGTAGGATTTCACGGTTTTGGCTGATACTCCGCAGTCTGCGGCGATATTGGCGTAGTTCAGCATTTCTCCGTCAGAAATGGCCGCTACTTCGAGGAAGCGTTCGAAGGCATCGAGTTCCCGCACTTCGCCTTCTTCCCGTATTTCCTCGTCGAGATATACCTTCACATATGCAGAAAGACGCTTGGTGGCATCTTCTACCATGTAGTGGCGGGGAATCATGCCGTTCTGAACGGCACGGTCTATCCGGAAATCCGTGACTTCTGGCCAAACAAGAGGGAACAGGGTTTCGGGTATGGCTCGCCCTCCGAGGGTGTTGGCGCCTGAACGCTTTAGCTTCCGGGCGCTGGAACCGCTGAGGATAAAAAATAGACCTCTGTCCACCATGAGGGAATGTACAACATCCAGAAGTTCCGGCACTTTCTGGATTTCATCCACAATAATAAGTGTACCGGCTGGTTTGTCCTGCAGTGCCTCCCAGAAGGAATTTGGATTCTGTTTTAGGGCTTTCCTTACAGCCGGATTAAGTAAATCGTAATAAATGGCTCCTTTGAAGCGCTCTTTCAAGAGGGTTGATTTCCCTGTTTGGCGTGCGCCAAACAGGAACATCCCTTCGTCCAACTTGCCCTCAAGGTCTAATAATCTTTTGTACATACGATGTGGAAATTGGGGAGTGTACTCCTGATTTTTATGTGAAATTCGGGAGTATGGTCACGAATTTCATAACTTTTTCGGTGCAAATATAGGTATCTTTCCTGAAAGTTGTATCATCGTGGGCTGATTTTTCTGCTTCATTGTCAGTTTCTTGTGTTTTTTGATACGAATTGAGGTAATATGGGGACACGAAACGGGGTATATAAAGGAAAACGAATTGACGTAATTGGCATAAATTGGACTTGGGCGCTTCGAATTACGTTAATTATGATAAGTCATTTAAGTCCTTTCTGTTATTTCAGTTATTTCTGTGGGACTATTATAATCTTTTTGCGAATAGCGTTTTTGTCCCACGGAAAGAACGGAAATGACGGAAATCTTCACTCCATGCCACGCTGATCACTTCAGTCATTTCTGTTATTTCAGTGGGACTATCATCATCTTTTTGCGGATAGCATTTTGTCCCACGGAAAGAACGGAAATGACGGAAATCTTCACTCCATGCCACGCGGATCCTTTCTGTTATTTCAGTTATTTCTGTGGGACCATTATAATCTTTTTGTGGATAGCGTTTTGTCCCACGGAAAGAACGGAAATGACGGAAATCTTCACTCCATGCCACGCGGATCATATCAGTCATTTAAGTCCTTTCTGTTATTTCTGTGGGACCATTATAATCTTTTTGCGGATAGCGTTTTGTCCCACGGAAAGAACGGAAATGACGGAAACCTTCGCTCTATGCCACGCGGATCACTTCAGTCATTTCTGTTATTTCAGTTATTTCTGTGGGACTATTTTTTTCTGTGCTATCTGTGCCTTAGAGCGGAATCTGTGAGACATAATTGATGTCAGCTTCGGTGTGAGATATCAGTGAGGTGATTAGTAGTGGTAGCGTTCGAGCCGTTCGAGGTGGTTGATGTCGATGTCGTCGGTCATGCGTTCCCATACCTGATAGGTGGTGTCGGAGCGTGAGGAGAGGACGTAAACGCCGAGGAAGACGTAGGAGGTGTCGACGAGGTCCTTCATGAAGGTGATGAGGACGGGATTGTGGGCAACGAAATCGAGGTAGCGTTCTTTGTTGCGGACGGCCAGCAGAGCGAGGGATGCGGAGTCGGTGGGGTAGTCATCAGGGTGGTAGTACACGGTGATAGTGGGCATCATGGCTGCTGAATCGCCATCGTTGTGCCATACAGGGTGGTGGTATTCAGGACCCCAGAAGTAGATGTGGGGATACTTGGGGTGTTGTGTGTAGTAGGGGAGGTACTTATCGGGCTTGAGATTGAAGCGCTTGAGGTAGGCTTCGTAGCTGCTGAACTTGGTGCCGAGACGCAGGATGCTGGGATCTGAGGCGTGGTGACTGCGCATGGCAAAGGGGAGGACGATGGCGAGGAGAAGGATGAGAAGAATGACGAATGACGAGTGACGAATGAAGAATGAAGAAAGCTGAGTGAAGAATGGGGCCCTGCGAGCGGAATGGGGAGTGGCTGCGCCGGCAGAGGGGTGAATGGCAGCATCGGAGAAGGGTGGCGTGTCGCTATGCGATGGAGAGGGGAGTGGGGCCTCGCCGGATGAGGGCTGCGTGGTGAAAGCACTTTCGGTGCGGGTTGTGGGCGGATTGGGAGGGGTAATAATGCTGGAGGGAGAAGTGGTGTCGGCGATAGAATCGCCGACCGCGGTTGGAGAGACGGTGGGAGCTGTTGCGGCCTGGGCGTCATCTGCTATGGGGCCCTGAGCTTCATCTGTTGAAGCGGTATGGGCGTCAGCGAAGGCCTTGAAGGAGGGGTAGTCGATGAATTGGGCGAGGAGGTCGAGGGTGGTTTGGCGGGGAGCGGAGGAGGTGTCGTGGAGGTAGCCCCAGACGCGCTTGAGGGTGGTGGGGCTGATATGCAAGTGGAGCTTGTCGAAGATGCTGGCGGCCAGGAAGTCGAAGTCCTTAGGTGTTCGGAGCTTCCGGCCGACAGCCTCTTCGATGTTGCTACGTAGAAGGTCAGATGCAGGATCTTGGGGCATGGGGGGAATTGGTAATGGACAATGGACAATTGATAATTGATAATTGATAATGGATAATGGACAATTGATAATGGATAATTGATAATGGATAATGGATAATGGATAATGGATAATGGTGGTTAGTGGTTTACGAGTTGGAGGCCGTGTTGAAGGATGGCTTTTTCGTGGCGGAGCGTCTGCTCCCAGATGGCACGGGTGGGCACGTCATAGAGGCTCCATGCGCTGCCGGTGTAATAGACGAAGGGCTGGCCGGGCTGATAGGTGGTTTGGATGATGGCGTGGCCGATGCCACCGGCGCGCTTCTCCGCAAGTGGGAGAAAATCAACGGACAATGGACAATGGACAGTGGACAATGATTTCCCCTTCTTCTTAGACTTCTTATTGGCCGCGGCATTGTTCATTTTCAATTGTCCATTATCCATTTGAGGCACGAAGATGCCGAGGTAGTGCTCGCCGTTCATCGTCTCGGGGTGGTCGAGAGCCTCGGCGTAGGTCACGTAGCCTTCTGCCTGGTTGAGCACGTAGGCCTTGGGGGCCGATTCGTGAACAACGATGCCGGCACAGACGGGGGTGGGCTCGGTAATGCCTTCGTAGGTGATTTCAACGCGGGCGAAATGGCTGCCGCAGTCCTGTGTGATGAGACGTGTCTCGCGGTAAGCGGTTCCCGAGGGAAGCTTTTGCTCAGGCATGGTCATGCGCACGGTGAAGCGGAGGGGACCATTGTCAAGGATCTCAGCCTTTTCATAGTACAGGGGGTAGAGGAGAGTCAGGCCCCCCATGTCCCCCCGGCGGGGGGAGGTAGCTGTGGACGTATTGCCACCCGCCTGGGGGCTGTAGGGGGCCATCAGGGCGGCGGCACCTGCGCCGAGGGTGGCTCCGACGGTATAGGCATCCATGCCGGCACCGTGGTTGCGGTGGTAGGTGTAGCCACGGTGCACCTCGTTCCAGTTGAGGGGACTCTTGGCGCGCTGCATGGAGGTGTTCACGCCATAGGAGGTGAGTTCGTTGTGGTAGAGCTGGTCCTGTATGGGGTGCGGCGTGTTCTTGACAAAGGTGTCGAAGCCGTAGGCGGCGTTCTTCATGTGGTTGTGGGCGTCGGGGCCGTAGAAGCGCCATGCCGAGCGGTCGTTCTCCCAGACCAGGTCGTCCCAGCGGTTGGGGTAGATGCGTCCGTTGCAGGTGAGCTCGTAGTCGAGCGGCTGTCCCTTGTACATGGTGAGGGCGATGCTGCTGTGGGGGCGCACGGAGGCGAAGACGAGTACGCGGCCGTCGTGCGTGATCTGATAGGGCACTTCGTTGCGGTCGCCGTCAAGGAAGAAGAACTCACGGGCCACGGCGCAGTTGGATTTCTTCAGCGTGGCCATATCGGTAATCTGAATGACTTGGGCGATATTCTCGTCGGTGGGATTCTGAATTTCGAATGAACCGAAGATCTCATGGCCGCGATAGCGGAGCATGGGGTCGGCCGCGGTGGGGGAGCCGGTGAGAGCGATGGCCGGGGAGCCGCCGCCCACGGGGCCGGAGACAGTAGGAGTGCCGGGTGTGTGGTGATAGATGCTGTTGGTCAGCTTGTCAGGGTCGGGGGTGGGGATGAAGGGGTCGGCGTTGATGTAGCGCACCATCTCGCAGGCGGCCAGCAGCCAGGCACCTGTGCCGAAGGGAGCCTGCGAGTGGGCATCGACGGTCTTGGTGGGGTCGGGCTTCTCGCCGATGGGCTGTACGAAGCCGATGCTGCCATCGGGCTGAAGGGCCTTCTCGGAGAGGTATTTCCAGGCCTTGGCAATGACGGGGGCGTACTTCTCCTTGTCCAGATAGCCGTGGTTCACGCCCCAGGTCAGGCCGTAGCAGAAGAAGGCGGTGCCGGACGTCTCGGGGCCCGGCGCATCGTCCTCGCAGAGCATGGAGCGGCTCCAATAGCCATCGGGGCGCTGCACGCGGGCCACACCTTCGGCCAGTTCGCGGAAGCGTTGCACGAAGATGGGGCGGTTCCGGTAGTCCTGGGGCATGTCGGCCAGCACCTTGGCCAGGCCGGCCAGCACCCAGCCGTCGCCGCGTGCCCAGAAGCTCTTGCCGCCGTTGCAGGCCGTCTTCACCTTCGGGTAGATGTATTTGGCATCGCGGTAGTACAGCTGCTCGTCCTTGTCATACATCAGGCTGTCGCTCCAGAGGAAGTTCTCCGTGAGTTTGTCCAGGTACTTCACCTCGCCGGTCAGCTTGTACATCTTCGTCATCACAGGCATGACCATATAGAGCGCATCGGCCCACCACCAGAAGTGGGTGTCCTGCATGCTGCACTCGTGGCTCATCACCTCGATGGCGCGTGCCACCTTATAGGGGGCGGGCACGAGGTTGTACATATCTATATAGGTCTGGAAGCAGATCTGCCAGTCGCCGAAGAGCACGAAGTCCTGCCCTTCGCCGTAGGTCTTGTACTTCCAGTTCTTGCGGTCATTGCTCTTGGCTCCTTTCCACTCGTTGTGGCGGCACCACTTGTCGGTGTAGGCGTACCAGTCGGCGCGGCCGGTGAGCCGGTAGGCTTCCATGTTGCCGGTGTGGTAGGCGGCGTGGTCCCAGAAGGAGCGCACATAGGGCGTGTTGTGTGCCTGCCAGTAGTCGTTTACCTTGATGATTTGGTCAAGGACGACGCCGGAGCGCTGGGTCGCTTTGGTGTAGTCGGTGCCAGCCGCAGCAGGGTTGGCGGCGTGGAGCGCTTGCGGCAGGGTGGCGGCCAGCAGCAGGATGGCTGCGATGCAGCTGCGCGTCAGCAACGCGGTGAGCGGGCGCTGTGAGTAGGTGAGCTTTTTCATGTTTAGAGGTATTTTTGGGTTTAATTTGCTACAAAGGTATGCTTTTTATTTGGTACTTCGGGCAAAAGGCCGTACTTTTGTGCAAGAAATCTTCAAATTAAGGATATGACGAAGCGAATGAATGCCCGTTTTGCCGTGGCGCGTGCCGGCATGGGCCGTGTTTGGGAGGTGTTGCCTTCCCGCTTGTGTGTATTGTTGCTTTGCCTGTGCATGGCCCCGGTGTTTGGCCGTGCAGCGGGGCTTACGCTGGAGGACATCACCCGCAGGGCGTATGCCGCCAAGTCGGTGTACGGCGTGCGGCCGATGCAGGATGGCGAGCGCTACTCCAGCCTTGTGGATGGCCGGCGCATCGTGGCCTTTTCGTTCCGCACGGGCAAGCAGGCCGATGTGCTGTTCGATGTGGCCAATACCAAGGGCGACGTACGGCTGGACCACATCGAGGGCTACATCCTGAGTCCCGACGAGCAGCATATCCTCATCCAGACGCAGACGGTGCCCATCTATCGGCATTCGTTCACAGCCGTGTATTATTTATATAATGTGCGCAACCGGACGCTCGTGCCGCTGAGCGACGGCGGACCGCAGGAGGTGCCGGCCTTCTCGCCCGACGGCACGATGGTGGCCTTCGTGCGTGGCGGCAACCTCTTCCTGGTGCGCCTGCTGTTCAACAACGCCGAGACGCAGGTGACCAAGGACGGCGCCTTCAACAAGATCATCAACGGCAAGCCCGACTGGGTGAACGAGGAGGAGTTCTCGTTTGCCCGTGCCTTCGACTTCAATGCCGACAACACCATGCTGGCCTGGATCCGCTATGACGAGACGGCGGTGAAGGAGTTCAGTTTCCCGTGGTACAAGGGGCTGGAGCCTGCCAAGGCGCAGTATGCCGACTATCCCGGCGAGTATCGTTACAAATACCCCATCGCCGGCGAGGTGAACTCCACCGTGACGGTGCTCACCTATGACATCAAGAGCCGCGTGACACGCCAGATGAAGCTGCCGTTGGATGCCGACGGATACGTGCCACGCATCAAGTTCACCAGCGATGCCAACCGGTTGTGCATCCTTACGCAGAATCGCCACCAGGACCGCCTGGACATCTATATGGCCAACCCCCGCAGCACCGAGTGCAAGCTGGTGGTGCGCGATGAGGTGAAGCCCTATATCACCGAGGAACCCTACAAGAACCTCTCCTTCCACCCCGGCGGGTTTGTGCTGATGAGCGAGCGCAGCGGCTTCAACCACCTGTACCTGTACGACCTGAACGGCACCATGCGCCGCCAGCTGACCAAAGGCGATTTCGTGGTGACCGACTACTACGGCTACGACGACCGCACGGGCGAGTGCTTCTATGCTGCCGATGCCGAAGGGCCGCAGTACAAAGCTGTGTATAAGACCGATGCCAAGGGCCGCGTGACCAAGCTGAGCGCACAGAAAGGCACCAACACGGCGGTGTTCTCGGCTTCGCACAAGTACTTCATGAATGTGTATAGCAATATCACCACGCCGCCTGTCACCACGCTGAACGATGCCGGCGGCAAGGTGCTGACCACGCTGGAGGATAACAATAGCTTAAAGTTGAAAGTTGAAGGCTTGGGGTTGAGCAAGCCGGAGTTCTTCACCTTCACTACCGACGAGGGCGCACAGCTGAACGGCTACATGCTGAAGCCTGTGGGCTTTGATGCCTCCAAGCGCTATCCGGTGGTGATGTTCCAGTACAGCGGCCCCGGCTCGCAGCAGGTGATTGATTCCTGGTGGGCTGGCAACTGTGGCGGCTGTCTGTTCGAGCACTACCTGGCCCAGGAAGGCTTCATCTGCGTGTGTGTGGACGGCCGCGGAACGGGCGGTCGCGGTGCAGCATGGGAGAAGCAGACCTACCAGCACCTGGGTCTCCTGGAGGCCAAGGACCAGGTGGAGACGGCCCTCTGGCTGGCTCGTCAGCCCTTCGTTGACAAGGACCACATCGGCATCTGGGGCTGGAGCTACGGCGGATACATGACGCTGATGTCCATGATGGAGGGGCGCCCTGTATTTTATGCCGGCGTAGCGGTGGCGCCAGTGACCAGCTACCGCTATTACGACAGCGTCTATACCGAGCGCTTCATGCGCACACCCAAGGAGAACCCTGCAGGCTATGATGACAGCCCGCTCACCCGCGCGGCCCAGCTGAATGGGCGTTTGCTCATCTGCCATGGTTCGGCCGACGATAACGTGCATTTCCGCAATACGGCCGAGCTGACCGAGGCTTTGGTGCAGGCCGACAAGCCTTTCCACCAGCTGGTTTATACGAACCGCAACCACGGCATCAGTGGCGGCAACACGCGCCTGCACTTGTACAAGAGCATAGTGCGGTGGTTTGAAGAGGGGCTGAAGTAGGCAGGGCAGGCCTTGTGCGGCATAGGTTATGCCAGGTTATGCCATCAGATCGCTCATGACATCGTCCGATGTCATGAGCGATTTTTGTGTCAGGTGTAGGTGGTGCCCGCTAAGGGCCAGCGTGCCAGCATTGAGGTGGGGTGCTGCCATGCGGAGCAGGTAGGCATGGCGCTGGTGGCCGAAGCGGGCTTCCAGGGCTTCCAAATCGATGCCTTGGCGGGTGCGGAGGCCGCACATTACAAATTCGTCATAGCGTTCTGCTTCCGTGAGGTGCTCAATGGAGCGAGGGGAGGGGGAGCCGGCGGGGAAACCGCCGGCCACTCTGCCTGCGGGGGTGGCCACAGTGGGGGCTGTGGGTGTGGCACTGCCTGCGAATGTGGCCACAGTGGGTGCTGCGGGTGCAGCACTGCCTGCGGGGGTGGCCACAGTGGGGGCTGCGGGTGCAACACTGCCTGCAGGGGTGGCCGCAGTGGGGGCTGTGGGTGTAGCATTGCCAGCAGGTGTGGCCACAGTGGGGGCTGTGGGTGCAACACTGCCTGCGGGTGTGGCCGCAGTGGGGGCTGCGGGTGCAGCATTGCTTGCGGGTGTGGCCGCTGTGGGGCTGCCCCAATAGGCAAGGTAGGTGTCCAGGTCGGGGTGGTTGGACCAGCGGGTGGAAAGGCCGTCGTAGCTGTGGGCGCCGGGGCCGAAGCCGAGGTAGGGAGTGCCGGTCCAGTAGCTGGAGTTGTGGCGCGATTGGAAGCCGGGGAGGGCGAAGTTGGAGATTTCGTAATGGTCGAAGCCGGCTGCCTGAGCGCGTTGGCACAGGAGCTCGTACATGTTCACCATGGTTTCTTCGTCGGTTTCGCAGATGCTGCCCTGTTGCCGCATGTGCCATAGGGCGGTGCCCTCTTCGTAGCTCAGCGCATAGGCCGAGAGGTGCTGTATGCCGAGGCTGAAGGCTATGTCGAGATCGCGCTGCCACAGTTCCATGGTCTGGCCGGGCAGGCCGTAGATCAGGTCGATGCTGATGTTATGGATTCCTGCTTCCTGCAGTTGGCCTACGGCATTGATGGCCGTTTCGGCATCGTGGCGGCGGCGAAGGAACCGAAGCAATGGGTCGTGGAAGGACTGGATGCCGAGCGAGATGCGGTTGGGGAATGAGGAATGACTAATGACTAATGAGGAGGCCCCCTGTGATCCCCCGGAGGGGGATGAGGAATGACTAATGGGGAATGAGGAGGCCCCCTGTGATCCCCCGGAGGGGGATGAGGAATGACTAATGGGGAATGACGAATGACTAATGACTAATGATGAATGACGAATGACGAATGGCGAATGGCTCACGTCGTCGGGGTTCATTTCAAGGGTGATTTCGGCATCGGGGGCGACGTCGAAGCGCTGATGGATGGCCTGCAGGATGCGTTCCAGCTGGTCGGCGGTGAGCAGTGACGGCGTGCCGCCACCTATATATATGGTGCGCACGCGCATGTCCGCAGGCGTGGCGGGCAGGTCGTCCGAGGCAATCTCGCGGCAAAGCGCATCCACGTAGGCAGCACGCTTTCCGGCCTGTGTGGTCGAAAAGAAATCGCAATAGATGCAGCGCGAGCTGCAAAAGGGTATATGAATGTATATTCCGGCCATGAGTAGGGGGGAAGAAGAGGGCTATGCCTCGGCAAAGGTAGGCAAAAAACAAGAATTATGCTCCCTTGCAGCAAAAAACTTGGGCCAAGATGCGTGCCGTTTCACAAATTATGCCTAAATTGCACCCCGAAATACCAAAAACATACACTAAAACATACCTTAACGATTATGAAAACTTACCAGACGCAAGAAATCAAGAACATCGCCCTGCTTGGGAACGACGGTGCGGGTAAGACAACCCTCACCGAAGCGCTGCTCTTCGAGAGTGGCATCATCAGCCGCCGCGGCCGTATCACGCAGAAGAATACCGTGAGCGACTACTTCCCTGTCGAGCAGGAGTATGGCTACAGCGTGTTCTCTACCGTGTTCCACTGCGAGTGGAACGGCAAGAAACTGAATATCATAGACTGCCCGGGCAGCGATGACTTTGTCGGAGCTGCCATGACGGCCATGGGCGTCACGGACACCACCGTGATTCTGATCAATGGCCAGTATGGCGTGGAGGTGGGCACACAGAACCATTTCCGCCTCACCGAGCAACTGGACAAGCCCGTCATCTTCCTGGTGAACCAGCTCGATGCCGAGAACTGCGACTACGACCAGGTGCTGGAGCAGCTCACCGCTGCCTACGGCTCGAAGGTGGTGCCCATTCAGTACCCCATCAAGACCGGACCGGACTTCAACAGCCTGATCGACGTGCTGCTCATGAAGAAGTACTCCTGGAAGCCCGAAGGCGGCGCTCCCATCATCGAGGACATACCCGCCGACCAGCTGGACAAGGCCACCGAGATGCACCGCGTACTCGTTGAGGCCGCTGCCGAGCACGACGAGACACTGATGGAGAAGTTCTTCGAGAGCGAGAGCCTCACCGAGGACGAGATGCGCGAAGGCATCCGCAAGGGTCTGGCAGCACGTGGCATGTTCCCCGTGTTCTGCGTGTGCGCCTCCAAGGATATGGGTGTGCGCCGCCTGATGGAGTTCCTGGGCAACGTGGTGCCGTTTGTCGATGAGATGCCCAAGGTGAAGAACACCGCTGGCGAGGAGGTGGCTCCCGACAGCGCTGCTCCCACCAGCCTCTACTTCTTCAAGACCTCTGTCGAGCCACATATCGGACAGGTGTGCTACTTCAAGGTGATGAGCGGCAAGGTACACGAAGGCGACGACCTGACCAATGCCGACCGCGGCTCGAAGGAGCGCATGGCACAGCTGTTCTGCTGCGCAGGCGCCAACCGCATCAAGGTGGAAGAGCTGGTGGCAGGCGATATAGGCTGTTCCGTGAAGCTGAAGGACGTGAAGACGGGCAACACCCTCAACGCCCCCGGCTGCGACAACCGCTTCAACTTCATCCAGTTCCCCGAGCCTAAGTACATCCGCTCCATCCGCGCCCAGAACGAGAGCGAGACGGAGAAGATGATGAGCGTGCTGCAGCGCATGAGCCAGGAGGATCCCACCTGGATTGTGGAGCAGAGCAAGGAACTGCGTCAGATCCTGGTGAAGGGTCAGGGCGAATTCCACCTGCGCACCCTGAAGTGGCGCATCGAGAACAACGAGAAGATCATGATCAACTTTGAGGAGCCCCGCATCCCCTACCGCGAGACCATCACCAAGGCCGCACGCGCCGACTATCGCCACAAGAAGCAGTCGGGCGGCGCAGGCCAGTTCGGCGAGGTACACCTTATCGTGGAGCCCTACGTGGAGGGAACGCCCGTGCAGGAAGTGTACAAGTTCGGCGGTCAGGAGTTCCGCATCAATGCCAAGAGCGAAGAGACCATCGACCTGGAATGGGGCGGTAAGCTCATCTTCATCAACAGCGTGGTGGGCGGTGCCATCGATGCACGCTTCATGCCCGCCATCCTGAAGGGCGTCATGTCCAAGATGGAGCAGGGTCCCCTCACCGGTTCCTATGCCCGCGACGTGCGCGTGATTGTGTACGACGGTAAGATGCACCCCGTGGACAGCAACGAGCTCTCCTTCATGCTGGCAGGCCGCAACGCCTTCAGCCAGGCCTTCAAACTGGCCGGCCCGAAGATTCTGGAGCCTATCTACGACGTCGAGGTGATGGTGCCCTCCGACAAGCTGGGCGACGTGATGTCCGACATGCAGGGCCGCCGCGGCATGATTCTCGGTATGACCTCCGAGCGCGGCTATGAGAAGCTCACCGCCAAGGTGCCTCTGAAGGAGATGTCAAGCTACTCCACCGCACTGAGCTCGCTCACCGGCGGCCGTGCCTCCTTCGTGATGCGCTTCTCCTCCTATGAGCTCGTGCCCACCGACGTGCAGCAGCAGCTCATCAAGGACTTCGAGGCCACACAGACCGAAGAGTAATACACACATCAAACAACAGCGTTTTCTAATAACATTTTTTGCGGTGGGGGGACTTCTTACGGGACGAAGCCGGGGAGGTCCCCCCTTTTTCAATCCAACAGCAATGAACAGAACAGTTACAGCCATACGCTCGCTGGCAGCCACACTGCTGCTGAGCCTACTCTGCGCCTGCGGCACCACATCCACCGTGCCCATCACGGGCCGCAAACACCGCCTTATGGTGGACGATGCACAGGTGCTGAGTCTGAGCACACAGGAATACACCAAGTACATGCAAACCGCCAAGGCCAGCACCGATGCCAACAACACGGCCATGGTGAAGCGCGTGGGCCAGCGCCTGGCCAACGCCGTGGAAACCTACCTGAGCCAGAACGGCTATGCCAACGAGCTGCAGAACTTCAAGTGGGAGTTCAACCTGGTGCAGGACAAGCAGGCCAATGCCTTCTGCATGCCCGGCGGAAAGATTGTGGTGTATGAGGGCATCCTGCCGCTCACACAGACCGAGGCTGGCCTGGCCATCGTGCTGGGCCATGAGATAGCCCATGCCGTGGCCAAGCACTCGGCCGAACAGATGACCAAGCAGCAGAAAGCCGAACTGGGTGGCCAGTTGCTGGGCGGCGTGCTCTCGGCCACCGGTGTCAACACCGACCTGGCCAACCAGGCCACCACCCTCTATGGCCTGGGCAGCAACCTGGCCCAGCTGAAGTACTCGCGCAATCACGAGAGCGAGGCCGACTACATGGGCCTGATCTTCTCGTCCATGGCCGGCTACGACCCGAACGAGGCCATCGTGTTCTGGCAGCGTATGGCACAGAGCTCCAACAGCACCACGCCGGCCTTCCTGAGCACACACCCCTCCGATAGCAAGCGTATTGCCGACATACAGAAGCACCTGCCCGAGGCCCTGCGCTACTATCAGGCCAGCCAGGGGGCCAACGCCGCTGCCGCTGCCACTGGCACAACGGCCAAGAAGGGCAGCACGACTAAGAAGAGCACTTCGGCCAAGAAAACCACTACGACAAAGCAGAGCACTGGCTACCATTTCTAAGCCTTTGCCGCTATCCTGACCCTCAGAAGGGCTGCGCCAGCAATCCGCCGGCGCAGCCTTTTTTTTCGGCGTGTAGCGGGCCTCATCCGCCTGTGAGGCCGGCCTCAAACCGTGCCATGGTCTAAGCAAACCAATCGCAGGGCCTGCCTCAAATTTGATTGCACGTACGTACAATCTATATTTGCACGTACGTCTAACATATATTTGCACGTACGTACAATTTGTAATTCAACGTACGTGCAATTTATATTTGCACGTACGTTGAATTTCATTTGGCCTTTGGTGCAGTTGGGGTTGAGGCCTGTCTGATGGCCCAATCGGGCCGGCATAAAAATGCGATAAGCCCCCGAAGCGGATGGTCCGGCTTCGAGGGCTTGTGTAGTTCCTGCCTCTTCAAGCATCAATCGGGGAAAGGGGGAAAAGGATGTGTGGGAAGAGGGGGGGATGAAATAGGGGAGGATGTGATGGATGGTAGTGGAGGCAGGAATGGATTGTAGTGGAGATTGTGATGGATGGAAGAGGGTGGGAGGGTGATGGAGGGTCAGTAGCGCTCTTCCTGATAGGTGATTTCGTAGAAGCAGGGATAGACGGCGGTCGAAGCGTTGGACGTGCCCTGTGTGTGGGGCACGATGAGGCGCACCTTGGCGATGGGGTCTGTAGCTGTCTGTTGCCGGCCCACACGGATGTAGGTGAGTGGGATGAGCCAGCCGGCGGGCACGGCCGTCTTGCCATAGTACTGGTACATGGCGCCACCGCCGCCCTCGGTGCTGAACGATGCGGTGAAATTGCCGTAGTTGTTGCTCACTTCCATCACGTCGGGGTTGGTGTGCCAGAAGTTCACGTCGTTGCGCGTCATCACCGAGTCGCTCATGATGTTGTATTCTATGTAGCGGCAGTCGATGCGGCGTGACTCGCCGGGCATGATGCGCTGTCCGGTGCCTTGGCGCACAATCTGCATGTAAACGCCGGTGCTGGTGAAGAGCACATACTCGTTCTGCTCCACATTGGTGGTGCTGTCCTGTGCGTAGAAGGTTTCCTCGCTGATGGGTTTGATGCGGCCTACGTGGCAGATGGTGTCCAGCCCGTCGGTGGAGGTGATATATACGTCGCGCGAGAGGAATCCGGCCACGGCATCGCGTTCCTTCTCCTTCTTCTCGGCATAGGTCTCTTCGTCGTCGCACGAGGTGAGTGCCAGCGTGGCGGCTGCCATCCATGCCAAGCCGAGGGTCATGGTGGCCAGGGTGTGTATCAGTGTCTTTCTCATTGCGGGGGCAAAGGTAGGCAGAAAAAGTGAAAAGTGAAAAGTGAAAGCGTGAAAAATGAGGGCTGCAGCGTGAAAATGGAGGGCTTGGGATGCTTGTGGGGGTGTTTCCGTGGCATCGGCGCCCGCACTCACGGCGTTGTGGCGCGCTATGCCCTGAGTAGCGGGGCGTATTTGTTGATGGCTTCCTTGGCACGCTTCACGGCCTGGTCCATGGTGCCCCACACCTCGCCGCCGGCTGCGTTTTTGTGTCCGCCGCCGCCGAAGAACTCGGCCGCCATCTCGTTGCAGGGGAAGTCATCGACCGAGCGCAGGCTCACGCGCACCAGGGGGCGCTCGGTGTCCTCGCGCAGGAAGATGGACAGTTTCATGCCCAGGATTTGCAGCGGCAGGTTCACGAAGCCCTCGGTGTCGCCGTTGAGCGTGCGGAAGCGGCGCCGTTCGGCATTGGTGAAGGTCATGATGGCGGCGTGGCGCTTGCGGTCCAGTTCCAGCTTCACATACAGCAGGTAGCCCATCAGGCGCAGGCGGTCGGGGCTATAGGTGAAGAACACGTTGCGGTAGATCTTGTCCTTGTCGATGCCCTTGGCCAGCAGGAGACTGATGAGTTGGTAAATCTCAGGGCGGCTGCTGGCGTAGGTGAAGGCGCCGGTATCGGTCATCATGCCAGTGTACAGGCTCACGGCCTCGTCGTGGGTGAGGGCTTCGTATTGGCCCAGTTCGATGATGAGGCGCAGCACCAGTTCGCAGGTGCTGCTGAGCTCGGGGTGGGAGATGACCAGTTGGGCGATGCCTTGCTGCGGGTCGAGGTGGTGGTCGATCATGATGCGTGGTGCGGTGCTGGCGGCCACCACGTCGCCCAGGGCGGCCATGCGTGAGAGCTCGCCATGGTCGGCCATGATGATGAGGTCGGCCGCTTCCACCACGGGCTGCACTTCGGCCTCGTGCTTGTCATAGACCAGGACTTGGTCGGCCCCAGGAATCCATTTCAGGAAGTCGGGGAAGATGGTGGGGGCCACCACGGTGGCTTCTTTGCCCAGTCGGCGCAGCCATGAGGCCAGGGCAGTGGCCGAGCCGATGGCGTCGCCGTCGGGGCCTTTGTGGCAGGTAATTACGATGCGTTGCTGTTTGCCCTCTTCGCGCCCCTCGTCGAGGGGGAGCAGTTGCTGCCAGAGGGCTATCTGTTCGGGGGTGAGTAATGATTGCACGGGGGTGTTTGCTTATTGTGTGGGGGAGGCGAGGGGAGGCCCGGCGGGGAAACCGCCGGGCACACTGCCTATAGATGATTTGTGATGGTTCGAGGCGAGATGGTGTGTTCGAACGCTTATCTCTTATCTCTTAACTCTTAACTCTTATCTTTTAACTTATCTCTTTTCCAGATCGGACCACTTGGGGGGCTCCACGCCAAGGAGGTTCTTCACGAAGAAGTCGTAGCGCTTGTGTTCGCCGTAGCTCTCGCCCATGGTGTGGTGGGCGCCGGGGATAACTACCAGCTCGAAGGGCTTGTTGGCGCGCTGCAGGGCGCTGACCACCTGCATGGTCGAGGCGGGATCCACGTTGTCGTCCAGTTCGCCCACCACTAACATGAGCGGGCGTTCCAGGCGGTAGGCGTTCTCTACGTTGGAGCTTTCAATATAGGAGGAGTCCACGGGGTAGCCCATCCACTGCTCGTTCCACCATATTTTGTCCATGCGGTTGTCATGGCATCCGCAGGCGCTGTAGGCGGCTTTGTAGAAGTCGCCGTGGAACAGTACGGCGGCCGTGCTCTCCTGTCCGCCGGCCGAGCAGCCGTAGATGCCCACGTTGTCGGCATCCATGTAGGGGTACTTCTGTGCGGCGGCCTTGATCCATGCAATACGGTCGGGGAAGCCGGCGTCCTTCAGGTTCTTGTAGCACACCTCCTCGAAGGCTTTGCCGCGATGGCTGGTGGTCATGCCGTCCAGCTGCACCACGATGAAGCCCAGTTCGGCCAGTGCCGTCATGTTCCAGTTGAAGGCGCTGAAGGTCTTGGGCGTGTAGGCATCGCCGGGGCCGGAATAGATGTACTCGATGACGGGGTACTTGTGCGAGGGGTCGAAATTGCTGGGGCGGCAGATGACGCCATACATGGGCGTGGCGCCGTCGCGGCCCGGGGCCACGAACACCTCAGGGCGCTGCCAGCCGGTGGCCAGGAGGGCGCTGATGTCGGCCTTGGCCAGGGTGGTGGCGTTGGTGGGGGTTGCTACCGACCGCCACACGGTGACGGGGGGCATCTCGGGTGTGGAGTAGGTGTCGATGAGGTAGGTGTAGTCCTCGTTGAACTGGGCGCTGTGGTTGCCGGGTGCGGGCGTCAGGTCGGTGAGGCCCTTGCCGTCCAGCCCAATGCGGTAGTAGTGGATGTTGTAGGGGTCCTCGTCCTTGTTCACGCCGCAGGCGGTAAAGTAGATGTGGCCACGCTCCTCGTCGACCCGCAGCACACGGCGCACCACCCACTGGCCACGTGTGACCTGGAAGGCGCCCATCGGGTTGCCGCGCCAGGTGGAGATGTAGGTGGTGGGGGCTTGCTTCTTGGGCTTGGGGGCTTTCGGGTCGAAGTTGTACAAGTAGAGGTGGGCGTAGCCGTCGCGCTCGGACATCCAGAGCGTGCGCTTGCCGTCGTCGAAGTCGTGGCGGTAGTGGTAGGCCGAGTAGTTGACGTAGGTGCTGAACTGCTCGTCGATGAGGGTGCGCACCTGTCCGGTCTTGGCGCTCATCTCCAGCACGCGGTAGGCCTTGTGGCCGCGTTCGTTATACTCGAATGTGATGGCATCGCCGGCCTCGTTCCAGCGGATGTTGTCCAGCGAATACTGGTTGGGGAAGAGGGTGTTGTCGGCCTTCATGACGCGGCCAGTGGCCACCTCGATGAGATAGAGGGTCTTCTGCGCCAGTTCATCGCCCGGCTTGGCGTATTCCTGCTTGTGCAGGATGGGCTGCAGCTGGTCGGCAGGCGACGATTCGACGTAATAGACGTAGCGCTTCTCGATGGGACGGAGGCGGTAGGCAGCCACGTAGCGGCCGTCGGGGCTCCAGCTTATGTAGCTGCTGAAGTAGTGGCTCTTGGTGCCGTCGGTGCTGATGGGGCGTGCGTCGGTGCCGTTGGGTTTGGCCACCCACACGTTGTCGTTGCGCACGAAGGCGACGAGCTGTGAGTCGGGGCTGAGGATGGGGTCGGCATCGCGCTCGTCGTCGGTTTCCATCCAGTGGCGCTGCTGCTGGCGGCGGTTGGTGAAGGTGACCTGACGGCGCTGGCGGTTGCCGGCACCACGGTATTGTGCCCACGGGTCGCGCTGCTGGCGCTCGGCCTGGACGGTGTCGGCAGGGTCGTCAATGACCAGCCGGCCTTCGGGGTTGATATAAGCGCGGTGGGTGGTGCCATCCACACGGTAGGTGAAGCGGTCGGGCGCCGTCCAGCGGACATCGGCGGCCGTGCCCTTCATCTTGCCATTGTAAGTGCCATAGATGGAATAGGCACGGCGGTAGTCATCGAGGGTGCCCTGAGCCTTGAGGGACAGGGGGAGGAGGAGGAGCTGCGATGCAATCGCAGCATAAAGGACGGGACGGTGTTTGAACATAGTGGTTGGGGTGCTTTTATTCTTCACTTTTCACTTTTCACTTTTCATTTTCCACTTTTCACTTTCACTCTTCACTTTTCACTTTCTTACTTCCCGCTCATCTTGAGCTTAGCCTTGGTGGCATCCTTGCGGACGACTTTGGCGAACTCCTGCGGACGGATGGTGACAGGGCCTGACATGAAGTCGGGGATGTTGTAGGAGCGGAGGAACTGGCGGTGGTATTGTG
The DNA here is from genome assembly GCA_017526905.1 of Bacteroidaceae bacterium. GTDB lineage: Bacteria > Bacteroidota > Bacteroidia > Bacteroidales > Bacteroidaceae > Physcousia. The sequence goes on along the minus strand of JAFXQT010000050.1, from coordinate 93,098 downwards.
GGTTGTCCTGCGGCAGTTCGAAGGGCTTGGTGAAGGTGCCGTCGGCCTTGAAGTAGGTGATGAAGGGACGGGTGAAGTTGCCATCGACACGGCGGGAGGAGAACACGACCCAACGGCCGTTGCTGGACCAGGAGTGGTAGCTGTCCACATCGGCGCTGTTGGCCTCGGTAATGGGACGGATGAAGGCAGGCAACGGGATGGCTTCGGCCTGGGCTATGCGCACGCTGTCCTCATGGGTCAGCTTGGTTTCGTTGAGACCGGGAAGGGGCGAGGGGGCATCAATATCGGGCTCGATGCGGGTGAGGTCGGCCAGGTAGAGGTCGGCATCGTTGTGCCAGATGTGGAACACACCGAACTGCCCTTGGGTGAACATGAGCCAACGGCCGTCGGGGCTGATGCGCGGCAGGGTGACGCTGCGGTTGCGGGCCACGGCGTTGTACACCAGTTGGCGCGGGCCGAAGGTGTGTGTGCGCTCGTCGAAGGCCATGCGGTAGAGGTTGTACTGCACGTCCTTGTAGTTCTTGATGAGCTCGAAGTCGAGGTTGACCGTGTCGCGGCGTTCCCAGTGGGCGCTGACGTAGTAGATGTAGCGGCCGTCGGGGCTCCAGAAGGGGAAGCAGTCCAGGTCGGTGGTGTCGCGTGTGATGGGTGTGACCTCGTTGGTTTCCAGGTTGTAGAAGATGAGGTTGGACTTGGTGTCCTGCACCTCGATCTTTTGCGGGTCGCGGGTGTGGAAACTCTGCCCGGTGCTATTGGTAGAATAGACGATCCACGGCTTGGTGGGATGCCAGGTGGGATAGACGCCGGCAGAGAGGGTGGAGTCTGTCTTGAGGTCGATCTTCTGCACCTTGCCATCGTAGGCAATGACGGTGCCGCCCAGATACTGGCGCACATGGAACTGCAGGCGGTTGGGGTTGTACCACTGTGTGTGGTGGCAGTTGATGCACTGTCCGTTGTGTTCGTCGGAGTTGATCATGTTGCCGTAGATGAGGCTCTCGTCAAAGTTCTCCAGGCAGCGCTGGTTCAGGGTGAGATCCTCGTAGGTGACGTAGGAGGGCGAGATGAGACGGTAGGAGATGTAGGGATCGATGCTGTCCTTCATCACACTGATGCTGAATGGCTTGAAGCGTTGCCACTGGGCATCGGACTGGATGAACACTTCCACGTTGATCTTGCCGTCGGCAGCCAACGCGGCATCGGTCATCTGGTGCCATTTCTTCAGGCCGGGGCGCACGTCCTCGCCACCAAGCACCCACTGCTCGCCGCCGGCGGTGAAGCGGGTGACGAATGCCTTATCCGTGGCACTGTGGTCGATGTGAAAATGCAGGGGGGCGATGTTGACGGGCACGGTGACGTCGGTGTAGTCCGGATAGATCTGCGGGGATTCCTTGCGGTCGGTATAGCTGGAAGGAACGGTGGGCGACGAGCATGCCATGAGCGACGCTAATGCAAGCGCCAGCACACCAAGTTTTAGGGTTGTAGTATTCATTGTGTAGTGGTGTGGTCGGTATTAGTTTGTCTTTTGGTTGCGCACCAGGAAGTAGAAGTAGTAGAAGGTGTCGCTGAACATAGGGGCAAAGGCCTCGGCTTTCTGGGCATCGGTCATGGAACCGCACTGGGCATTGAACTGCATGAAGCGGTCGTAGGTGTCCTTGACGCTCTGGTCGAAGGGCATGCGGCTGATGTCCACCTTGTTCTCCAGGTGGCCGTAAAGATAGGCTGCCTCCTGGTAGTAGCGTGGCATGTGCACCTCGGGGTTGAGTGTGGCATAACGCATGAATCGGGGCCAGAAGAGGTCGATGTCCTTCATGATGAGGGCACAGATCAGCGTCATTTCCTGGAAGAGGAGGTCGTTGCCGTTGCCTTTGGCGAAGCTGTTGAGCAGGTACATCTCGACCAGGGTGTTGTCGCCGTCCAAGCGGTCGGGGTAGGTCATCATGTGCATGATGGGCAGGAACTCCTCGGTATCTTTCTCGGAGAGGATGGGCTTGCCAGCCTTGATGGCCGCTTCGACCTTTTGCAGATCCATGCAGTCGGGGTTGCGCAGCAGTGCGGCATAGTGGTCGGCCCACTGGCGGCCGAAGGTGGTCTGGCGGATGAGATCGAGGTACTTGCGCGCCACCTCCCACTCATGGTTGAGCAGTGCGTTGCGTGCCATGAGCTTGAGTGTTTCCAGCTTCCAGCCGAACTCCACGCCGTCCTCCATGCACCAGCGGTAGCAGAAGTTCTCCTTGCCGTAGTGGTAGTAGATGAGTTTGCCGCCCACCTGTGTCATGTGAATCTGCCAAGGCGCGTTCTGCTTCTCGGCTCCCTCGGGGTAGAGGAACATCTCGTCGCCGCAGCGACCCAGGCGGAACAGGGCCAGGTTCTTGTACATGACAATCTGGCGCGTGGGTTTCTTGTCGGAGGGTTCGCGTGCGATGTCCAGCACGCGCTCCCAGTCGCATTCCTCGATGGCGCGGTTCATGGCCAGTTCCTTGTGAAAGTTCACATCGCGGTACCAGGCGGCCTTTACGCCCACGATGCCCACGGCCACCAATGCCACGGCGATGGCGCTTTGCATCCACCACGACAGGGTGCGCCGGTTGGTCCATTGCTGCAGGTAGCGTGTGGCAATGAGGACGAGGAAAGCCAGGATGATGGCATAATAGGGCAGGCGGTATTGCTCGAACGAATCGGCGCTGTAGCGCATGGAGGGCATGGCAGCCACAAGGGCATACTCGCCCTTGGTCATCTCAAACACTTGCGCGCAATAGATCTTCGGCACGAAGGCGATGAGCAGCAGGCCAACCCCGAAGGGTACCAGCTTCTTGGTCAGCGGACCGGACAGCAGGCTGGGCAATGCCATCAAGCCGGTGGCACCCAGTGCCCAGGCACCGAAGAAGGGGTAGCCCGCGATGCAGGTTGCGGTCATCCATGCCATGCGGCCCCAGCGGTTGGGTATAACGCGGTGGATGCACAGGGTGAGCACGGCGAAGAGCACACCCACCGTGGGCACGAACAGGTGTCCCTGAAGCTTTTGGTAGTAGATCCAGTAGCCCGTCTGTGTGAGGCAGGCCAGCAGGGCCAGCGGCACCAGCAGGGTGAGCAGGACTTGCGGCCCCTTGAGCTTATAGATCCAAGCCAGCAGGAGGCAGATTACGAACCACAGGCCACACAGGATGGCGGTGCCCAGCCAGGGGTAGTAGAAATACTGGGTCAGGTAGCAGCCCAGCCACGAGGCGGCACCGCCGGGATATTGCATCATTGTGTGCCAGAAGAGACCTGTGGGAAGCCACAGGTTCAGTTCCTGACCGCGCAGAAGCAACTCGCTTTCTTGCTGCACAAGGCTGATGCCCGCCACGGCCAGCACCACGATGACGCCTAACCACCAAGTATGCTTTTTGAGAAATTCCATTGCGTGTTGTGTATGATAAGGTACAGACTCATTGCAACCCAGCGCCCGCTTTGGGGGCGCTGAGTTGCATTATAGATGGTTGTTGGAAAAATGGTTCATGATTAACGTGCCGGCGACACGATGTAGGTGAAGGTGTGGTCGGCATACTTCGGCACGAAACGGTCCTGAGCCCATGCGCCCCAGCTGTTGACACAGCCCAGACCCATCTGGAAGGCGCGCACTTGGAGCACGGTGTAGCCACGTTCGACGAGGTCGCCGCTATGGCTCTGGTGGGCATCCTTCTGCTGGCCGTCGTCCAGGTCGTCCATCTCGTAGGGCAGGGCCGACACCTCCATGGGTCCGCAGGCGGTGAAGCAGATGTCGGGACGCTGTGCGCCTTCCATGCGCCACCAGATGATGTCGCAGTGGTTGCCGCTCTCCTGCGGACGGACGTAGCCATCCCAGTACTGCTTGCTGACGGGGCCGCCATATATACCGATGAATGCGTTGTCCTTGCGGTCGCAGTAGTTTTCCACGGGTCCGCGGCCGATGTAGCGCACACTGTTGTAAGCCTTGTTCAGACGCCAAGTCATGCCCATGGCCATCATCTGCGGCTTGTTCTGTGCCTCTTCGTTCACGTCGAGGGCTTCGGTGATGATGAGTTCGCCCTTCGGGGTGAGCACGTAGGTCATGTTGAGGTTGGCATCCAGGGCATCGCAGCGGTAGGTAACCGTTACCTGCTGGCTTTGGTTGTCCAGTTGCTTGCAGTCCATGCTCTTCTTGTTCCAGCGTGCATGCTTCCAGGCACCGAGGCGGTTCTGCAGGCCTGCGCCGTAGTCGTTGTCGGTGGGTGCGCGCCAGAAGCTGGGCTCAACGCTCTTGCGGTCCTCGAGCACGGGCGTTCCGTTCACGTCGAAATAGTCGATGTTGCCACTCCACTTGTTCCATGTTACGCTGATGCCGTTGGCGCTGAGGGTGAGCCAGCTCTTGGCATCGTCCACACTGACGGCTGTGGGTTGCTGTGCCAGCACCCGGCCTTTCTTGTCGATGGCAGGAGCAGGCTTGGCAGCAGCGGCTACATCCTCGGCTTTGGGATAGGTGTAGGGCTTCAGCTCAAACTGCTGCTTGGCAATGACTTCGCCCTTCTTGAGCAAGCCGCGGTCGGCCTTGAGGCGGAACTGCACGTTCACGGCAGCCCACTGGCTGGCAGCAGCGGCTTGGCGCAGTGGCTGCAACACCTGTTCGGGAAGGGTGAAGCGTTCGCGCTGTTGCGGTGCGAGGTTGAAGGGGTAGGGGATTACCTGGGTCTCTTCCTTGAGTTGGCCGTCGTTGTAGGTGAGAAGGGTGCCAACCACTTCGACGTCGGCGGTGTTGCGGAAGAAGTATTCGTTGTAAACTTCCACCTCGCCATCGAGCAGGGTCTTGCCTTCGGGCACGCTTACCCACAGGTCCTGATAGTAGTACTGCACTTCGTAGGCATGGGGATGCGGACGGCGGTCGGCTGCGATGACGCCGTTGCAGTTGAAGTTATGGTCGGAAGCAGGATAGCGGCCGAAGTCGCCACCATAGGCCATGATGTCCTTGCCGGTGACGCGGCTCTTGCTGCGCATGCCCTGGTCCACGAAGTCCCAGATGAAGCCACCCTGGTATTTTGGGTACTTGCGGATGATGCGCCAGTACTCGGCAAAGCCACCCATGGAGTTGCCCATGGCATGGGCATATTCGCACTGAATGAGGGGGCGTGGGTTGTTGCCCTTGGAGTAGCGCTCGCAGTTGTCATAGTTGTAGTACATGGGGCAGAAGATGTCGGTCTTGCCGTTCTGTCCGGCCTGCTCGTATTGTACGGGGCGGCTCTGGTCGATGGCCTTGACGGCATCGTAGGCATCCTCGAAGTTCTTGCCGTAGCCGGCTTCGTTGCCCAGGCTCCAGAAGATGACGCTGGGGTGGTTCTTCTGTACCTGCACGTTATGCTGGTTGCGCTCCACATGTGCCTTGTGGTAGATGGGGTTCTTGGCCAGGGTGCGGTCGCCGTAGCCCATGCCGTGGCTCTCGATGTTGGTCTCGGCCACGACGTACAGGCCATATTGGTCGCAGAGGTCGTACCAGCGCGGGTCGTCGGAGTAGTGGCAGGTGCGCACGGCATTCATGTTGAGCTGTTTCATCACCTTGATGTCCTCGATCATGCGTTTCACGCTGACCACGTAGCCGCCATCGGGGTCGAGCTCGTGGCGGTCGGCACCCTTGATGAGGATGGGCTGACCATTGACCAGGAGCTGTCCGCCTTCGATCTTGATGTTGCGGAAGCCGACGCGCTGGTTGATGACTTCGATGGTGCTGCCTTTCTTGTCCTTCAGGCTGAGGCTGAGGGTGTAGAGGTTGGGCACCTCGGCGCTCCAAGCCTTGGCAGAGCTGACGATAAGTGAAGCAGTGGCTTTGTTGCCCTGGAGAGCCACCATGGTGATGCCGGCAGGGCGGCCTGAGGGGTCGGTGAGGGTGAGCTCGACGGTGCAGCCCTTTGCTGCGGGGGCTGTGATATCCACGCTGAGCAGGCCGTCCTTGTAGTTGTTGACGAGGTCCTGATGCACGAAGATGTCCTGGATGTGTGCCTTGGGACGTGCATAGAGATACACTTCGCGGGCGATGCCGGTGAAGCGCCAGAAGTCTTGATCCTCAAGGTAGGAGCCGTCGCACCAGCGCATCACCTGCATGGCGATGAGGTTCTCGCGGCCTGGAGTGAGGTACTTGGTCAGGTTGAACTCGGCCTCCATCTTGGAGTCCTCGCTGTAGCCCACTTCCTTGCCATTGACCCATACCTGCAGGTTACTGGTGGCAGAGCCCACGTGCAGATAGATGTCCTGCCCTTTCCAGCCAGCGGGGATGGTGACGGTGCGGCGGTAGGAGCCGGTGTAGTTGTTACGCTCCTCGACAAGGGGCGGGTTGCTGTGGAACTGGGTGTCCCAGGAGTAGCCTACGTTCTTGTAGATCATGTCGCCGTAGCCGTTCACCTCGAAGAGGCCGGGCACGGGGAAATCCACCCACTTGGAATCGTCGAACTTCACGGCATAAAAGCCTGCGGGTGCCTCGTTGTGGTTCTTGACAAAGTTGAAGCGCCACTTGCCTTCCAGCGAGAGGTAGCGGTCGCTCTTGGCCTTGTTGGCCTGAGCAGCCTTGTCGGCGCTCTCAAAGGCGAAGAAACTGGCGCGGGGTTGCTCGGTGTTGACGCGTGTGATGTTGGGGTTCAGCCACGGTTCTTTCTGTGTCTGAGCGCTGGCTGGTGCTGCGGCAAGAGCTAAAAGCGGCAGCGCAAGAAGCAGTTTTTTCATCATATTGTGTTCGTTTTGTATGAATATATGCCAAATAGCTGTGCGAAAATACGGAGAAAAGCGGAAGCTGCCAAACCTTTTCCCTTTTTTTTGCATAAAGAGGGCCCCCGAACCTTGCAAGTGCAGGATTCGGGGGCCTTTTTGTAGCGCTTTAAGCGCTGGGGCTTACTTGTTGTGTCACTTTCTGGCGGGGCAGGGCAGGTACCAGTAGGACTCAGACTGCAGTTTGCTGCGCAGTGCTGCATTCATGGTGCCGGTGCGCATGGCCACACGTTTGGCCAGGAAGTCGTTGTCTTTGCGGTGACGTGCCATGCGCATCAGGTCGAAGAAGCGGTTGCCTTCGACACCGGTTTCAAGCGCCATCTCATCGCAGATGAGGTCTTCGATGGCTTTGATTACCAGTTCCTCATTGGCCGGATCGTAGATTTCGGCACGTGTCAGCGAATCGGCCTCGGCATAGTCCTCGTGCATCTGGAGCATACGGTTCACCTGGTTCACATAGTTGAAGGAGGTGTTACGATCGCGGGGTAGGAGGCGTCCGCAGCCGCGAGAGTGAATGCCAGTGGTGGTGTTGCCGGATATGGTGTAATTCTCCGCGGTATAATCGTATCCGTCACGATACATCAGGAGGCTGGAATTTGTAGTTCCATTGAAGTACTGGGTGTTGAAGTTCAGCCATGGCGTACTCTTGGCACGGTGCATCTCGTAGATGCTGATGTGGTTGCATATCAATGAGAGCAAACCTTCGTCGGGCCATGGAGCATAAACTTCGGGTGAATATTGGATGGCGTTCATGGCTTCGAGCGAGTCGGTGTAGTAGCCGCCCTCCAACAAGGCATTTAGCAGCAAGACATCCGAAGAATATTCGAGGCGGGTGGTAGTAGTACTATCCGTTTGGACATCGGCGTAATAATAGGGTTCTATGTCGATGAAGTCGACAGAATCGGTCGGTACCCAGTTGGGATTGTTTACCATGCCACACTTCAGGATGCCGAAGGCGTAGCCGGGGAATCCGGCACGATTGATGGCCTCGGCAAAGCGCAGCCAGATGTTGGACTTGCGGTAGATGACGGGGTAGGTGGTGGAATACCTGCCGTAAGGATTCTGCTTGGTTACGAACTCAATGAGGTCGCCATTTTCGTTCTCGTCCTGTTCGCGCATGGATCTAACACGTGCATCGCCACCATTTTCCATGACTTTCAGCTCGTCTGTTTCGCCGTTGTTATAGAACTCATACACTTGTGCATCGCCCAGTTGCTTGTAGTTTTCAGACAGGACGAGCTGATGCTTGTAGTCGCGCTCTAAGGATACGTTGGCATTGGTGGTTGAGGCTGTGTCGGTGCCGTTGGTCTGCACGGAGATGCTTGGCACGTAGCCGAACAGTTCGTTCACGCCATGCTGCACGGTGCCCCACAGTTTGTTGGTGGCAGAGGGAATGACGGTGACCGTTTCCTGACCGCTGGATACTTCGCTAATCGAACGGAAGGGACTGAGCCAGTTGCTATTGATATAATTGTTTATATCGTTTTGCCGATCGCGGGTAATTGCACAGTATTGGTTATCGGTAGGACAACCGCCATAAATGGTGTTCAGGAAGTCATAGTAGTATTGTGCAGCCTGTGCGCAACTGGCCTTTGAACCTTCCAGCAGATAGATGTCGCCCAGCACCAGATTGGCGGGGAACACACACTGAGTGGAGTGGCAGTTCTGGGTGGAGCTCGTCGAACCGTAATAGCCGTAGTTGGGGATGGGGGTATTGCGCACTTCGATGAGTTTGGTCACGACCTCTTTGTCCTTGAGGTTGGTGGCGTTTACAAACTCGCTGTTGGCCCAGAAGTCCTCCATCTCGGCCGTGGACAGCATGGGCTTGGTGATATAGGGCACCTCGCCATAGACCTGCACGAGTTGCAGGTAGATCCAGGCGCGGACGGCGCAGACCTGTGCATACTCCTTGATCATGATTTCGCGATTGCGCCCGTCGGTCCTCAAGGTGTCGCACTTGGCCAAGAAGGCATTGCAGGAATTGATCACGTGGTAGTAGTCGGCGATGTTGAGGTAGCGATTGGAACCATCGGTAGTCTTGTCGCGCTCAAAATTCAGGATGGAATAGATGGAGTCGCTGACGTACTCCGTGGCGTCCACCAGATCGCCTCTGCATTCGCCCAGGATGACATAGCGCTCGCCGAGGTTTTGGATGCTCTTGAGGATGCCCCAATAACCATACAGGGTATCGGACACCACGGCGTTGATGTCGCCGTGACGTTCGTTGTTGGCCTGAAGCATGTCCTCGCAGGAGGAGAAGCCGATGCACATGGCAAGGGCTATCAAGAGTGAGGAAATAATATTCTTGTTCATCGTTCGAATCGTATTAAAGGTTGATGGTAACACCGAGGTTAAAGTTGCGGCCCAGCGAAAGCATGCCGGTGTCGATGCCCTGATAGAGGGCGCTGTTGCGGCAGGATGTTTCGGGATCTGTGCCCAGGTAGCGGGTAAGTGTGAAGAGGTTGCCGGCCTCGCCCCACACACGGATGCCCTGGATGGCATCGTTGCGGATGGGCAGCACGTAGGTCAGACGCACGTTCTTCAGCTTCAGATAGGAGCCATCCTCAATCCAGCGATCGGAGAAACGCTCGTTGTTGCGCCAATCGTCGCTCTCGGCATAGCAGGCACGAGGCATGTCTGTGTGCTGGCCTTCGTAGGTCCAGCGGTTCTGCATGGCTGTGGTCTGGTTGTAGGTGGTGGCACCACTCTCGGTAATGGAGCGCTGATAGTTGTACACATCATTGCCCAGGGAGTACTTGAAGTTCATGTCCAGACGCAGGCTCTTCCAAGTGAGGCTGGTGAAGATGTTACCGAATATGTCGGGGTTGGGGTTGCCAATCACGACCTTGTCGTTATCGTCGATGACACCATCGCCGTTCTGGTCAACAAAGCATACATCGCCAGCGTTAAAGTTGCGGAAGGGTGTTTCCTTCAGCCCGGTGGGGTACTTCAGGTAGCCGAGAGCACCAGCATTGGAGGCTGTAGCATCGTCGCTGAGCACGCCGTTGGTCTGCCAGCCATAGAAGGAGCCGGCTGCATGGCCCACTGCGGTCAGCACGTTTGCATTGCCGTAAACGTTGGTGGTGTAGCCGTTGATGGTGTAGGCCACGGTATTGCTGCCGTTGGCGGTGTAGATGTCAATCTTGTTCGTTTCGGGCAGTTTGGTGATTTTGTTGTTGTAGTGGCCCACGCTGGCACCCACTTCCCACTTCCAGTTCTTCTTGCTGATGAGGGCAGCAGAGGCGTGCAGTTCGAAACCGCGGTTCTTGAGCTGGCCATCGTTGGTCCAGTACTTGCCGAGGCCGGAGATGTAGTCCAGTTCCTTGAGGGCAAGCAGGTTGTCTGTCTTGCTCCAGAACAGGTCGATGCCTGCATTGAGGCGGTTGTTCAGGAACGAGCCTTGCAGTGCCACGTTATAGCGGGTGGTTGTTTCCCACTGGATGGAGGTGTTCTCGATGTTCTTCAGCACCAGGCCCACTGTGTTCTCGGATACTTGCTGGCTTTCCCAGTAGGTGCGGGCGGCGTAGTAGTCGATGCCGTCGTTACCACTCTGGTCAACACCGGCGGTGAGTTTCAGGTAGTTGACACCCTTGGCCTTGAACCAGGGCTCGCTGGTGATGAGCCATCCCAACTGCAGGCTGGGGAAGACGCCCCAGCTGACACCGAACAGCTTCACGCCGTCCTCGGTCTTCTTACCGAAGCGGCTGGAGGACTCGGCACCCACCTGGAACTGAGCAAAGTAGCGGTTCTTGTAGTTGTAGTCGGCCTGTGCATAGAGTGTCATGTCGATCCAGTTGTCCTTCGTACCGCCATAGTTGACGTACTGCATGTTCTTGGAGATGTTGGGCAGTTTGTCGTTCTCGTTGTTATAACCACGCATGTAGGTGTATGAGTAGTTATAGTTGTTGTAGCGCCAGCCGCCGAACACGTTGATGTTGTGAGCACCGTAGTTGTTACCCCATTCGATGCTGAAGTCGTTGTTGATGGAGGTCTCCTTGGTGAACTGTGATTTGAGCACGGAGGAAATCTCGCCCAGGTCGGTCAGCATGTACAGGGTGGTACCGTTGATAGGCAGGAAGTACTTCTCATTGTTGCGGTTGAGCGTGTAGTTGAAGCGGTCGGCAATGCTGAGCTGCTTGGTAATCTGGTACTTCGGCGCAACGTTGAGCTCGATCTGCGTCATCTCGGCATGGTTCTTGTTCACGCCCTTACCATTTTGGATAATCCAATAGGGATTGCGCAGACTTTCGTTGATGTTCAGTGCGGTGGGGAAGTGGAAGGGGTTCTGTACCCACTTGCCGTTGGTGTGCGATGCTTCCAATTCGGCTGCATACTTTCCGGCCCATTCGTGTGAGAGTTCCAAGCGTCCGGTGCCTTCGTCATGGTAGTAGGCGTAGGGCGAGAGGAAGGGAGCCTGGATGGCGCCCAGCACGTTGGTGGAGCCGATGTTCTGCATGTCGTAGTTTTCGCTCCAACCGTTGTCCAGGATGTTGTAGCTCACCTGATTGTAGGAGATGTCGATGGCTGTGTTCAGCTTCTCGAACACTTCAATATCAGTGTTGAAACGAAGGTTCAGGCGGTTGTAGTCGTTGCCTTTCAGGGTTGCATCGCTGCCGGTGTAGCCGATGGACAGCATGTACATGCCGACGTCATCGCCACCTTCCACGCTCACTTTGTAGTTCTGGGTCCAAGCGGTGCGGTAGAGGTCCTTCTGCCAGTCGGTGTTGTTGTGGAACACACTGTAGTAGTAGTTACCGCTGCGTGGCGCATCGCTCAGGAAAGCGTATGTGCTGGCGCCGCTGGACAGCTTGTTGGGATCTTTTGTGATGGTTCCGACGAGATCGGACAGATAGGAACGATAGGCATCGCCGCCCATCATCTTGGTCGTGGAGGGGGTGAGTTCCACACCACCGTAGATACGCACGTTGATCTTGGTGGCCATGGAGCGACCGCGTTTGGTGGTAATCTTGATGACACCATTGGCACCCTTGGCACCGTAGATGGCAGTTGCATTCTTGATTACTTCGATGCTCTCCACGTTCTCGGGGTCGAGACCGGCCAGGAGGTTGTTGTAGTAGCCCTCATGCAGGCTGGTGCGGTCCTGTTCCAGATCGACCATGTTGCCATCGATAATGACTAAGGGTTGTGCATTGGCGTTGATGGAGTTGACACCACGGATGGTGAAGTAGGCTCCGATGCCGGGTATGCCGTTGCGCCCTACAGAATGGAGGTCGCCCTCCAGGAGGTTCTGCATGTCGGTCTCCACGGTGAGGGTGCTGGTTTCGTTCAGCACAGCCTTGCGGCGTGAAATGATGTCGGTACCATTGGTGTAGAAGGTTCCGAAAGTGCCGCTTAGCAATGAGGCATCCTGTTGGGTGTTGCCTTTTACGGGCAGCTGTAACAGGTTGTAGCCTTCAGCCTCGATGGTGAGCACATCGCAGAAGGTGGGTATGTCTATCTGATAGGTACCGTCCTCCTCGGTCAGCACGGAGTAGCGGGGCATCTGCAGTGCCTGGATGCGCACACCACCCATGGGTTCGCCGGTAGCGTTGTCTGTGATGCGTCCACTCACGCTCTTGGTGGGGTATTGCTTACCGGGCTTCTTAATGATTCGCTTGCGCACGATGGTTGTGGTGTCCTCTGGGACATCGTCGTAGTCCTGCGCCATGGCCGGAAGGGTTGCTCCAGCGAGGAACGCCAGGAGCAGACCGTTGCGTGCGGCCTTATCAATGATGGATTTATTGAAAATCTTGCTCATGTTTCGATGATTTAAAGGGTCACACGTTCGTCTTTCTTAGGCCTTAGGATGATGCGGTCTATATTGAATGAATTCTGATAGCCTTTGCGCAGATCCGAAGGTTTGGCCACGGAAGTAATGGTGATGGTGGGATAGGACTTCTGCATGTTCTTGTATGAGTACTCGAACATGATTGTGCCGATAGATATCTCCTCCACCTTCTTACCTTCGTACTCGAATTTCATGGCTGGACTCTTGGTCTCAGCGATTTTGTTTGAGACGGGCGATTTGCCGCTGTTGTAGAAAATGTTGGCTTGCAACGAATTCTTGTAGGCAGTGCCGGTGATGCTGTCCTTGTCAATACGGTAGAAGTCGGGTACCATGACCACGAACACCTCGTATTCCATGTTGCTGACTATTTGCCTGTCATACTTGTAGTCGATGAGTTTGAACGTGATGGACGGCGTTGAGTTACCTGCGGTTACATACATGAAGTTACTTTCCGACACAGGGCCGAGCATGCTATCCACAGCCAACGGGCTTGCATTGTCAAAGCGCATGGTACTGTAGGTGGTTGTTCCCATGTTGGAAGCTTGGAACACATGTCTGTAGTCGGCTTCTGCCTCGACCACGAAGCTTGCATCGTCGTCCATGAGGCTCCAGTAGTTGACGGGATAGACGATACCATTGGAAATATCTTCGGGTTGTGTGCCTTGGAACAAGGGTACACGCACGTCGCCGCTCAAGCCATCGTTCACCTCGAATGTATCGCGGCGGGTGTTGAACATCTGTGGCATCTCGGTAGCTGCAAGGAATTTCTCCTTTGTCCAGAAGCCGCTGAATTTGCGGGGCTGGAGGCGAAGGTTGAAGATGCCACTCGAGGCCAGATCCATCCGGCGTGACAGTTTGCTGAGAGAATCAGCACCCTCTTTACCGCCAAGCGAGAAGTACTTAGCCAAAGCAGAGTTGGTGGTCAGGCCATCCTCGTCAGACTTGTCGGTATAGTAGGGTGAATAGACATAGTAGTCGGCTATGCGTTCGTAAGCCTCTTGCCAGGCAGCATCGGTTGGCAGAACCACGGCCCAGATGCTGTCCTCGGCGCGAAAGTTGGCTCTGTAGCCTTTGTGGGGCATGATCCAGTTTCCGTTAGGCTCTTCGTAGTCCATGAAGAACAATGTGTTGATGGACGTGTAGATACTGTCCACGTAGATGGGGTTGCCATCCATATCCGTGCCACCGGCAGCAGACCGGTCTTCATCGAAATAGATGGTGTCGTGCTCGGTGAGCCAGGCTTTCATCTCCGTGAAGCGCGGGTCAACCTTGATCAGCTCGTAGAGGTTGTAGTTGAACGGAAGCACCGTGCCTATAGTGTGCAGCGTGCCATTCGTAGCCATGATGTCGGAAGTGAGCAGGCTTACGTTCTTGAAGGTGTTCTTGTCGCGGTCCATCACGGCACGTTTACCATTGATCGTGACCATATCAATGACACCGTCGCCGGTCGTGGGACGGCTGTAGCGCACGATATGGTTACCTGCCATCTGCAGGAAAGCATCGTAGGGCTGTGTCTCGATGAGGGCAAGGACCTTGTCGCGGGCGCTTTGGTCGAAGGCGTCGTTGGTCGGTGCAAATACGGTGAGTGTCTGTGTGCCAGAAAGCACATCCTTGAAGGTGTATGCAGAACCATCGTCATGTTTCATGATGTGGGTCTCATCCTTGAAGCAGGGTGTTTTCTCCAGCACCCGTGCAAAGTTAGATAATTCCGGGCGGGCACTGATTTGCTCCCACAGTGTGAGGGTGGCGTTGGCGCCGACCTCACCCCCGTCATTGACGTCGAAGTGGTCGTCCGTACATGCAGGCAGGCCGAAGCCGACAGCTCCTCCAATCAGTGCTGCACAGATGAATCTGTATATGTTGTTAGTTACCATAAGTGTATCACATTAATTAGTTTACCAAATATCTTCGCTTTCCTCGGGGTTGTCATAGACTTCCTTGGCGCAGTATTCCATGTAGTCGAGGATGTGTTCCTTTTCCACATCGTCCAGCACCGACTTGAACTTGATGTAGTAAGTCTTGTCGGGATCCATGTCTGCGCTGACGATGATGCGTCGGTTCACATCGGCATTTTGGCGTGCCGTAGAAGTGCTGCCGGGGGTGGGGCTGTAGTGTTCTGGTGCTTTCATAAAGCCGTTGTTGCGCATGGTCTTGTCGCACTCGATAATGGCCTCTTCGTCGCCCAATTCAGCATCGGATACCCATCCTACGATGGAGGGCTGGTTCTCGTTGGTGAGGTGTCGTTGTGTACCGCCCATACGCATGTCGAACGGGATGCCGGCTGCTGGCAGGTTGTTCTTGTCCGAGCCCCAGTACACCTGACACATACCACGCAGGTTGGAGTTGGACTGCACGGCCAGGCGGAGTTCGTAGTGTCCAGCCATCGGCACGGGCGGCAGCTCCATGGTGAACTCGTATTTTCCCTTGATGTTGAACTCGTCACCTTGCCAGTTCATCCAGTTGGAGCCTAAGCCGGTCAGGTAGTAGAAGCGGGTGCCCTCCTTCAGTTCCATGCTATTGAAGAACTGATAGTTGGTGGGGAAACCACGATAGGCTCCGCTGCGGGTAGGATAGTTGGACATGGGGCGACGCAGCTGGTTGTTCATCAGCTCGGGCAGCATCGATGCCACTTCGAAGCGCAGGCGCTGGTTCTTGAGTTGTGTGGCTATGTTCTCGGTGTATGCCAGTACTTTGCCGATGGGGTAGATGATACCATTGAGCACGCTGGCTACAGCTGCATCTCCAATGTTATCCTCCACGCAGATTCCCAAGTTCTCATCGGCATGCAGGTAACTGCCACGCAAGGCTTTGAATTCGCCGCTCTCATGGTAGTCGTTGATGTTCAGGTGCTCGCTTGAGAACTTTCCGCGGCCGTTGCGCAGCACGGGGAAGCGGTTGAGGTAGATACCGTTGCTCTCGAAACTCTCGTACAACTTGAGCAGGCGGCGCTTGCCCATGGTGGTGTAGAATTCTTCTGTGGCCACGGTATAGTTCCTGGAGGTGGCGTAGTTATAGCCCTTTTCGTTGTAGTGGATCACCAGTTTGTCGCGGCTCAGGTACTCCGGCAGGATGTGATAGGTGACGAACTGGTTGAGTACGTTGTCCGTGCTCTCATAGTTGTCATCGTTTTTGGCGTTGGGGTAGAGCCCATGTTCAACGACATAGTTTTTAATATCGTCAACCGTGATTTCAGCAGCAGACTTACCCAGCGTGGCTTCCCACACCTGGTCTGGTTCGGCAAAGATGGTGAAGCCGTAGTTGCGGTGGTCGGAAGGAAGACCGGACTCCTTGTTCGTCTTGAAGTCGCCGATGTCTTCGATTTCGCCCTTCAGCATCATCTGCTCGAACACTTCGTCGCGCACTTTGCTTAGGGTGTCGCCCAGGCCGCATGCCAGGACGAGCCGGGCCATGACGGTGTAGCTACTGCCGCCTTCGTTGATCCAGGTGCGCAGGATATCGGTGATGGTCTCGTTGCTCGGTGCGATGACGGTCTCCATTTCGTGGACATATCCGTTGATAGCCTCGATATCGCGGTTCTTCAGGCTGATGGGGTATTCGCCGTTGATGAGAATAATGTCTGGATTCAGCGAGTCGCGGACAACGCTGAGACGACGGTCGTTCATGTTGGACACGCTGAACTCGTCGTTGTTGCGTGTCGGGAAGTTGGCTATATCATAGTAGATGACATCGCCACCGTCGATGATGCTGTTATACACGATGACTTTCTGGATGGAGTCCTTCGCCCGTTCGGTGGCGAAGCCATCCCATGACGGTTCCGTGATGAGACCTTTGCGATACAGTGAGTCAAGATACTCCTGAATGGCCTTGTTGTTCGGCGCGAAGCAGGTGTAGTGGCCGCGTGCGGACAGCAACTGTGCCACGGTGGACGTGGAGATTGAACTGATGGGCACGGTCTTGAGCAGTGAGATGTACTCGCTATAGAGGCTGTCATTCTTTTCCAGATAGCTCCAAACGGTCTCTTCGAGGAAGGTGAAGCGGTCGGACATGTCGATGTGTTCCTTGCAGCTGCTCATCCACAGTGTGGTGCAGAGCAGAATCATCGAAAGCAGCCCCAGTCTGTTTTGGTAGATTCTTATAATCGTTTTCATGATGCAGCAAGTTTTAGGATTCTTTTTCCCGGTTCCATACCGGGTTCTGGTCAATCTTGTATTCGCTGGCCTGCCGCTCCTTTTCGTAGATGGGGCAGTAGAGCCCATAGCGGTTCTTGATACGGTTCGTGAGCGTGCTCTCCATGCTGGAGTAGGTGTTGTTCATAAATTCCTTCACCATCAGCTTTACGCCTTCGGAGCCATCGGTATATTGCGGTTCACGCGGGTCAGGGTTGGTGCCGCCGCCTTTGCGCTCGGCCCATCTTACGAGGTCAAACCAGCGTTTGCCCTCGCCCAGCAGTTCAATCTGGCGCTCGTTCATTACCAACTTGATGTATTGGTCACGTGTGCTACCGCTGAATTCGGCTGCAACTTCGCCCACGGTGGAACGCTTGTGAATGGCATCGACGATGGCTCTGCATTTCTTGAACCCGTCATTAGTGTTCAGTAGGGCGTAGGCCTCGGCTTGGATAAGCATCACATCCGTCAGTCGGTAGAAGATCCAGTTTGCATAAGGGGTGGAACTGGGCGCGGTATAGATCCGGCCGTTGTTCAACTGGAAGTTGCAGTTGAAATACTTCATCATTCCAGGAGCGGTCTTCTCTGAGTTTTCGGAGGTTACCCAGGAATTGCACGAGTACCACGTACGGCTGTCCTCGGCCATTTTCTTCTCATTGCTGCCATAGATCTGAAGGATAGCATTCTTGCTTACGCTCAGCTGGGAACTCTCAGATCTATAATCCCAGTAACTTCCAGGGGCACTGTTACTGCGGTTGTCTTCTTGTGAGTACTGCATCTCAAAGATGCTCTCGCTGCTGTTGCCGGAATCTTTGCCATCGCCACCGAAGATTGCCTGATAGGAAGGCACGCTAATCGAGGGCTGCTTGTTGTTGTAGTTTTGTGTCAGATCCGGGTTCGCAATCATGTTGCAGTTATAAATCTGATAAGAAGCGCCCAGGTTGTAATCTTCTGTCTTGCTCACGCTGGCACCATAGCTTGCGGCTGCCTGGTTTTCCTGGCGTGCCAGCTCGTTGATGGATTTTTGGCTGTACTCAATCGCTTTCCGTGCATCGTCTTCCCACCAGACGCTGTCCTTGTTGCGGCCTTCGCGCAGGGCACTGCGCCACAGGTACATGTCGGACAGCAGGGCGTAGAGGGCGGTGTTTGTGATGAGACCTTTGGTATCATGTTTGGTGGTGAAACGGTTACGAGCCTTGCCTTTGACGCTCTCCACATCTGCGATGAGCGTGTCAAGCACGGTGAGCTGGTTCACGAGCGGGAATATCTTCACGTCGGCATCAGAGGTGATGGCCTGTGTGGTGAAGGGGATGTCCTTGAACGCACGCAAGAGATAGAAGTAGTTGAGGGCGCGCAGGCCGATGACTTCAGCCTTCATAGCCTGCCACTCGGAGGAGGCAAACTGTGCGTCGTTCTTCAGTACTTCTTCGCCTTTTGCCAGTACCTTGTTGCAGAAGACGATGGCGCTGTACACACCGCCCCAGTCAAAGCAGTCCATGGTGGTGTCGGGCTGGGCTTCGATGATTTTGCGGTAGCGTTCGCGGGTGGTGATGCCTCCAGTGAGCGAGGTGTTCTGGACATAGGAGTCGGACCGGAGGTCGCCCCAGAGGATGAATTTGGAAATGTTGTTCGACGTCTGCACATAGGCGTGATAGCGGACACCTTCCAAGTCGTTCTTGTCCTCCCAGAACTGCTCCTCGACCACTTTGTTCTGTGGGTAGATGGTGAGCCAGTCCTCACAGGAGGTGGCACCGAGGGCCATGAGGCCCGCGAGTGCTATATTGCTGATGAATTTTATTCTTTTCATGACATTGTGTGCTTTAGAATCCGAGGTTTACACTTGCTGTGAAGGAGCGTGCAGGCGGTGTGCGCATGCTGTCTGTGGCTACGCCATAGGTTCCGGCACTGACTTCGGGATCTGCGCCAGTGTATTTGCTCCAGCACCATACGTTGTTGAGCGATGTGAAGAACTTGAGGTTGCGGATGCCCCACTTCTTGAGAATCTTCGGGTCGATGTCGTAGGACAGCTGGATGTACTGGAAGCGCAGGTAGTCGCCATTCTCCAGGTAGCGGTCGGAGGGCAGGCTGTTGTAGCTGGCAAAACCGGTGCCGGAATTGAGTGCGCGGGGGATTACGTCCTCACCGTGCGAGCCATTGCCGTTCTTACGCCAGCGCCATGTCGTGGCGAAACTCTGGTTGTTGTTGTTCGTCATCTTCTCGTAGTCCAAGCGGGCTGCATTGACAATCTGATGGCCGATACGGAAGTTAAAGCCGGTGTTGAGCTGGAAGCGGTCGTAGCGGAACGTAAAGCCGAAACCGCCGTAGCACTTCGGGTTGGAGTTGCCAAGATAGACCACGTCGTAGCGGTCGATCTGTCCGTCATGGTTGATGTCCTCATAGATGGCATCGCCGCCCTGGAACTGGTAGCGTGTCTCGTTATAGCAGTAGTACATGGGCAGGGGGTTACCCTGTTTGTCGGTAATCATGTTACCGTCGGCATCGTAGGCAATGGGGCAGGTACCCTGGTCACCGCGGCGCAGCGATGCTGCGTAGGTATTCACTTCATTGCCGTCAACATCGAAGCCCGTGCCACCAACCTCGGAGTAGCCATAGGCGGCAATGGAGGCCGTGGTGTAGCCGTTGTGCTCATAGTCATAGGAATAGACGCCTTTGTAGCGCAGACCATAGATGGAGCCTAAGGCATTGTGAATCTGGATGCGGGTGATATAGTCGCCATTGGTGGGCTGCCAGGTATCATCTGTGTTGAACTTATCCAGCACGAGGGGCGACATCTCCTGAATCTCGTTGAAGTTCTGGCTCACGTTACCTCTCATCTTCATGCTGAACTTGCCAACCTTGGCAAACCAGCCCGTTCCTACGTTCAACTCCCAACCCTTGTTGCGCATGCGTCCGTCGTTGATGGCGGCCAGGCTGGAGTAGCCGTTGGCAGATGGGATGCGCACACCTGTCATGACTTGGTCTGACGAACGGTTGTCATAGAGTTCGAATTCGGCGGTGACCAAATCGTCAAATAGACCGAGGTTGAAGCCGAGGTTGATGGCTTGCTTCTTCTCGCGGCGCAGAGAATGCAGGGAGAGGTTCTCGGGGATGATGATGGTGTGGCCGTTGTAGAAGTTGCCCGACTGCGAGTACTTGTTGTACTGGTTGCCGCTGCCGTTGCTCAGACCGGTGAGACCCCAGCTGGCACGAATGGAGAACATCGACATCCAGTTGCGCGACCATTTCATGAAGTTCTCATCGATGATGTTCCAACGAGCACTGAAGGTGGGTGAGAGGTAGTACTTCTGACCCTTGGCATATCCTGTCGAGCCGTCGGCACGAACGGACGAGGTGAAGTTGTATTTACTCTTGTACGAGTAGTGCACCTGTGCGTAGTAGGCCAAGCGGCGGCTCTCGCCGTTGCTGGCGCTGGCTGCGGTGAGCAGTGCCACCACGGTTGGGTCGGTGATGCTGGTGGGCACGTTCCACAGTCCGGTGTTCTGCGTGCTGGAGTTGGTCATGCTTGCTTCCCAGCGGATCATGGCACGCACACTGTGGTCTTCATTGCTGAACTTCGGATAGAACTGGAGGTCGTGTCGAGTGAAGAACTCCAGGCTCTTGTATTCCGAGTTGCTCACCAGGTTGCGGTCGTTCTTGCCGACGCTTCCGAGTGATACATCGCCGCCGTAACGCCAGTCCATCGAGCGGAGGCCTGCGGGACAGAATTCATCATCGCTGGTGTTGTTGATGTTGAGCTGTACATCGCCCACATAGTTCAGCTGTGTCTGGTCATTGTTCTTGCCCAGCAGCTTGTACTCAATGGAGAACTGCGGAGTCAAGCTGTACTGATATTTCTTCCACCAGGCTTGATAGGCACGGGCCACAGGGTTGCCGTTCTGGTACATGTCCAGCAGGTCCCAGCTGGTTTCCTGTCCGTCGTTGGCACGGCGGCTGGCACTCGTTCCGTTGATGGTTGCGGCCATGGGCAACATGCTAAAGTAGTTTCCGGTGAGGTAGGGTAGGCCGTTCTCGTCTATGCCATACTCATTGATGCTCATGTTGGGCATTGCCTTGTAGGCACGTCCCAGCACGTCGTTGCCATAGTTCTTCCAGTTGGTGGTGAAAGTCATGTTGATGTTCGACGAGAACTTGATGCGGTCGCTCACCCAGTAGTCCAAAGCTGTGGTCGTGGTGAAGCGGTTCATCTTCTGTGCAATGATGGAGCCCTTGGCGTGGTCGTAGCCGGCAGAGATACGGAAGGTGGCTTTCTCACCACCACCGCTCAGGGTCACGTAGTACTTGTGCGTGCCGCCGAACTGGCGTACGGCATCCGCCCAGTCGGTGTTGTGGCTGTAGTGGTTGTAGATGTAGGGGTACTCCATGTTGTAGTCCAACTCAGGGATGCTGGTAGCCACCTGGTGGGGGTTGTAATAGGACTCCTTGAGCATCATGGTGTAGCCGTCACCGTCCAGCATGCGGTAGCCTTCGGGCTGCCATGAGCCTTGGAACTTGTAGCTGAATGTCACGTTGGTGGGTCCGCGGTGACCACGACGCAGCTTGATTTCGATAACACCGTTTGCACCACGGTCGCCCCACTTGGCGGCGGTGGCAGCATCCTTCAGGACGGTGATGCTCTCGATGTCCTCAGGGTTCACGTTGAGCAGGGTAGAGAACTGCTCCTCGTTGTCCATGTCTTCGATGTTGTACTGCTGAGCGTCTTCAGGCAGTTCGAAGATGTGGTCGTTCACAACGATCAGCGGCTGTTTGTTACCTGTGATAGAGGAGGTACCGCGCAGACGCATCTGTGTTCCGGAACCCAGGTTACCAGAGGTGGCCACGATGTCCAAGCCGGCAATTTGTCCTTGCAGGGCTTGGTCAACCGACTCGAAGGCCATACCTTCCATCTCGTCCATGGAGAAGGTTTGTTGGGCACCGGACAACTCTCGGACAGGGATGGTCAGACCACCGCTCTGCTGCATCTTCTTGCCCTTCACCTCCAAGGTCTTCATCTGCCGGGTGGCATCTTCCATCTTCACTTTGAACACGTTGCGGGTGCCGATCTTCTGCGACCAGGGCTTGTAGCCCATCATGCTGATGTGCAGGGTGTTGTTGGGGTCCTTGATGTTCATGGTGAAGTTACCGTTCATGTCCGTAAGTGCTTGGCTCACGATACGGTTGTTCTTATCTCGTTCGGTTACGTTTGCCATAGGCAATACATCCATATCATCCGATACGGTACCAGAGATACGTCGCTGTGCACTGACATTGGCTGTCGTAATGAGCATAATGCACAGGAGGATTGCTTTGATAATCTTATTCATAGTTTCTGCTTTTTATCGGATGATTAGAAACGCTTTTGCAGTTGCTTCTTCATGGCTGCCTTAGCTGCTTCAGCACGATCGCCCTGATAGACACCATAGCGGCGGATGTAGCGCTTGCAGGCTTCGGGGTTGTTCCAGTCAATGACGTGCTTCCCGTTCACCAGGTCGGTGTGGTTCAGTACGCCGTTGATGAGGTGAATCACGGCGAAGCTGGATGCTTGCAGGGTGATACCATTCATGGATGCGGCGCCTGTGGGCGAGTATTTTAACTTGTTGCGAACACACTCAATGTCGCGTGCCATGATGTTGTTGTAGGTCTGATCCACGGGGATGGCGCTGCCGCCATGGTCATCGCGCACATAGAGAATGCTACCATCGGCGTTGGGCACGCGGGAGATGTGTGCCTTGACAAATACGCCGAGGTTGCTGTCGTAGCTGGAGCTTACGAAGTCTGTCTCATCCATGCTCTCCTTGTCCTGGAACACAGAGTTGTCGAGGAAGTGGGCACGGATGAAGTTGTTCAGGTAGGTAATCTTGGCCTGGAGACGCAGGCTGTCGGCTGTGGTGAGGACGTAGGAGGAGCGGTCGTACACCTTGATGGTGTCGCCGTTTTCATCCACTGCCGTCTTGGTCACTGTGCGTCCGCGCTCATCCTTCTCGGTATAGGTGCTGTCCACCAAGGGGTGTGGCAGGCTCTCGTAGTCCTCTAAAATCGATTCCCAGGTGGGCAGGCCATCGGCAACAGCCTGTTCGATAGCCTCGTTGCTGGGCACCATGACTGTGTAGTTGTAGTTGTTGAAGTACTGCACGTTGTAGTCAGTGCCGCCTATACCACCAACGAAGGTCTGGTATTTCTGCAACAGGCGTCTGCGGTTCTCTTGAGAGAGAGAGTTATTCACCAAGCCGCAACGCGTGATAATATCGGTGTTGGCGATGGTGAGCTCATAGAAACGTTGGAAGGGGTTGCTCTCGGTCGTGTCGGAGGTGAGGATGGAATAGACGCTGCTTGTAGCCGGCACAATCGGCGAATCTTCAAGCACATAGGTGCGACCGTTCTCCAGGTTGTGGGTGTTGGAGGGATCGATGCTGATGCTCACTACGCCGGGCGACTGGTTGGTGAAGCCCTTACGTTCGTTCTCCAGTTGGAAGCCGCCCTGCACCTTCACGATGTTGCCTTCGGCATCGCGGGTCATCTTGATGGCCGATCCGTTCTTGGTGAGGAAGTATTCGTTGCGGCTGTCGATGGGGTTGGAACCGTCGAGCACGATGGTGTGGCTTTCCAGTATGTCCTTCAGGCGGTTGATGATTTCTTCATCAGCGATGTCCTCATTGGTATATGCCTTACCCACAGAGCCCGTTGCAGTGGCATATTGATAGAGCTTGTTCTTGAGTGGGAGGTTGGTGCCCGAGCTGGCTTTTCCGTAATATTCGAGCGCCAGTACACGCGGCTTCTTGCTGCTCATGGAGATGGGGTCATAGTAATATTGCAGTGCCTGGTCGCTGGGCAGGAAGAACACGAAGCGGCTCTTCATGGCCTTCAGGTAGGCATAGTAGTTGATCTTCATCTGGTCGTCCTTCTCAATATTACCGTTGTAGATGGCCCACTTCATAACGAGATTGTTCTTACTGATGTAGGCAGGAGCGGCTACGGAAGTGTAGTCGGCCGGACCATATACCTTATTCATTATATATACGGCGCCGTTGCAGGCCAGCAGACAGGTGTCGATCATGTTCACATCGTCGGGGCTGAACATGTCCTCCTGTGCATCGTTGCGCAGACTGGTCATCTTGGAGGGAACGCTACCGGTGAAGGAGGGGAACATGATGACGTTGATGAGTGCCTGCAGGGTGCTGAGGGGGATGTCGTCAATCTTGCGGAAAAGCGCCTCATAGTCACCTTCGGGCACCTCGGCCATGGGATCCTTGGAATAGGTCTGCACAAGCTGCCATCCGCCGCCGCCCTCGCTGAAGTACTCAAAGAGGGTCTTGTCGTTGGGCACGAACATGGCAGCCATATCGCACCGGCGGTCCACTTCGTCGTAGAACTCGTTCCATCCCGGGTCGAACTTCAGGGCGATGTCACCCTCGTTGTCGCGGAAGCGCTTTCCGTCGGGACCATAGAGCACGGCGTTGTGTCCGATACCGAACTTCGAGAAGTATTTCTTCGTGAAGATGGAGTCGGTAAACTGCGGGAACAGTGCCTTGTAGTCGCGCGTTACTTTGGGGTTGTAGTAGGGGAAGGAGAAACGATCCAGCATGTGGCTGAAGATGCGTGTCTGCCCGTTGGTGCGTATCATCTCGGCCATGTTGGGCAGGGGGAGGAGCACCTTTTCGGTCACGTTCACGTAGCCGTTCTCACAGACACTGTCCTTATACAGGAGGCGGGCGTCATAGATATGTACGTCGGGTGTTTCGCGCGTACGGCCCATGAATATGCTGAAGTCGTTGTCGTTGATGTTTTGTCTGGACATGTGCTCGGCTGTGAAGTGCAGCATCATGCTCAGGGTGGAGTCGTTCACCAGGTAGATTCCCTTGCCGTCGTTCTCTGGGCGGAAGCGGCGCCAGTAGTTGGTCTCTTCGTCATTGTATGTGTAGGGAATCTCTTCGGCCGGCAGGAACATGATGGAGTCGGTCAGCATCACGTCGGTGTAGCGACGCATGTACATGCCTCTGGAGGGCGGTGTGGTACCAGAACCATCGCTGCTGGCCAGGTTTTCCATGACGATGGCGTTGTTAAGCATGCTGGTGTGCAGCAGCAACTTCTTCTGTGACACGGAGAGGTTGCTGTAGCTGGTTGCGTTGTGCCAAGGGTTGTTGGCGGGCAGGGTTGCATTCCGCTTGTAGAAGGCATCCCATGCTTCATCGGTGGCCACGAATACAGTCTTGGAGCCTGTACGGTTCAGCACCTCCGAGAAGGGGCGTGTCAGGTACTCGCCGGTGGCAGAGTCCTTGGGGTTGAGCACGGGGTCATCCAGCAACTGTAGGTAGTTGGTGTAATGACCGTGATCCTGCAGGTATTTGTACACGCTGGTGTTCAGCCATGACGGCTTTTCGTCGTCGATGACATACTCGTCCTTGCATGACCAAGTAAACCCACAGGCAGTCAGCACGCACAACATCATGATGTAGTGCCTGCCAAGTGCGCTAAAACGGTTTCTCATACACATTGAATTTGAGTTTATTAAGTATTTTATAGTATCACGAATTCGGCGGCAAATTCCCTCCTTTAGGAGGGAGCTGACACCGCTGTAAGGTCTTTTTTTTCATTAAGAGCCTTCAAAATTAAGATATTTTTTCATCTGCACCCGCCCAAGTGTTGATGAATCTTTCATTTGTTAAGGTTATTTAACAGACTGCCGTTAAAGGGGGATTGGAATGGCCGGTTGGCTCGATGCCTTGCCGAGTTGCCAATGGCGGTCGGCATAACAAAAAAGGCTGTGTGCAAACACAGCCCTTATTGATTGGTGATGAAAGGAAGTAGGCTATTTCACTACAACCTTGGTGGTGTATGTCCCGTTGGTGACAATGTAGATGCCGGCGGAAAGTCTTTGGCGTGCGGGCATCTGCCGTCCCTTCAAGTCGTAGATGCGCACATCCGCAGCTGAGGGGCAGATGGTGTGACCCAGCACTTGCACACGGAATGCCTTATCCGTGGCGTCGAGGCTCCGAACGGCTGTGCCGTTATCAATGTTGCTGATGGCAATCCAGCCAATGTAATCGCCATCGATATTGTATCTGTTCTGCGTCTTGGAGTCGAAGCTGACCGATGCATCCATTTGGCGGCGCACCTTGAAGCCTTGTGTATAGGTGGTGTTCACTTCCTCGCCGTCCACCTCGTTGGTCTCGGTGGTGGTGAGCAGGCTGTAGCGGCGCATCAGCATGGCATAGTCCAGATTGTGTGTCTGGCTGTTGGCCAGCAGGTAGGGCTCCACGAGCATGAGCGTGTCTGTCCCGACGGTGAAATAGACCTCGCGGTTGGTGGTTCCACCCACGGGCTCTGCGCCGATACCGGCACTGATTTTCTTGGTTTCGCTGATTGGAGCTTCACCCGGAGTGATGGCTATGTACCGGATGTACATGTTGCGCACGGTCTGCGTGTTGTCGTCCTGTGCTTGTAGTTTCACTTTGAAACCGGTGTTTGTCACGTCGCGTATTTGCACGGTGACGGGCGCACCTGTGACGGCGCTGCTCTGATTCTGGGCGATGACCACAGGTGTGATGCCTTCGTCAAACGGCTGTTCGAACACAACGTCCACTTCGGTCGCACCAATCATGCTCTGTTCAGCGCCTTCTTTGTGGTAAGTGCCCACTTCGGCGCGCATGTCGCCCCAGGTATAGTTGCCGGGTTGCATCACGATGAAGTCGCTGGTCTCGGCCTTGGTGATTTCAGTCGAGGTGGCAGTAGTCCAAGGTCTGTAGATGAATTTGAAATTGTCTTTGCCAACCGTGGTGACTTGGCTGGTGATACCGGTTGTGGAGTTGGCGTTGGTGGGCATGCCTACAATCACGTAAGGCGTGTTTTCTTGTTCGGCAAAGGTGGCCGAATTGGCCTCGTCATTGCTGATTTGCAGACGCCCGTACATAACATCGCCTGCAGTATAGGAGCCTCCCACCGTCACGCTTGCGCTTTCGGAGTACTGTTTCTTGGTGGGGGTATTGTAGGCGATGACCATGATGCGGTAGGTATAGAGCCCAGGCTCGCTGATGGTGTCGTTAATCTCGAATGCATCTTGATCCATGGCTCCCCA
Source organism: Bacteroidaceae bacterium (assembly GCA_017526905.1). Taxonomy (GTDB): domain Bacteria; phylum Bacteroidota; class Bacteroidia; order Bacteroidales; family Bacteroidaceae; genus Physcousia. The sequence continues at coordinate 66,373 of JAFXQT010000050.1, read as the reverse complement.
AGTGGCTATGGTCTCCCATGAACCGGTATTGTTCATGCGCCGTTGCAGTGCGGTTGAATCCGTGAGCTCGCCCGACGGGTTGTTCCAAGTGATGGTGTTGATGCCTTTCTTCAGGTTGTTGGTCACGGTGAGTTCAGAGGGCATTTTGTATGGCGGTGCCTTGGGCACATAATTGCCATAGTTCGTGTAGCCCAGCGGCGATTTCATCTTGCTGAAATATTCGCCGGCGGGGGTGAGGTTGCCGTTCCGCAACACTTTAGAACAGTTGCTCTCGTCATTCCAATAACAATGGCGTTCCACCCACGACCAGTTGTGCAGGTTGGTCCAGATGCGTGCCATCACGTCGCGGTTGGCGTTGAGTGTGCTCTGTGAGGGGTTATCTCTGTTGTGCTCAGAGGAGAAGATACCATTGTTGTTCCAGGATGCACCCCACACGTATTCGCTGATCCAGATGGGGCGGCCGTAACGGTCGGCATAGCCCTTGAGGTTGTTGTAGCTGCCTTCTGTCCAATAGCAGTGGAAGTCGAGGATTTCGCAGCGCCATCCGCGCTTGTCGATGCTGTCCAGGAAGGCGGAGAACCAGCCCATGCTGCCGTCGTGCGACGAGGGCGTCATCAGGCGCTTGCCGGTGCGCATGCAGTCCTCCCAGCGTGCCAGCACCTGATCCACGGTGGCTGGCTCGGGGTCGGCGCTGTTGCCTGGCTCGTTGTCCGTCTTGATGTGGCAGGAATAGGTAACCGATCCCATCGTGGCGGCCGAAGGTCCCCAGCGGTGGTTCATGTGTGGCACACACTCGTAGTCGGTGCCGCGGTCGCTGCCATTGCCCCACTCGTAGGTCCAAGTGGCATTGAGCTTTTGCAGGTTGCTATTGCCCAGGTTCACCACGCCCATCTTGCCGGGGTCGTTCCACCGGAACACGCGGTAGGAGGATATTCGGCTGTCCATGAGCGCAGGCAGTTTATTGACTACCAGATCCTCATCGGCAGCGATGAAGCAACGGCTGTAGCCACGTCCTTCAGCCTTCAGTGAGAAGGTGACCATGTAGCCGCGCTTCAGGGTGAAGCTGCGGATGCGGTTGTTCATCTTGGCGTCGGTCAGCGTGTTCATGAAGCCGCCGCTGTGCTCCAGTCCGAACAGGTCGTATGAATTGCCTTGGCAGTTTGGCTCGTCGTAAACCGTGAGGGCGTGGAAAGACGATTTCGTGCTGCCTTCTCTGCCGTAAGGGTAGAGGATGGTGCCCTGGCCATGCAGGCGCAGCTGGCAATTGGTGCCGTTGGCTGCGGCCACGCCGTTGATTTTGATGAACCCCAGTTGTGCTGCGGCCTGTGAAGGGCGCAGGCTTTCAAATACGATGGCTGCATGTTCGGTGTTTACGATGTCGATGGAGCCTGTCGTAGTGAAGGGTGTCGTGCCAGTGATATGGTAATCGACGGCGTCGGTGAGCGTGACGGCTTCGGCCACTTGGGCCACACTCTTGGTGCTATTGACTGCGCTCATGCTCAGGTTGCAGGCCATGGCGAGAGCGCAGAAAAGGTGTAGTCGTTTCATTCGTGTCGTTTGTTAGCTTCGTGTCTGTTCATGTGTTGTCAGTTGCTTATTTGGTGTTCGGGAAAGCCTTCCTGAGCCGTGCAGCCTCTTTGGCCGTGATGGCCATGACTGTGCCGTGGCGAGGGGTGAAGGCCCCTTCGGTCTTGGTGTCCTGCACGGCCTTGAAGGTCTTGAGGTCGGTGCTCTTGCAGAATTGGTAGTGGCCGCTGGTGTAGCAGTCGTACATCAGCACCCAGGTGCCATCGTGCAGGCGGAACACGCCCGCTCCTTCCACAGCCTTGTTGGTGTCCTGGCACCATCCGGGCTGCAGCTCCCAGGTGCGTCCGTCGTAGAAGTCTTTTGCGATAAACTGCTTGATGCCTTTCTGTCGGCTTCCTTCTGTCTTGAAGAAGATGTGCAGGAGGCCTTCGTCGTCCTGTACGATATCGGTGTCGATGCTGGCGTTGCGCATGTCGAACAGCAGTTGGGGCTGCCCTTCAAGGTCGGTGAAGTCGCGGTTGGCATAGCACCAATAAACCTTGTCGTAGGGGATGGTGCCGTCGTCGGTGAGCAGCGAGAAATAAACGATGTAGCGTTTGGTGCGCTTGTCATAGATGGTCTGTGGCGCCCACACGCGGGTAACGTTTGCAAAGTTTGTGCCGGCGAAGCGTTCGGGGAAATGCACGGTGCTCGTCTTCCAGTGTACCATGTCCTTGGAGCGCATCAGCACGATGCCGCGGTTGCTGCTCCAGCCCAGACTGGATTTCATGTCAGTCACGACCATGTAGAAGTGCCCGTCGGCACCGCGGAGGATATGTGGGTCGCGCACACAGCCGGTGCGGGCTATGTCCTTCGAACTGATGATGGGGTTGCCGTCGTTCAGGGGTGTGTAGTTCCACCCATCGTCAGAGATGGCATAGCATATTTGTTCCTTTTCGGGAGCGTTGCCGGTGAAGTAGGCAAAGAGGTAGGCGCCTTGGTCTTTTTTAGCTTGAAGCAGGCCTGTGGCCATGAACAAGGCCGCCATGCAGGTTAGGATGCGTGTGTTCATTATGTCAGAAGTTAGGTGTTGTTAGTGGATATGTGTAACGTATTCAGTTTTCAAATGTAGTGCTTTAGGTTGAGGTGTGCGTTATCAGCCATGCTTAATTAACGTAGTTTAACATGCTGTGTGTCGTGCGGTTCCTATGGCTGTACTGCCGGGGTGCCCGTCGGCTCTGCCGGCGTGGCAGGGGGCGTTGCCGTGGCCGGAGTTGGTGCGGGCTCGCTGCCAGTTGTCGTGGCCTCGGTTTCCGTGCCGGTTGCTTCCTCACCCATTTCGTCTTCGCCTTCGTCATCTATGTCGGTAGAGTCGCGTTGTGCCACATAGTAGCCCGAGCACTCGTAGCAATCGCGGTCGATCTCTTCTTTTGGCTTGCTGTTGAACTTGGCGCGGTACTTTGCAAAGCGGTCATCTTTCAGCACTTTGGCCATGAAGCGTCCAAAGATGGGCAGTGCGGTGCGGCTGCCCTGGCCCAGCTGCCCGGTGCGGAAGTGTATGCTGCGGTACTCGCCGCCCACCCAGGCGCCGCCCACCAGGCGCGGCGTCACGCCAACGAACCAGGCATCCGAGTGGTTGTTTGATGTTCCCGTCTTGCCGCCGAAGTCAGCGTGGTTTGCCACAGGGTGTATGTATTCCCATAGCGCAGCCGTGGTTGCGCCGCGCTCGCTCATTCCTGCGCACAGCATCTTCTGCATCAGGAAGGCCGAGCGGTAAGGAATGGCTTGTTCTTCCTGCAGCTTGGCATCGTAGATGATATTGCCGTCGCCGTCCAGGATGCGCGTCACCATGATAGGCATATTGTACTTTCCGTCGGCCACCACCGTGCCGTAGGCATTGACCAGCTCCAGCAAGTTCACGTCGCTGCTGCCCAGGCTGAGCGATGGGGTCTCATGCAGTGGCGACTCGATGCCCATGGCGTGGGCCGTGCGTGCCACGTTCGGGATGCCCACCTCGTAGCCCAGTTTCACGGCCACCGAGTTGATGCTTTGTGCAAAAGCGCTCTTCAGCGGCAGGTTGGCTCCGCTGAAGCGGCCGTTGGCGTTGCTCGGTATCCATTGCGTAGGCTCGCCGTTGATGGTGTCGGGGTAGGCTTTCCACTCGTCCTTGCGGCGGTCGCAAGGTGTCAGGCCCTGGTTCATGGCTTCGGTATAGACGAAGAGCTTGAAGGTGGAGCCTGGCTGACGCATGGCGGTGACCTTGTCATATTTCCAGGCATCAAAGTCGATGTCGCCCACCCAGGCCTTGACGTGGCGTGTGTCGGGTTCGATGGCCACAAAGCCACAGTGCATGAAACTGACCATGTAGCGGATGCTGTCCATGGTGCTCATGATACGTTCCTCCGGACCGTCGTAGGTGAACACACGCACCAAATGTGGCACGTTCATGCACGAGTCTATGCTGTCGGTCTGTTCGCCAAAGCGTTTGGCCAGCAACTTGTAGTAGGATGTTTTCTTGGCCAGGTCCTCGATGAAGTTCGGAATCTCGTGGTGGTGCTCGTCTTGCCACGGGTTCTGGCCACGCCAGTGCTGGTCGAAGCGTTGCTGGATAATCTTCATCTGCTCCAGAGCTGCTTCTTCGGCGTATTTCTGCATGCGTGTGTCGATGGTGGTGTATATCTTCAGCCCGTCGGCATAGAGGTCCAAGTGGTTGTTGCTGTCGGCTCCGCTGATGAGCCCTCGGTCGCACAGCATGTCGATGTAGTCCTGAAGCGTGCTGCGGAAATAGGGTGCTTCGCCGTCATAGCTGCTTTCCTCTACCCGTTCCACACACACCACGGGCAGCGCCTTCAGCGAGTCCAACTGGGCCGGTGTGGCATGCATCCCGTTTATGATGAGCCCGCCGTGTTCGTACAGGTTCTGCAGCACCACGTTGCGCCGTTGGGTGGAGTTGTCGGGGTTTAGGCGTGGGTTGTAGGCGCTGGTTGCCTTGAGCAGTCCCACCAGGGTGGCAGCCTGCTCGTAGGTCAGTTTGTCCGGTGTGGTGCCAAAGTAAGTGCGTGCGGCGGTTTTGATGCCGAACGAGTTGGAGCCGAAATCCACCGTGTTGAAGTACATGGTCAGGATTTCTTCTTTCGAATAGACCATTTCCAGTTTCAGGGCCACGATCCATTCCTTGGCCTTCATCACCAGCAGTTTCACGCCGGGTATGTGGCCGCACAAGCCCGTGCTGTATTGGGTGCGCACGCGGAACAGGTTTTTGGCCAGCTGTTGGGTGATGGTGCTGGCGCCGCGTGCATGGCCGCGCAGGATGTCCTTGCCGGCGGCAAAGAGCCCTTTGAAGTCGATGCCCCTGTGGTGGTAGAAGCGCTCGTCCTCCGTGGCAATCAGCGTGCGCACAATGCGGTCGCTTATCTCCTCGTAGGTCACCGGTGTGCGGTTCTCGTTGAAGAAGCGGCCGATGAGTACGCTGTCGGCGCTGTAGATCTCACTGGCTTCGTGGGTCGTGGGGTTCTTGATGTCGGCAAACCCCGGCGACTTGCCGAAGAGATAGAGGAAATTGCAATCGACGGCACCCAGCAGCAGGATGAAGCACACCACGAAGGTGATCAGCCAAACGATAATGCGCTTGTACCATGGGCCGCCATAGAAGTGGCGTATCAGCCGCCCGAAGCGTTGCCACACGGATGGCTTCCGTTTCGCATCCGGCCGCTCGGGCTGTGGGTAGGTATGTGAGGTTTCCATAGGGGAGTTGTCAGTTGTTTGCGCCCGCAAAGATAGTATAAACTACGTGCTGGGCAAAACAAAATGGGAAGTTTTTGTGTCTGAAGGTGCGATGAGGCGCATCATGGCCTCGGTGTCGTCTGGGTGGAACCAGTGTATCTCGTTGTCGCGGCGGAACCAAGTCATTTGTTTCTTGGCATACACGCGTGTGTTCTTTTTCATCCGTTCGGTGGCAAAATCCAGCGTCCATGTGCCGTCCAGCACTTGGAACATCTCTTTGTAGCCCACGGTGTTCAGTGCGTTCTCGTCCCGGTATGGCAGCATGGCGCGCACTTCTTCCAGCAGGCCGTCGGCCAGCATCTGGTCCACACGGCGGTTGATGCGTTCAAAGAGTTCTGCACGTTCGCGTTGCAACCCCAGCTTCAGGATCCTGAAAGGGCGCTGTTTGCGGGTGGCCGTGCGGAAGGTGGAGTAGGGGCGTCCGCTTTGGTAGTATATTTCCAAGGCGTGTACGATGCGCTTTGGGTTTTTCAGATCCACGATGGCATAGTAGTCGGGATCCAGCAGCCGCAGTTCGGCCTTGAGGCGTTCTATGCCTTCTGTCTGCCACCGCTGCCTCAGCAGGGCGCGTGTTTCGTCGGTCACGGTGGGTATGTCGTCGATGCCGTTGCACACGGCATCCACATACATCATCGAGCCGCCGCTCAGCAGCAGCGTGTCGTGTGTGCGGAACAGCTGTTCGGTCAGTTTGAGCACCTCTGTTTCAAAGCGGGCGGCCGAGTAGTAGTCGCGAATGCCCAGGGTGCCTACAAAATAATGCTGCACCTCTGCCAGCTGTGTGGCAGTGGGCGCAGCAGTGCCTATGCGAAGGTCGGCAAACATCTGCCGGCTGTCTGCATTGATGATGGGCGAGCCCAGTTGCCGGGCCAGTGTCAAGGCTACCTCGGTCTTGCCAACACCCGTGGGGCCAACCAGTGTGACGAGGGTTTTCATCTCAGCGTTCCTTCAAAGCCCATTCCGGCATCGTTCTCAGCCTTCGCTGATCTCGTAGCCTTCGCTGTCAAATTCCTCGGGGTCGAAGCCTTCAAAGTCGTCTCGCTCCTCTTCCTCATCCTCGTCCAGCTCGCCTAAGGCCGCGGCATTGAGGGCCGCAATCAGGTCGGCGTTGGTGGGCGCGGGCTCTTCGGGCTCCAGTATCAGTTCCGGAGCGGCGCCATACAGCCGGTGGTGCGGCTCGTCCAGACTGTCGCCGAAAATCACACGTGTCACTTCCATGAGCAGGTGGCGGTTGTTTTCCTGGTCAAACTGGTACAGCAGTCGCTGTCCTTCGTCCTCCAGCAGGCTGCCCAGTTCCACTTCGTTCATGGCATCGTGCTCGTAGTCGCCCTCTTCGGGGATGTAATGTTCGGGATGCCAGCGCTCGTCGCACACGTAGAAAGCGGCAGGCAAGGCATGGCTCCAGCCGCAACCTTCGCGGATCACTTCTTGCAGGTCGGCGAAGGTGGCGTCGGCATCTATCTTTATCTTGAGGACAAAGTCCTCCACTTCTTTGCTGGCTATGGTCAGGGTGAGTACCATGTGGGGGGTGCTTAAGCGGTTTTCTTCAATCGTCCGATCTCCAATCTTCAAGTCTTGCAGAAACCGCGTTTCTTTGAGTATTCGATGAATTCGAGGATATACTTGATTTCGGGCGTTTCAGGCAGTTCGGCCTTGATGGTGTCGATGGCTTCCTGGAGGCCCAGGCCGGCGTTGAAGATCAGTCGGTAGGCTTCGTGGATGGTGTTGATGACCTCGCGCTCGAAGCCGCGGCGGCGCAGCCCCACGATGTTCAGACCGCAATAGGCGGCCGGGTCGCGGGCACAGATGGAGTAGGGCACCACGTTTTGGCTGGAGCGGGTGCCACCGCCCACCATGGTGTAGCTGCCGATGCGGCAGAACTGGTGCAGCAGCACGCCGGCGCTGAGTATGGCGTGGTCGTCGATGATAATCTCGCCGGCCAGCTTGGTGCTGTTGCCGATGATGACATCGTTGCCCACAATGGCATCGTGTGCCACGTGGCAGCCCTCCATCAGCAGGCAGCCGGAGCCAACCACAGTCTGCCCCTTGGCCGCTGTGCCGCGGTTGATGGTCACGTTCTCGCGGATCTTGTTGTTGTCGCCGATGATGGCCAGCGTCTCCTCGCCTCGGAACTTCAGGTCCTGCGGTATGGCGCTGATGACGGCCCCGGGGAAGAAGATGTTGCCTTGGCCGATGCGGGCTCCATACAGGATGGTGACGCTGTTCATCAGCACGTTGTTGTCGCCAATCTCCACATTCTTGTCGATGTAGCAGAAGGGGCCGATCTCTACGTTCTCGCCGATCTTGGCGGCGGGATCGATGTAAGCTAAGGGACTGATCTTGCTCATGAGAATATCTCTTTGCGCAATGCGCGCGCGAACTTATTATTTATAGTATGTCCGGGACGAGTGGCGATGATGCGCCCTTTGATGCGGTGGCCCACCAGGGCCATGTCGCCGATGATGTCCAGCAGCTTGTGGCGTGCAGGCTCGTTGTCCCACATCAGTGGCTTGGTCTGCAGAAAGCCCAGTTCGGTGGCGTCGTGGTGTGGTGCGCCGATGCGGTCGGCCAGCTGGTCCAGTTCTTCCTGGCTCTTGGGCGTCTCGTAGATGACAATGGCATTGTCCAGGTCGCCGCCGCGGATCAGGCCTGCGGCCAGCATCATTTCCACCTCGCGCACGAAGCAGAAGGTGCGTGCGGGAGCTATCTCGCGTTCAAAGTCGTCCAGCGATTCCAGCGTCGAGAACTGGTTGTTCAGCACCTTCGAGTTGAAGGCAATCATGGCCGTGATGCTGAACTGGTCGTCGGGCAGGATGGTCATGACAGAACCTGTCTTCTCATCGCGCACTTCAATCTTGTGCGTGATGGGGTAGTAGTCACGGTTTGCCTTCTGTGACATGATGCCTACTTTGCGGATGTGCTCCACATAGATCTCGGCAGAACCGTCCAGGATGGGCACTTCGGGACCGTCCACCTGAATCAGGCAGTTGTCCACGCCTAAGGCAAAGAGGGCGGCCATAGCGTGTTCTACGGTCGAGCAGCGTGCTTCGCCCTGGCCCAGCACGGTGCCGCGTTGTGTGTCGATTACGTTCTCTGCTACGGCATCGATGATAGGCTGTCCGGGCAGGTCGATGCGCTGAATCTTGTAGCCGTGGTTTTCGGGTGCGGGGCAGAACGTCACGGTCAGCTTCAGGCCTGTATGCAAGCCTTTCCCTTGTAGCGTGAACGGCGCCCCAAGTGTATTTTGTTTTGCCATATATACTGTTTCTGAACTGAAGGGGGTGCGGGGGACCGTTTTGTGGGTCATTGCGGGGGAACCGCTTTATGGGTCATCGCGGGAAAACCGCGATGCACACTCATTGCCCCATTCATCATTCGTCATTCGTCATTCATCATTCGTCATTAGTCATTCGTCATTCGTCATTCTCATCGCTGCCACTTCCTTTTTCAGGTCGCGCAGTTCGGCCATCAGGCTGGGGCCCATCTTAAATACGGCGGTGGCGCGGCTCCAAGCCTTGGCGTCGTAGGCCGGCGAACCGATGATGGTCTGTCCGGGCTTCCTGACGCTGCCGGCGATGCCGGCCTGTGCGCCAGCCGTGGTATGGTCGGCCACTTGGATATGTCCGGCCACGCCTACCTGTCCGGTCAGCGTACACCATTCGCCCACGGTCGTGCTGCCTGCAATACCCACTTGGGCACAGAGCACGGTGTGGCTCTTCACCTCCACGTTGTGGCCAATCTGCACCAGATTGTCAATCTTCACGCCTTTCCTGATGATGGTGGCTCCCATGGTGGCCCTGTCCACGCAGGCGTTGGCCCCAATCTCTACGTCGTCCTCCAGGAGTGCGATGCCGATTTGCGGTATCTTCTCATAGCCTTCGGCGGTTGGTGCAAAGCCGAAGCCGTCGGCGCCGATCACGCTGCCCGAATGCAGGATGCAACGGTCGCCCACGCGACAGTCGTGATACACGGTGCTGTTGGCATAGAGGATGCAGTCCTTGCCCACCTTCGCACCGGCACCCACGATGGCATGTGGGTACAGCTGTGTGCCGTCGCCCACCTCGGCGCCGTCCTCCACCACGCTGAACGGTGCCAGATACACGTCCTTGCCCACCTTGGCCGTTGGGGCCACGTAGGCTTGCGGTGAGATGCCCGTGGGCTTGGGTTTCATGCTTTCGTAGAACATCAGCAGGCGCCCCAGGGCCTCGCGCGGGTCGTCCACACGGATCAGTGTGGCAGCCACGGGCTGGGCGGGTTGGAAGGTGCGTGGCACCAGAATGATGCTGGAGCGAGTGGTATATACGTAGGGCTCGAACTTGGCGTCGTAGAAGAAGCTGAGCGCGCCTTCCACGCCCTCCTCTATCTTGGCAAAGGTGTGAACCGAAGCCTGGGCATCGCCATCGACGGTGCCCCCGATCAGTTCTGCAATCTGTTGCGCTTTGAATTCCATGTTGGTTTGGTGATTTTACTATATTGCGCGACAAAGGTAGTGCTTTTCTTTTGAATGCACCTATTTTTATTTCTTAAAAAGGCTGAAAAGGTCAACAAGTAGGCCGAAAAGGCCCTGTTCCGTGCGCTTTATCGCAGGAATGCGGCCATCTGCTGCTGCACTTCGCGTGCTTTCTGTCCGGCCACGTCGGCAAACTGCTCGGTGGCATCGGCATAGATGATGGCCCTTGAGCTGTTCACGATGAGGCCGCATTGTGCGTTCATGCCATAGCGGCACACCTCTTCCAGCGAACCGCCCTGGGCGCCGACGCCCGGAACGAGCAGGAAGTGGTCGGGGGCAAGCCGGCGGATATCGGCGAAGGCCGACCCTTGGGTGGCGCCTACCACATACATCATGCCCGAGCCCACAGCCGCCGGAGCTGAGCCATTCTCGCTGCCGGCCTCGCCGGCCATTGTCTCCAGCACCGTCCGTTCCCATTCCTGGCTCTTCCTGATGACCCGCTCAAACAGCTTTTCACCCGTTTGCTGCGCTGCTCCTGCCGGGAGGGTCTGGGCCTCCATCAGCTGGAAGTCATGGCTGCCCTTGTTGCTGGTCAGTGCCAGCAGGATGACCCACTTGCCTTTGTAGCCGAGGAAGGGCGTTACCGAGTCCTCGCCCATGTAGGGGGCCACGGTCACGGCATCTACGTCCAGCTCTTCGAAGAAGGTGCGCGCATACAGCTTCGAGGTGTTGCCTATGTCGCCGCGCTTGGCATCGGCGATGATGAACTGGTCGGGGTAGCGCTGGCGGATGTATTTCACCGTCTTCTCAAATGCCATCCACCCCATCACGCCGTGTGCCTCATAGAAGGCCAGGTTGGGTTTGTAGGCGATGCAGTAGGGCGCCGTGGCGTCGATGATGGCCCGGTTGAACTCGAAGATGGGGTCGAAGTTCTTGTCGCGGCGGGCCTTGTCGGTCAGGTGCACGGGCACTTTGCGCAGGTCGGTGTCCAGCCCCACGCACAGGAAACTCTGCTTCCGTCGGATATTCTCAAATAGTTGTTGACGTGTCATGAGAAAAAGGAGTAAAGAGTGAAAAATAAAGAATAAATGAAGGATGAGGAAGGAAGGGTTTATTGCCGATAGCTCTTTCTGTCAAGCTTACCGTTGAAGGTACGTCGGATGTTGTCAGCAACTTCGTAGAGAGCGGGTATCTTGAAAGATTCGAGCGTCTGTTTCAGATGCAGGGCGATGCTCCGTTTGTTCAGTTCGCAGCCCTCCTTGAGCACCACAATCAGCTTAAGTGCCTGCCCAGTGATGTCATGGGGGACGGGGACACAAATACAGTCCTTGATGTCTGGATGGGATAATGCCGCCTCCTCAATCTCGGTTGGTGCAATCTTGAACCCTCCCACATTGATTAAATCGTCAGCCCTTCCTCTCAGATGCAGGCGCCCTTCGCTATCGAAGGCTCCCAAGTCGGACGTGTAAATGGATCCGTTACGTAAGATGGAAGCCGTACGTTCGGGGTCTCCCACATAACCACTCATGATTGTCTTGCCGGAGACAACAATCTTGCCATCATCAAGATGAACGCTGGCGTTAAGCATAGGGCGACCTACACAAGCCTCAAGGTACTTGCCATCATTAAACTGGTATGTGCAAGCGCATCCTATCTCGGTACCACCATAGGTGTTATATAACCGCGAGTCAGGCAACACATGGCTCAGATGCTGCATGTCTGCGCTGGAAATCGGAGCTGCTCCGGTCTCAATGAAATCTATCAGGTGAGCAACCGCATGCAGCTGCTCGGCCGAGAACTGAAGCAGCATACGTATGCTGGATGGTACGAGGAATGTGGCAAAGTGTTTGTAGGGAAGAGTGAACACCTGGAAAAAGGCATTCATGTCACGCAAGCCATCGAGCACACACAATGTTCCACCAACGGTTAGAATAGGATGAATCTTAAAGAGCGAGGCGATGTGATTAAGGGGACCACTGACCATGAACACGAGTGCAGGATGAAAATTCATTTCCTTGATGAAATTATCTGCACAAGCTGCCAAACAGGTTTGTGAGAGCATCACACCTTTGGCCTGTCCCGATGTACCTGTGGTATAAAGCGTATCGCAAATATCATCGGCAAACTGGCAAGCCTCCACTTCATCCTTGACCTTGTTAAAGACTTCGTCAGAAACGGAGTGTTCCAACGGGACAGCAACGGCATGCAGCAGGTGTATGGCACAATAGGTAACGATGAAACGAGCATCCTGGCTGGCACGAAACACATACGGACGATGACTTTCCAAACCTCCGCTGCTTAATTGCTCAGCGCAATCCACAATGTCCTTCCAGAGCTGTCCATAGGTTACTTGGTCTGGACCGCATACTATAGCGCATTTATCAGGTATGTTCTGCGCATGTTCACGTAAAAAATCTTCCAGCGTCATGATTCTTGCATTTTTGATTCGACCAATCGTACCAAGGCGTCGAGTGAGATGAGATTTTTGGGTGTTGCATCCTGCATAGTCAGCTGAATGGAATACTTTTGGCTAAGGATCATCATGATGGTGACAACTCCCAAAGAATCGAGTTCCGAGAAAAGAAACTCGGAATCGAAATCAACCATCGGAAGTGCCTCCGACAAAAGTGTCTTGATTTCTTCTCTCATGATTTCTTACTTTTTATGGGGTTGGCATATATCCCAAGGAATATATCGCGTAGCGTGTCGGTATCACTGATGCCTAAGGTGTTGAGCTTCTCCATGTACTGCAGGAAGGCCTGTCGTTGTTCCTCGCTGTAACGGTCGGCAAAAGTGCTGCCGTCTTCGAGCAAGTCGTAGGCTATATAATTGTTGGGCGTGAGTTGGTAGGCGCTGATGATGCGTTGGTCTATCAGTCGCGCCACAGCGCGGTTAAAGTCAGACCCACACCCCGCCCCTATATTGCAAGAAAGCTCTTCCTTGAAGAGTTGTGCGAGTTCGGCAGCGGTGATGACGGGGCAGAAGGTGATATGCACGGAGCCCTTGGGCTGCATGATGCCGGTAATGATACTGTTGAGGTCCTCACCAGGCTGCTTGACGTACTTGGCGCCACGGCTGAGATAAACCTCGCGAGCTTTGAGCAGGTCGCAGCTCTCCCACTCGTAACTGATACTGACAGGCACGATATTCAATTCAGCCAGCGCCTCGACGGGTTCCTTGGCCCGACTCATGGCAAACATCTTTATGATGCCCTGATCCGTTTTGTCAATGCCATCCTTTGTACGCCCGTTTCGCTGAGCAATCCAAACGCTTTGATGCTTTTCTGTGATACAATAGCGGATGTATTCTGACAGGTGCAGGGATGAATGGTAAAACTCGCGAGGAGAGCCACCACGTTCAACACGGAACATCTTGTTTGCCTTGCCTATATCTATGACAAGCTGCGTACTCATGAGGTTAGCTCCGAACGTAATCTCCGTAGTCTCATGCCCGCTTTGGTAAAGGACGTATTGCAAGAGGCAGGCATCAAGCATAATGTCGCGGTGGTTGCTCACGAAAAGGTAGCGCTTAGCCGGATCAAGAGCATCGATACCTTCAAAGGTGAAACTGGTGATGCTACGAGTTATCACCTGTTCATTGACACACCGCATGACTTCTAATTGGAAGTCACGAATGGTTGTGAACTGACGCATTAGCTGTCTGACTTTCTCTATGTCCTGACCTGGATAAACATACTGAGCCAAGAGCGGGAAATGCTCGCTTTGGGCTATACGCTCCATGGCTTCTGGAATTTCTTCGTCGTAGAACGGACGTATGTCATCGAATTTACTCATATTATGAAGATTAAAAAAAGTGAACTATTTGCCGAAGGTCGTATATTGTGTCTCCAGCCAATCTGTGAATGCCTCTTGCCAATGTTTTGTCTCTTCAGAGAACTTTTCGGCTGCGGCACCAAAGCCATGACCTCCATGCTCATAAATAATATATTTATGCGGCACATTGTTTGCCGTGAGAGCACTGTCAAGGAGTACACTGTTCTCCCACTTGACGATGGGATCGTCCTTGCAGTTGAGCAGGAAGACGGGAGGACAGTCGGCCGGTATGTGAAGTTCCAGCGAAAGGGAGTCGCGCATTGCCTGGCTATGATTTCGATACTCTCCGAGAAGCGCCTTACGGCTGCGTTTATGCGCATAAGGCTCATGCATGGTCACAACGGGATAAATGGGTGCTACAAAATCCGGGCGCAAGCTGACGCTGTGGCTGATCCCGAGGGGAGCAAGGAAGTCTGTTGAGGAATAGGAGGCAGCACTCATGCTGAGATGACCGCCGGCGGAGAAGCCCATGACGCCAACGCAAGAGGGATTGATGCCAAAAGCAGCGGCGTGTTCGCGGATATACTGAATGGCGCGCTGAATGTCGCAAAGTGCATCAGGAAACTGACGACCGCGCGAGATAAGACGTGTATGGAACACATAGGCACCTATGCCTTGGACACGGTACTTCAAAACGAAGGCGGCTATGCCCTCGCGCTGCAGCCACTGTGCAACACGGATTCCCTCTGTTGCGTAATCATGCCAGCTATAACTGCCGCCAGGACAGACAATGACTGCAGGGGGAGGGGGTGAAAACTGGAAACAGGAATCAGGCAGCTGAACAGGCAGATAGGGTACGAGGGTGACATCATTGGCACGCACAGGAGTGTTCTCCCACAAGCGTATAACAGGACTTTGCCCTTGAGCCACGAAGGCAAGGGCAGTCAAGCATAAGCTGAGGAGGGCACGACGTGTCAAATTCATTCTTGGAGACTAAGGACGCGATGTACTTCTTCTGTAGGCAGCTGTGTGTAAGCGGGTCGTTCACCACTGAAGTCAACACGGAAGTACTCTTCGTCGTAGAAAGAGAGTTTTGAATTGGTGTTAGGAGTACATTCAAGGTAAATGATGTCAGAAAGGTTGAGCCCTTTGGCTTCGCATATCTGTTCTGCGAGACTTCGGCCAGCATAGGTAACGCTGGTTCCAGGGTTCTCCTGGTACATCTCAGTGACGATGACGTAAGTCTGACCTCCTATGGTGCGTATCTTCAAGCCGCAGGCAGAGGGCATATCCCACTGTCCGCGGAACTCGAATATCTCGTCGTAGTATTCTTTGGGGACTTTCATGAAAGAAGAAAAGTTAAGATGAGAAATGAAACGGGATTTTAAACATTGACATTGCGCTTAGAACGATCCACTGCCTTTCCAAAGCTCCGGTTCATGAGACGACGGTCGCGAGGGCGATAAGTGCCTTCGTTCATTTCGCGCAGGACGACTTGGCAGAAGAGGTTGAACATTTTGGCTTCCTGTGACTCGTCCTTGTAGAAACTGGCCCAGGCATAGTCATAGAGTTCCTGAAGGCGTTCTGGAGACATGTGTTTGGGTTGGAAAACGACCTGCCCGGCATTGTAATGATCCCAGTCGAAGTCGAAGATACGCCCCTGCCTCAAGAGGTCGTCATAGCCTTTGGTGTGTGGGAAGGGTGTCATGACGGTGAACTCTGCGAGGTCGAGGTCTATCTCTCCGAGGAAATCGATGAGGCGTTTGATGTCGTCTTCCGTCTGGTTGTCAAGGCCCAGCAGGATGGTGCCTTCAACGCCGATACCGTAATCGTGGTAACGTTTTATACGTTCTTTTATATAATCGCTGGTGTCGAAAACGGCCTGATAGACATACCATGCGCCCGCCTTTGCTGCAAGATCGAGTATCTCTGGGTCGTCCTCGATGGTATGGCTGATCCATTTCTTCTTGAGTGGCGCGATGGCCTTGAAGAGCTCACGTTCCCATTCCTTGTTCTGGGCAAGTGAGTTGTCAACGATGAAAAGGCGATTGTTGTCAATGCCGGCCATATCCTGGACGACCTTATCAATGGGACGTGGACGGAACTTGCGGCCACCAAGATAGCTGACGGCACAGGGGTAGCAGCTGAAGCGACACCCGCGGCTGGCATGGAACAGGTCGACCATGGGCACACCTTTGTGATTGTAGAGCTCGCGCTTGTAGAGGTCGCGACGGCACGGACCGACATCCTCAATGGGCGGCATCTGACCCATATAATTATATACCTTCTTGAGCTCGCCACGCATGAAATCTTGCATCACTTGTTCCATGCGTCCTTCGCTCTCGCCGAGGAAAAGACAATCGACATGCTTGACCATGTCCTCGGCGTGAAGCATTGACGAGATACCTCCAGCCATAACAAGTTTGCCCCGCTTGTGATATTCCTCAGCAATGGCCCAGCCGCGCTTGACCTGGGTGGAAAGCATCATGGAGAGTGCTACAATATCGCAAGGCTCATCGAAGTTGATTTCTTCGACGTTCTCGTCGGTAAAAGATACGTCAACGTACTCAGGCAATGTGGCGGCAAAAGCCACGGGGCCATGAGGCGGAAGATTGAAAGTCGTCTGCCCGCGCAGTTTCTGCCACTTCGGGTAGATCAGTTTCATTTTAATAGTGTCCATAATAAAGTGTATGAGAGGTTTATAATACGTTTCCTAAAGTTTGCTGTTACAATAATCATTGATCCTTTTGACAACGGTATTCAACCCAAGTATGCACTCTATGGTGTTGATAGCCGTGAGGGGGACCCCGCAAATGCCATGCAGATTAACACATTGGCCGGACAGCAGGAGGTTACGAATCCGAGTAACAGGTGAAATCAGGGTGCGTGCCGGATCCAATCCGTCCTTGCTATAGCCGTAAAGAGCTCCTTCTGGAGAGCCGTAGTAGTCACGAATGGTTAATGGGGATGCTGTGGTGTAGCTCTTGATGCACTTGCGGATATTGGGAAAAACACGTTCGAGTTTGTCGATTATGCGTTCTGCCTGTTCACGCTTCCATGCTTCGTAATCTGCCCCCCTATGACCAACTGTGCTATTTTCCCAGCGTCGCACTTGTTCGTAGTTCATAATGCAATTGATGGTCATGCGCACAGCCCATGGCCCCTGGCTTTCGGTAGGAGGGGTGAGGTACATGATACCTCGTGGCCAGGTAGCAGGATCATATTCATCGTGGCTCCATATCTGTCCGTAATCATCCTGGATATAGCCTGTATGGTTTATATAGGGGAAGCTCTCCGGCTTGAACGCAAGATAGAGGATGAATGCCGAATAGGTTACAGGCGCTTCGGTAAGACGACTGACATAACCACGAGGCAAAGCACCCTCAGCGAGAAGTGGCAAGAGGGTTTTGATATGAATAGTAGAAATATAGTAGTCGGCACGGAACACCGAGCCCGAAGTGGTCTGGACGCTCTCCACCTGTTTGTCAACGACATTGATGGAGCTTACGGCCTGGTTGGTCAGCACCTCTCCACCATGCTCATAGATGACGCTGAGCAGCAACTCTGCCATATGTTGGCTGCGACCCCGGAAATGATATTGCCCGCTAATATAAAGCACATTGATAAGCGCATGGATATATGCGGGGGTATGTCCTGGCACACCGCCATACATAGGATTCATATAAGCCAACAAGTCACGCAACCGATAATCGGTGATGAAATCAGCAATAAACTCATCAGCCGGTTGCATAAACCGATCGCTGTGGACAGTAAAAACGTTGGCTGTAGGACGCAGATAGAAGAGATCCACTTCCTCGGTGAGGTCATAGCAGGCTTGCAGATACCTGCGTATGTTGTCGCTCTCGGCGGGGAAATAGCGGCAGAGTGCCTCCGTGAAGGCCACTCGACCTTGTGGCAGACGGTAATTCTCACCTGTGGAGAGATAGGTGACTTCGTCCATGCAGTCCATGTCGCAACGTTCTATACGCAGCTGGTCCATGATACCCAGATACTCAAAGATGCGCCGGACGGATCCACCCTCAGAAAAACCTCCAAGGATGTGCATCCCTGTCTCATAATACATACCTTGGCGAGTGAAGCTTTGTAGTCCGCCGCCTATGTTAGGATTTTTCTCGAGCACACGTACGCGGAAGCCTTCACGTGCCAACAGGGCACCTGTAACCAAGCCTCCGAAGCCGCCGCCTATGATTAATGCGCTTTTCATTGATTAGCTTTGATGATGTTTTGGTAAAGATATTCTGTGCCGAGGATGTCGGAACAGGTGACAACGGTACCCACCAGAACGCCGAGAATACCATGAGAGTTGATGTTCTGCCCTGTCAAGAAAAGGCCTGGCAACTTGGTGCGCTGAGGCACATGCGATGACACACCGAGACTGATGTCGCGCGCTATGCCATAGGCACTGCCTTCCGGAGTTCCCGTATAATTGAGGTAAGTAAGTGGTGTGGATGTATGGTAATGCCTGATACATTGCCGTATATTGGGAAACGTCCGCTCGACGCTGTCGATAAGGCGCTCTGCCCGTTCGCGTTTGAAGGCCTCGTACGACTCACCCCGATGTCCGACAGAAGTGGTGAGCCATGGGGACATCTCTTCGAAACGCATATAACTGAGAATGACACCTGCACGGGCATAACAAGGGTTGGGCTCATGGCAGAAGTGCATGTATAGAT
The DNA here is from genome assembly GCA_017526905.1 of Bacteroidaceae bacterium. Taxonomy (GTDB): domain Bacteria; phylum Bacteroidota; class Bacteroidia; order Bacteroidales; family Bacteroidaceae; genus Physcousia. The sequence continues at coordinate 48,170 of JAFXQT010000050.1, read as the reverse complement.
AACCACGAGGCCAGTCGCCGAACGTGTAATCTTCACAAGCCCAGGGCGACACGCCTTGACGGTAAGCATAATAGTTGCTGTTCATGTAGGGCATGGCATCCTCCTTGAAATCGAGGTATACGGAGAAAATGCCTATAGTATTGGGCAAGGAGGCCATACGCTTACGGAACGCTGAGCGGATGAGCGTACTGTCAGTCATGGCAAGCGTAGGGACTGGATGAATGGCGCTGATGACGATATCTGCCTCGTAGCTATTGCCGTCGGCAGTAGATACGCCAACTACGCTAGCATCGTTGGAAAGAATCTTGACAACCTTACAGTGCGTCAGCACCTGCCCGCCATAATGTTCCAGTTTACGTTGTAACGCCTTTCCGATATTGTCACTGCCTCCCACCACGCGGAAGCTGCTCTGATTATAGAAATCGGCTATGAAGGCGTGAGTTGAGAACGGTGTTTTATCTTTGCGGGCAGCATAGAGCGGCAGATTACCGACAAGCACATCGCGCAATGTATGATCGGCGATGAGTCCGTCAATAACTTCGTTGATGCTGCGCAACTGGTACTCTGTGCTGATGGCGTTATCGGCATTATTAGTATCGAGGGTATGGAGGCTGGAGGCTTGTGCGACACGCTCCACACATTCCACATACCGGCGAATGCCTTCCGCCTCTTTTGGGAAATAGTCCGTCATCTTAGTGATGAATGCCTCTTTACCGTTGGGGAAGCGGAATTCATCATTGCCCAAACGGACGATATCGTAAGCATCCCGGTCCAACTCCTGGAGCCGAATATCTCCGTCGATCTCCAAAAAACGCAGTAAACGATAAAGTGTCTGCCCAGGCCGGGCACTGCCTATGAAGTGCATCCCTGTCTCGAATTTCACGCCGCGGCGCTCAAAGCACTGCAGACAACCGCCTATCTGAGCCTCCTGCTCGAGGATGGTGACATCAAAGCCTTCCCGGGCGAGAACGACGCCTGTGGAAAGGCCTCCAAGACCGCTACCTATGATAATACACTTCTTCATGCTATTTGGAAACGAAGATTTGGCAAATGAATATTGACGTTACGTGCAACAGCTATCTTGTCGGGATGTGGGTCTGTTGCCAACACCTGAACATCGGGATGTACCAGCGCAAAGACGAAAGCAAACTCTCCCTGACCACAATTGGGAATAACGCACTCATCGCCCTCGTGCCATTTGTCTATCTCGCCGGCTTGAATCTGAATCTCCCTGAGACGCCGTAGAGCCTCGCGTTTCACGCCCACCTCTTTATACAGATATTGGTAGCGGACGTATGGCAGAACGGCTTCGGTTTTCTCCTGCTCACGGCGCAATGCGGCGTAGCGACTGACGAAGAAGCGATGGAACTCATGTGTCAGGGCACGTGCATCCTTCTCAGCAAATTGGTCAGGACTGATGCGTTTGCCAATTTCCATGTGCATCTTCCCACGACGGAAAGCCAATTCGTCCTTGGGAAGGACATGGCCTAAACCCGTGAGGACAATGGGCAGTATGTCTACATGGTGAACCTTGGCCATGTGGAATGCCCCCTGATGGAACCGATGAATGTTACGGTCCTTGGAACGCGTGCCTTCAGGAAAGGTGATGACACTATAGCCACGGCTCAACAAATCTGCCACCCTGTCGTGGATGTTGTCAACGCCTTCGCTGACGGGATAGAACTCTGCGGCACGGAGAATGAGGCTGTAGAGCGGGTTCTTCCACACCCATTCCTTAGTTAAAATGACTACTTTGGGTGCTATGCTCAGCACGGCCATCAGGTCTAGCTGCGACTGGTGGTTGCACACGATGATGGCCGGCCGTTCAAGCTTCTCGTCATAGGGATTGCTGACGCTCCACGTGGTGCCAGGGACGTGTTCGATACAGAACCGCGATATACGGCATAGCGTACGGTGAAAAAACAGTTTCTTGCGCTCGGTGTAAGTGCCGATGTGACTCCAAAGGAAGGCAAAAATCTGATAGGCACTTGCCACAACGAGATAAAACACTGATGCAAAGACCGTGAAGACAATACGCTCCAAGGTAAGAGGTACCTCACGGGGGGTGCCACCCTCAGTAGTAATCCAACGGAATACGAGAGGAGGCAAGTAGAAAGCCATCAGCACCACGGTAAACATCCCTATGATGACGACCTCCCCCAACGAGTGCATAGCAGGATGCCGGGCAAGGATGAGCGACCCGATGCCAATGAACATGAGCAATGCAGACAGAGCGACGCTGTTTTTATAACTCTTCAGGACGGGGCGTCCATAGGTGTGTTCATAGACAAGGCCTTCAGTGATGAAAATGGTGTAGTCATCACCTTGACCAAAGATAAATGTGGCAAGGATGATATTGACAATGTTGAAATGGATGCCGAGCAGCTGCATGATCCCAAGAATCCATAGCCAGCCCACGGCCAAAGGCAGGAAGGACATCAAACTCAGTTCCAAGCTCGCCATTGACAACCAGAGAAAGAAGAATACTACGAACCCACAAACGAGGCCGATATAGTTGAAATCGTCAGAGAGCGTTGTGGCTAAAGACGATTGCACATCGCTGCCATCAAACATGAAGCCGAGGTCTGTGAATCGTTGTCGCCATGCCAGTTTCTCAACCTCAGTCAAGGGATGAGAAGGTCGGACATAATTGACAACACGACACTTACCGGCCGTATCGTCAGTAAGAAGGAACGGCGCCCCCACCACAGCACTAATAGGTTGGAAGAAATTAACGTCCTGTGGCTCGAAGGACTTCGCCAAGGTTGACATGAATGGCTCAAAAGCACGCGCCGAGAAGCCCATGGAACGGCCTTCGTCCGGCAGATACGTAGTGAAAAGAAGCTTGTGCCTGTCAACGAAAGCATTCCAGCGTTGAATGGCCTCTGCCTGCTGTCGCTGTGAAGGAATAACACCAGTGATACCGCGTACGTTCATTCCTGCAGCTTGAAGACTGTCTGCCATTGTCTCACCTCTTTGGAGAGCTGCTTCGGCGGTTGACGCCTCAGCAACGGCCAACAGCTCAGTCCCTGTCGTTGTCTCCAAACCGACATTCAGAAGCGCAAGGTGCTGGCGTTGCTCTGCAGTCATATAGTTGATATGCTGCAAGTTGGTATCGAAAGTGGTTTGAAGGCTGAAATAACCGAGGACGCAAGTGATGGTTAACATCACCAAAAAGAACCAAAGAGAATGACTTATGCCTGACAGGCGTTGCCGCCAAAACGCAACAGGAGGCATAGCGCACCTATCGCTCCCTTGCGAAGCGTTGACGGAAGATCCAACGGGAACACAAACTGGCTCACGACCAGAACCAGTGGACGCTTTCGTCCGTGGTTTCGACACAAGGACAGGCAAGATGGTGAGGACGAAAAGGATAGTGCCCACAAGCACCAAAGCACCGAGGATGCCGAGATCACGCATCGCCTCAGAATCCATCCATGCTAAACAGGCGAAGGCACTGACAGTGGTAATGTTACCTGTGAGCAACGGCGGCACTATATCGGCAAGAACCCTGCGTTCATCGGGCTCATGGCGTCGGTGGTCAAGATAGTGAAGAGGATAGTTGGCTGCAATACCAATCAGAACACATGCAGTACCCAGTACTATGACTGAAAGTTCATGATGGTAAATACTCATTACACCTATGGCTATGGCATAGCCTGTGAGTATGGAAACTACCATCCACAGGATGTCGCTCACACGTCGGAACACATACCAAAGCACAAGCGCTATCAAGAAGATGCTGAGCAATCCTGCAATGAGACCGTCAGTCTTGATGCGGTCGGCATTAGTAACGGCTATGAGCGGAGCACCGATGGCCGTGACATGAACTGAAGGGTGCTTCTGAACAATCCGCTTTGCGGCTGCGTCCAAGAGTGCATTCAATTCTCGGTTCTTGCCACTTTCGCTAGAGCCAAATGGACTTACGATGAATCCGATGCCAGCTTGATGGTCGTTGGTGAAAATGTAACCTTCTTCAACCTCATAGCCATCGTTGTCACGTAATGCCTGCAACCTCGCCATCACCGGAGCAAAAATATGAAGCGGGTCTTTGCGTACGGTAATATCGGTAAGGCTGCTCGTCGGCAGTAAAAGGAGCTGTTGATCCTGCTGGAGGGCCTCATGAATGTAACCGGGAGAGCTAAGCAGACTGTCCGCCCTGGCTATGTCCGCCTCGGTCATGAAGAGTGGTGCATTGTCTGCCACGAAGGAGAGCATATTGGCAATGGCATCCTCGTCAACCTCCATGACGATCTGCTGCACAAGATGGGGGGAGGGTTTTGCGGGAAAACCGCCGCCCACACCGGTGTCAGCTGTGTCAATGGCCTGTAGTATTGTTCCGAAATCAGCCATCGCCGACTTGATTGAGTCTGTGCGGTCTTCACTAGGCACATCATCGGCAGATGTAACTACCACGATCCTATTCTGTCCACCTACTTGCTGGAAAACCTCCATGTAGCGGGTACTCATGGAGTCTGAAGAGAGGAAATCTCCAATATCTTCTTTCAGGCGAATCCGTGAGGATGACAGCACAGAAACAGCCACGACGACCAGCCAGAGAGTCCAGGCCAGCCAGCGTCGGCGTGAGAGATAGCTGTATGATCGGATAAATGGATTCATAGGTGGGATTTTATACCTGTGAAGGGTTAGAAATTCATCAATTTGTTGATTAACATTCGCGGCGCTCCATAGATTATGGCAAGAAGACAGAGTATGGTGTTGAGAAGGGTAATGCGCAGGAAGTCCTTGGTGGGATGAAAATGACTTATGCGCTCTTCTACTGGCGGATAATAGACACGGACAGGGACGGACATAATCTTTGTACCGCGCCATGAGCTGAACACGAGAAGCTCAAGTTCGGCTTCGTAGCGGGAGGTGAGTACACGTAATCCGCCAATGTTTTTCAAGGGGTATAGGCGAAAACCTGTTTGGGTATCAGGAATGCGCTGCAGCGTCTGCACCGTGAACCAAAAGTTGCTGAACTTATTGGCGAAGCGATTGCCCCCCGGCATATTCCTGTCGCCAAAAGTGCGGCTGCCGACTATGATGGTTTCGGGGTTATCCTTTCCTGCGCTGAGAAGCAGAGGGGCATCCTCGGGATAGTGCTGTCCGTCGGCATCCAGGGTGAGGACATGCGTAAAGCCCAAGTTCTTGGCTCTCTTGAATCCTGCTTTTAGTGCCCCTCCCTTGCCACGGTTGGTCTGATAGCTTAGCAACTCGAAATCAACATCTTTTTCTACATTCTGTAAACGCTCTAGCGTATCATCAGTACTGCCATCGTTGACCACCAGTACATCTGGGCATACGACGGACGCACGACAGACGATGTCACATATCGTAGTGGCATTGTTATAGGTAGGAATGAGGATGAGGGGACGGAACATTGCGCTATTTAATGGAGAGTAACGGGTGGAGTATATGATTATGAAGCGTTATGAACTAATTGGATGGACATCTTGGTGAAAGTCTGACCGTCATTGGCCATCACTGCTTGAAGACTATAACCCTGATCCGTTTGCTGTATGCGTGACAGGCGGACTTCGAGTTCAGTCGTATCGGCAGGAGAAATGATATTCATGTATTTGATATTACCTATGTGGGCAAGGCGGAGCCGTGTACCAGCCTGCTTCGACATCAGTTCCTCAACAATGCCCAACTGGCATACGCCGGGGGTTATAGGGTTGCCGGGAAAATGAGCCTGAAAGATGAAATGCTCGGGATTCAACGCAATCCGATATACTCCTGTTGTTTCATCTTGGGTTGAAGAGATGATGTGGAAAAAATCATTGAGTAGTACCATGACTATTGAGATTATTGCAAGCGTTCGAAACGATAGGTGATACCATATTTTTTGTTGTGCAGCGAAAGTGAATCCGGTTGGCTGGCTGTGAGCAGACGGCGACCGGGCTTAAGTGCCGAGTTGGCTGTCAGCAAACGCAAATCGTTACGGAGCACGCGCCGGATATACCACTTGTTCATGTGCGGGAATACATTGCTGACTTTGACTTTATTGTTGCGACATACAAAATCAAAGAAATGAACGCCAAACTCGTTGACGACAGCTCCCTTGACACCATCCTCGGTCCGACGTGCCAGACAGATGCCTGTAATCATCATCGAACCTCGTTCCAATGTGAAATTCCATGAAGCCCGGTCCCCTCCTGAAAGCAGAAGAGGATAGCTGTTTTGTGCACTGGCCGGAAAGACAGTCAAAAGCAGCAAGAGACTAATCCAGATTAAATACATTCGCACCGAGAGGCTGGTTTTGTTTTACGTCTTTGAATACGATCGATGTGGCATCGCCATTGGCTTCTGTCATCTCGACGCTGTCCATCGTGCGGCTCGCCCGGTTAAACGTAAGCCGTATAGTTGTAAACATCTTCTTCAAGTGCTTGTCCTTGGGCGTGAGATGTGCCACATACACATGCTCGTTGGCGAGTATCTTGACATCGAAATCCTGTGCCTGCGTCAGACACTTACCTGTGATACTGCCAGCAATCATCTTGGCAATGCTTTGAAAAGTCTGACTGCTCTTCAGGTCGATGCTGTTGCGGCTCTTACCCTTGCTTATGTGCACTTTGTCATCGGCAATGATGAAGTTGTAATCGTAGGGCGACGTGTAGTGCCAAGAAAGCTTGCCGGGACGGGCGAATGCCATGGTGCCTTTGGACACCATTTTGTCGTCCATGATGCTCAACTCTTTTGTCTGCTCAAACTTACACTGTAATGTACGGATGGACTGAGCCGAAGTGTTTATCTCGTTGATAATGCGTTCTTGCTCACTCTTTGACACCGCATTCTGAGCCAGTGTGAAAGTCAGTGTTGCAGGCAACCAGAGAAATATATAAGCCAGAAGTTTTCTCATATTTATGTCCTATTTAGCGATGAAATAGCAACCTCCCATGATGAGCACAACCCCCAACCAACGTGTAGGAGGCACTTCTTCGTGGAAGATGAAGATGGCAGCCAACATACCAAAGACATAACTCATGCTGGCAAGGGGATAAGCCATGCTGAACGGATATTTCTTGAGGATATACATCCATAGGATGGAGCACGAGATGAGTGACACTCCGGTGGCTAAGAACCACCAGTTGGTAAGCTGGGCAGTCACAAAACTCCAAGTCCATTCCGGCTTGCCCATCGCGTTGAGGGCAAATTTCAAAAAGACCTGTCCCGAACAGAGCAATACGCTTTGCAAAACGGCTAAAAGTAGTAGCTGCCACATACGCTATAATGATTCTAAAAGTGTGAAGGTGTAGTCCTTGCCATCAACTTGGTTGAGCACTAATATGCGCCTGCATTCAGATGGATGCCTGAAACCGGGGATTAACATAGTCTCGGGGTACCGTTGCTTCTGAAGGATGTTAGCTGTGGCATAAACCCCTAAGCCATAGGCCGTAAAGCTCTCGCCAAAGATGTTCTTGAACTGCATCAATGGGGTATCGGGGAAGAGTCGCGATGCTTCCAGAAGCGATTCCGATGACAAGGCCGTAGAGCCCGACACGCTGGTCATCACGGCATCCACATCACCAATCTCTGCTGCTATGTGCGACAATACGTCTGGTGTGGGGCAATAGCAACGCTTGAAGTAGGTCAGTTTGCACATAGCGTCGGGTGTAGAATCGGCACTCAACATCAAGCTGACGGCTGTTTCACCTGCAATTTGAGAGGGATTGCCAAGGGCACCGGTTTTGCAGAGCATGCCAAAGTAATTGGGAGTCATCTCATCCTGTCCACCGACAAGGACGACATTTATTCGACCAAGCTGCATCTGTAACCATGCATCTTCGAGAGCACAGTCAAACGAAGCTCCCTTGTGGGCATAAGTCGCATTATAACCATGACTGTGCGTGTGTATGCTCACAAGCGAACTGATGGTGTTGTGCGTAGATTGCATGAAAGGTGTAGGCTTGCAGTTCTGCTCACCTTCTGCCCAAAGATGCATCAGCATAATTTCCGTGTTTTCCATGCAACCGAGTCCGGTGCCGGTAATAACAGCATCTGGGTGCTCAACTCCACTCTGCTGCATAGCCGAAAGCGACGTGACCAATGCACGCTTCAACAGTTTTCCCATTCGACGCGACTCTGCTGGAGACAACCACTGCTTATAATCGATATCGAGGGAACGGACATATGGTTCATCATAGAGGATTGGGGAGTCCATCCACTCCTCGCTGAGACCTCGCTGGATTGATATTTGAGCGGCTGAGGTGATGAAGAGGGGTTTTGAAACAGGTGACTTGGTTGTAGCCAACGACGAAGAACCTCCTGCAACGGATTGTTCAGTTGTCAGACCAAAGACCAACGAGCTGTCGTTTCCGCCGAAACCGAAACTGTTGCACAGGACGTGCTTCAGAGGACGTGAAGGATGCAGGTCTGTGACGGGAGTGATACCATCGGGCATTTGATGCTTCCATCCGAGATTTAATGGTAGGAACTGCTCTTGAAGTGCCAGGATGCAGATGACGGCTTCGATACTGCCCGAAGCGCTGGTGGTGTGACCAGTAAATGATTTCGTACTGCTGACAGGGGGAACTTTCGGACCGAACAGACGGAACATAGCCTGGCTCTCACTTACATCGTTGTTGAGCGTCCCTGTGCCGTGGGCATTCACATAGTCAATATCTGCGGGTGTCAATCCTGCATCAGCCAAAGCCTGTTTCATTGAGAGAAATGCTCCTTCTCCATCGGGAGATGATGCTGTCTGATGATAGGCATCGCACGCGTTGCCATAGCCTTCGAGGACTGCGATGGGAGATACGCCACGGCGCAAGGCAGATGCCTCACTCTCAATCACCAAGAAGGCTGCACCCTCACCCAGATTCAGACCAGCACGCGTCTCATCGAACGGGCGGCACTGCTCTTGGTCGAGAATCATAAGTGAGTTGAAGCCATTGAGATGTATCTTGGTCAAACACTCACTACCACCTACCACAGCAATCTCACAGGAGCCTTCGCGGATGGCATTGGCACCATTGATGATGGCATTGGCGGCAGAAGAACAGGCCGTGGACAGGGTGGAGACGGAGGCAAAGGGGCCAAAGTGGTCGGCTATACTCTCGGTGCAGGCGCCGCAATCGTGTTGTGAGATATAATCGTTGTGGAGGTCGTTGTGGAGGAAGTCCATGTAGAACTGTTCGCTCATGTCCATGCCTCCGACTGTCGTGCCGGAAACGAAAATAGCCTTGCTCCTGTCGGCATCTGAGAGCTGAGCGTGTCGCAAAGCCTGGTCGAGCGCCATCATGCCCATCAAGGAGGTCCTCGTCCTGGGTTGACCGTCTGGGATGTTCAAACGCCGGGCCATCTCATCTGTAGATAGCTGAACCTCTCCAACGGGAAACTCTTGATGTATGGTCTTAAGATAGCGCAGTGCTCCGATACCGGTCTTGCCAGCTTGGAGCGATTGAAGCGTTTCGGCACAGTCGAGGCCTATGGCCGACACGATGCCCATTCCTGTAACCAGGATTGGTTCTCCCATGTAAAGTACAATTTGACGTTAGTGACTACACGATTTATTTAGTGCGATGGTCGCTGATATACTGTGCCATCACATTGATACTCTTGAAGATTTCCTTGCCTTCAGCAGGATTCTTGAGCTTGATGCCATACTCCTTTTCCATCATGACAATGAGTTCCAGCGCATCGATGCTGTCAAGGCCGAGGCCCTCGCCGAACAAAGGAGCATCGTTCTCGATGTCTTCGGGCGTCAGGTCTTCAAGATTGAGTACTTCAATAATGTTTTTCTTAATTTCCTTGATTAATTCTTCCATTGCTTTAATGTATTGATTATGTTTCTGTTTACTATTGATTACGCCTTGCGTATAAAACGCAGGTCGGCAAGATAGTGTTCGTCGTCAGGATAGTCAATCCAACCTACGAGGGCATTCACAAAGTCCTTTTCCCTGCAGATGGAATTGACAATCTTGTTGATGAAACCTTCGTCGCGGTCTGGCAGTATGTAGAAAGATGTTTCGCCATGAATGCCGTGACGCATGGCAATCTCGCCCGTGACGATATTGGGGAGTGTATAGACGAAATGAGCGGGACTGGGGAACGACTCGTCGGGGTCGCTAACCGTGGCCCAGAAACTTCGGTCAGCCTGTGAGGACGATGAGTGGTTGAATAGGATGACTGCCTGGGGTATGTCTGACACTGCTTGAAGCAGCAGGTCCGAAGCGACAAGGCCGAGACGGCACAGGGGATCCATCTTATAGAACTTGGGATAGTCGCTGATATACTTTTTATAGAGCTCTACCAAAAGGTTACGCCCACATTCATGGCAAGCAATCGGTTCCTGGTCGAGTTTTACCGAACGGCTATCTAAGATGATATGGTGATGCGTGTTGATGGCACATTCGTTATGGTCAATCTTGGCAGAGGAAATGCAATCCCTGTTTTCGCTGTGGACGAGGACCGCTGCATTGCCGCCTCCGAAGCCTGAGATCATCTTAATGAAGCGTTTCTTTGAAGCAGCCCTGTTGACATTTGCCAAGTTCAAGGTGACCGATGTTCCCGTCTCCTCGAAGCCACGGGTAGCCAGTATCTGGCCGTGGAGGAGAGCCTCTTTCGACATGATGGTCTCCAGGATGCCTGCAGCACCCATTGTGTGCCCGAAAAAGCCCTTCAAACCATTCACTGGAACATCGCTCAATCCGGCACGCGATATGGCAACAGCTTCCATTTGATCGTTGAACATGGTGGCTGTACCATGGGCATTGATGAAGCTCAGATCGTCATGGAATGTCGCTTCATGGATTGCCTGCAGGGCGAGGTAAGCCCCTTCTCCATTCTTTGAAGGCGAACTGATATGAAACGCATCATTGCGGATGGCGCCGTCCTCAACCCTAAACCTTGAACGTGATGTAGAGAACACGATTGTGGCAGCCGCTTCGCCCAGGTTCAGGCCGATGCGTTCGATATCAAAAGGCCGGCATTCGTCAGGCGAAAGAGCCTTGAGCGACTGGAAGCCGGACAGGAAGAACCGGCCGAGCACATCGGCACCGCAAACAACAGCTTGGTCAAAGAAGCCCGCGTCGAGCAGGCGTTTTGCTGTGATAATGGCTGCCACACCTGAGATGCAAGCATTGCACACCACCAAGGGCTTGGTCGTAAAACCTAAATACTTCGCGATATGTTCGGCAGCTGCACTTGGGATGAAAGCCTCGTCGGACTCTTCGCCGGTGCGGAGGCTGTCAATGTTGGCCTTCGTCGTACTGAGAATAAACACGACGTTCGGCGCCGACACATCTATACCCGCCTGATCAATGGCTTGCCGGGCAGATTGTACAGCAAGGGCTTCAAAGCGCGTCAAACCGTTTATCTCGATGTCATGAAGTTGCCCAGCAGAGAACCGTGCCGCCACATAAGGCTCCAAGCTGACGCTTTCCTCAGGGAAGGCTCCGGCAGGACATGCGCCAGGCACAGCGGCATCCGCTGCCGGATAATGCCGCAGCGCTGAACGCCCGGCTGCAACAGCCTGGTAGTTCAGTTCGGTCGTGTTCCCGAGTGGAGAGATGATATTGTCAGCAAGGAAATACATCTTAGTCAGCCATTGATTCCGGGTAAAGTTCAACCATTTTCTGCTTCCACGCTTCATAGAAGGGCGGATTCTCCCAAAGCAGTTGGTACTGCTTGTCCATGAACACCTGAACAGTGTGAGCCGTCAGGCATACCTCGCCTGTCAGGCTGTCGCGTATCTCGTAGTCGAAAACAATCTTCGCGCTCTCTGTCGGATGATAGGTAATCTTTACGATTGGCTTCATGCCATACTTCAAAGGACGTTTGTAGTTCAGTTTCATCTCCACGATAGGTGCGAACGTGCTCTCTACCATGTAGCGCTGATAGGACAGCCCATACCTGTTGCCGAAAGCTTCACGGGCATCCTCCAAATACACGGGATATGTGCCATGCCACACCACCTGCATCATGTCTATTTCGCTGAATCTTATGTCAAACGCTTTTTCTACAGTCAACATAATTGTTATCTTTTTCTTGGGTTCCGACCATCCTGCCTCATCCGTTCTCCCTGACGGCCAGCTTCATTTCTGCCGTGGCCACCACTACCCTGTCATCGCCTTGCATGTAGGTCACCATGGCACGGGCCAAAGTCATGCCGAACACCTCTTCAAGGATATCGATCCGCGTGGTGATGGTTGCGCCCACAGGAGGGAGGGTCTGTATCTGGCAATCGCGGATTGCTCCGATGTAGCCCATCTGCACGTCCTTATGCAGGATGTACTTATTATAGAAGCCCTCACGCGCAGCACAAGTCTGAGCGATGTTCTCCATCACGCCGGAGGCTGAGAACTTTCCATGATCCACAAAGATATTCGTCGCCTTTATCTCGGTTTCGGTGGTTGTAGTATTCATCTCAAAATGAGTCAGCGCGCCTATCATGACGAAAGGCTCCTGCTGAGGCAGGATGTTATGAACATCTATACTGCGCAAAAAGGCTTCGCTAATGTCGGTGACATCCATCATTTCCAAAATTCAAAGAAGTTATACCATTGAGTGGGATACTGCTTAACGCGCAATTCAAGTTCGTTGACGTATGCATCGGCCAACTGGGCTATCTGCTGTTTCCGGGGCAAGGAGCGGTCATAGTCCAACGGTGTGACATAGATGTGATAGCTTGTCCATCGCTCTTTCATGACATTGACCGCTAGCACATTGAGCCCACGCATGGTGGCCACGCTGAAAGGACCTTGTGGAAAGCAAGCCGTTCTGCCTAAAAAAGTGTGCTCAATGACCTTGGACGAGCCATTTGACCTGTCGGTCGGGAAACTGACTATCTCCCCCTCCGACAATGCACGGTCTATTTCGAACAGATGGCCCATGTCGGCGCGCATGAGAATCATACGGATGTTGGTCTTTAGGAACATATTGTTGCGATTGGCCATCACGGATGCTTTCTCGCCGGCATACACTACTGGATTGATGGTCTTCTTCTCTGAGCAAAGCGTGTATCCGGCTATCTCATAGTTGCCGATGTGCGAACTCAGATGGATGAAGCCCTCTTCGCCGGCGGCTAAAGCATTAAAGTGTTCCAAGCCATCCACGTCAACCTTGAACCGACGACCGGCATACATGGCGAACTTGTCGATGACCACCTCGGCAAACCTACAATGATTCACGTATGTAAGCCAAGCCGAGCGGCACTTGCCCATTCCAAGTATTCTGTGAAAGTAGTGATATGCCGTCTTTCTGCTGGCGTTCAACACCAGGCAGACGGGAATGACAAAGAGATAGCTGAAGACGTAGAGCACACGTACATCTATATAACGCAGCAAAAGGATGAGATGCCGGTGCATCCATCCGTTACCATACGTCGTTCCTATCCACTCCTTGTCGCCTTCCACTTATCCTAACTTGGATTCAATATAGTCACAGAACTTGGTAAAGGTATCCACACCAGCCATCTCCTCGGGCTTGATCTTGAAGCCGAAATTTTTCTCGACGATGACCACGATATCCACGAAGTCCAGGCTGTCAATGCCCATGTCCTCCTTCAGGCGTGCTTCAGGCGAAATGGTTTCTTCTTCAATCTCAAGGTCTTCAATGAGGAAGTTCCTCACCTTCTCTTCAATTTCTTGTCTTGTCATTGTAAATGCGTCCTTTAAACATTAAACTTTATTACTTGTTCGCTTTCTTGGCAAACAGGATCATGGACTCGGCCAGGCCTTCAAAGGTAGCCTTGATACGATTGCGCAGTCTCATGGCAGCGAAGCCACCGGCCACCTCATAGTACTCGTTAATATTATACTCAACGGCAGAGGCATTGCTGCTGTCAACAATCTTCACGTCGGCCTTGACAATCTCCCACCATGCCTGCATGGCAGCCATTTCCTTAATCTCGTGGATGGTAACGACAATCTGGAAGTCGGCATCGCCCTCTACAATCTTCATGCCCTTCTTGTTGCGCTTGTTCCATTCCTCTGTGAAACCGCTCTCGCCGTACGTGTGTTCCTCTTCCCATTCGCCGTTCATGCGGACATACTCCTTGTAGGGCATCTTGGAGACGCCTTGGTAGGAAGCTACGCAATCGTCAGCATAGATAAACTTCACGTTAGCCGTCTTCGAAGCGTCAAAGACATTAGCTACGCCGTCAGCCTTGGTCAGCTGCATCTGCTTGTCGCTGGCCTTGCCGAAGGCCACGATGGCCACGATGGCCATGATAGCGGTCAAAAGTGTTCGTTTCATTGTTGTATTGGTTTGGGGTTAATAGTTGACATATAATTCTTATAAGCTTTTTTGAGGGCAGAGCCCAATTTACGGCCTTCTTTGTGTGCTCCTTCCTTCATCAAATGTAATTTCGTCCCCCAAGTACCTCCCTTTGAACACTGTATGTTCTCGGCTTTACAAAGGACATTATTGTTTGCATCATACAATGCCACATCACAATTGAATCTACCATTATCTGTAATAATGCGGACTATAACTATCACCTTATTCTTTGAATCCTTCTTAAAGGGAATAATATCACCTGTTTTTTTAAGCATATCCTGCAAGATATTCCCTGAAATCTCAGGGTTGTCCTTATCCCAATCCGTTTCTATAACAGAAAAGGCTTCTGTGTCCATTCCACAAATAACCGCATTGGAATAATCAACAAGGTAATAAGCGTCGGTTACTTGTGCATAACCGGCAGAATAGAAGAAAAAACAAAGCGTTATCAAAAAATACTTCTTCATAACAAACGATTTTTAGCTAATCTTTTTCAGCACCAATGCCGAGTTGGTTCCTCCAAAACCGAAGCTGTTGGAGAGGATGACATTGAGGTCGATGTCCTCGACAGTTGTGCGGGCCAGACGGAGGGTGGCGGCGTGCTCATCGGGGGTCTCGAGATTGATGTTGGGGGCGACGAAACGGTTCTGCATCATCAGGATGCAATAAACGGCTTCGCTGGCTCCGGCCATCCAACACTCGTGCCCTGTCATCGACTTGGTGGAACTGATCCATGCCTTGCGCCCTTCAAAGAGTCGTGTCAGGGCAATGGCCTCAAACATATCACCTTGGGGGGTCGAGGTGGCGTGGGCGTTCACGTAGTCGATGTCGTCGGCAGTCACGCCGGCATCGGCCATGGCCCGTTGCATGGCAATCATGCTGCCATCGTCAGAAGGCTGGGATATACCGCCGCCGTTCGAGGAGAAACCATAGCCGCAGACCTCTGCCAGGATGGTTGCGCCGCGAGCCACGGCGTGGTCATAGTCCTCCAGGACAAGGGCGGCAGCGCCGCCGCTGGGAATGAGCCCGTCACGCCCCGTATCAAACGGACGGCTGGCCTTTGTGGGCTCGTCCATCCGCTTCGAAAAGGTGCCGAGCGCGTCGAACGAAGCCATGGAATAGTAGTTCGTTTCCTGCGCGCCGCCGGCCAGAACCACGTCCTGCAGGCCCTGTTTGATGAGCATATAGGCAAGTCCGATGCTATGGCTTCCGCTGGCGCAAGCGGCACTGACGGTAAAGTTGACGCCGCGCAGATGGAAGATGGTGGAGAGGTTCATGTTCACCGTCGAGTTCATAGACTGGAAGATGAGGCCGGACCCCAGCAGCTGCGAGTCATGCTTTTCCGCCATGATATTGGCGCTCTCGATGACGGGCTGGGCCGACGAGTCGTTGCCGAAGATGACACCCACCTCGTTGGCCAGGAGATACGCTTCGTCGATGCCGGCGTTCTCAAACGCCTCGCGTGTTGCCATGAAAGCATATTCGCCCTCTTCAGGCAGACCGGCACGCAGACGCCTGTGCAGCAACTTCTTAAGTTCGGGGCGAGGCACGATGCCTGTCAGCGAGCTCTGGTAGCCGTAGCCAATACGCTCTGCCTCAATGCCTATGCCTGAACGTCCGAGACGCAACGATGTCGTAACCTCGTCGAGATTCTGTCCGATGCAGGACCAAATGCCCATGCCCGTTATTACTACTCTTCTCATAATCAATTGTCAAGTGTTCTTAGTCTGTCAATCCTCAACGCTCCCCTAAGTATGCAGCCCGCCGTTAATGCTGATGACTTCGCCTGTGATGTATGCGGCTTTGTCCGACACGAGGAAGGCGACCAGATCGGCCACTTCCTCGGGCTTTCCGAAGCGGTTCATGGGCACGAGCTTCTTGAGCTCGTCCACGGGCAGGTCCTTCGTCATGTCCGTTTCGATGAAACCCGGTGCCACGGCGTTCACCGTCACACCGCGGGCAGCACATTCCTGAGCCAGCGCCTTGGTAGCACCGATGAGGGCCGCCTTGGCCGCACTGTAGTTGGTCTGTCCGGGCATGCCTTTCAAGCCGCTGAGCGAAGCCATGTTGACGATACGTCCGCCATGTTTGCGCATCATCATCTTGGGCAGGCACCGCTTGGTGACATAATAGAAGCCGTCGAGCGAGGTGGCGAGCACAGCATGCCAGTCCGCACTGGGCATCATGAACATGAGATTGTCGCGGCGGATGCCGGCGTTGTTGACGAGGTATGCGATATAGTCGTCGGGGTGTGCATCCTGCCATGCCGACAGGGCAGCCTCTACGGCGTCTTCGTCGCCTACATTGAAAGGCAGCAGTTCGGCCTGGCCGCCCATCGCTTCAATCTGGGCCTTCACTTCTTCGGCAGCAGATGCATTCGACTGATAATTAACCACAACAGGCAACCCTTCAGCGGCCAGTCGGAGGCATACTGCCCTTCCCAAGCCACGTGAACCGCCTGTCACCAAAGCATATTTCATATCCGATTCTGATTGCTAATTGAATGCTAGATTAGAGGAACTCTACTCGTTGAGACGTTATAATCGAGTGCAAAGGTAGCAAAAAAAGGAGTCTTTGCAAAAAAAAGAAGGAAAAAAATACCAAACTGAAGGTTTGGACGTTCTTCAGGGCTTCAGCGAACGTGCCCAAACGTGTCCGTTTTGACGGTTCAGGCACGCTTCAAAAATGCATCGGAAGGAGGTGGACAGGGAGACAAATGGCTGGAGCACGGGGCTGGTCAACGCCCGTTCGGACTGCCCTCAAACTTCCTTAATCACCCTAACTTTCATAACTTACTCTAGCAAATTTGCCCAAAATTCTATCATTTCTATCACCCCGAGGTTTACGGCACTGAAATCAAGCCGTTTAAGTGGTGATAGAAAGGTGATAGCAGGGTGATAACAGGTGATAGAAATGCCCCGAAATGGGCTTCCCGACAAAAGAGTTACTCATATACCCCCGCAGCTGATGGCCGTAAGTCCCACCCTATTCATGCCAAATATCATCAAGATGTCACACTTGCCTCATCCCATCGTTCCGCCCGTCGCCGCTCAGCGTCACATGTGTCTGAGTTCATTCTCTCACTTGTCCTACTCCAAAATTTCACTTACGGGGCTTCATTTTCTCACCTGTTTCATCCCTTCTTCTCTCTCGTCTCATTTCACAGCCGGATTCGTCTGATTTCATGCCGAGGGGTAAGGGGGGGGGCCGCTTGCGGGAAAGTCCTGTCCCGCTTGCGGGAAGAGGCTTTCCCACAGGAGGGAAGGGACTGTCCCACAGGAGGGAAAGGGCGAAGAAACAAGGGGGAACTTGATCAGGAACGAAGGCTACTTGAACATGAAGCCTGTGATGTAAAGGGATGCTTTACCCCCCTGCGATGAATACCAGAGGTTGAAGTGATCGGCCATGAATAAGGTGGTGCCGGACTTGGTGGGGATTGGCACCGGTCGGTCCATCTTCCTGTAGGCCGCCTTGAGCTGGTCGATGCTGACCACTAGCGTGTCGATGACCTCCTCATACGCCGTCAAAGGAACGTCAACCGACTTTGCTTTGGGGTCGATGTCGTTGATACTGGCCGTCACATTGGGATAAAGTTCACGGTAGCCTTCGGGTATTTTGACGTGAGTGCGGGTCATGTCGGCCATGTAAGTTCTCGGAGCATCGGCTCCATCGGCACCTGATGCCTTCTCGTCCGGTATGTAATCACGGAAGCGGACGGGTTTGTCCTTTTGTGTCACCAGGGGCTCGATTGTTTTGGAGCTGAATGTCTGTTCAAGATACTTGAGCTTGGCGCTGATGCGTCCGGCCTCGTCTGGCGTCAGGGTCTTCATCACCGCGTCATAACGGTCGGCATCCAAGGGCAGGTTGGCAGCTCCCGCCTTGACGAGTGCCTGTTCCGTCTGTTGCAGCAGTATGCGGCGGGTGATGGTGGCATAGTTGAGCGGCAGCACAGACGTGAGCAGGAAGAGGGCGGCGAAGGTGATGGGAATCCAGTGAATGCGACGGGCGCGCATCAGGAAGAGGCCGATGCAGACTGCATAGAACCAGCCGTTCAACGTGGCCAGATAGAGACGGGGGATGGTGATGCCGTAGTCGGAGAAGCGGCGGACGATGCCGACTGTCATCAGCAGCAGTAGCGGGGTGATTATCAGCGGCAGAAGGCGTGCTATGGCATCGTCGAACCGACGACCTTCGGCCTTACGGGCGGGATAGAGGCCGAACTCGATGCCAATCAGGCCGACCATGGAAGCGATGACAAGCCATGACACCATGCCGTTGGGCAGTTCCCAATGCACGATAATCTGCAAGGCATAGACATACAGCACGATGATATACAGTAACTCGAGCGGCACGAAGAGGAAGCGGAATACGCCGTTGAGGAAATTGGATGACAGCGGCGTACGGTTGTGCTTGCGCTGGCCGTCGGGGATGCAGCCCAGGAAGAGGAGGCTGGGGAGCAGACCGCTAAAGAGGGTGCCGACGACGAGGAACCACTTGCCGCCGATTTCGAAGGAAAACAGCAGGTTAAGCGAAACGAGCAAGAGGCTCAGACCGCCCCAAAGCACCATGCCGACGAGCCAGCATACCACGCCGCTCAGGATGAGGCGCAGGGCGAAATTCCAAGCGGGGATGTCGTCCCGTTCGCGGGTGAAAGAGAGGAAGAATACGGTAAGCACGAGGGCCATGATGGCGGAGGCGTGCATCAGGCTCACTGCGATGTCCCAGTTGGCGCCGTTGTGGTACACATAAACGGAGTCGGCCAGCAGGACGAGGAAGGACAGGGCCCAGACCAGCCGGGTGGTGGTGAGGGCGCGAGGCGACGACGTGCCGACGGGGGCTTCTTCCGGCACAACGCCCTGCTCCTCGCTCCACAAGGTGAGCGTAAGAGATAACACATAACCCACCGACAAGAAGTAGGCTATGGCCATGATCAGGCTGCTGTCCTTCTCGGAGATAATCACGCCGACGAGCAGGGCGGCCAGAGCGGTGGCGAATGCCGCCGGCACGGGGAAGCGACGGATACAGTTGCGTGCAGCCTCGGAAAGGATGGAAATCAGTTTCATGTCGTCAGGGGGATGGTTTGGGCGGTTAGCTACGTTATACGTCTATATAACGGCTTGACGGCATGGTTTAGTATGGGCCGAATGTGCAAAAAACCTTAAATGAGGTTAATAGGCGGCTGACGGAGGGCGGGTTGCGTCGGGGCGGGAGGGGAAGCCGGAGCAGAGGCAACAAGGGCGACGACGGCTACAAGGCCGATTCCTTCAACCGTTCGGCATTCTCGGCCACCGTGAGTCGGTCTATGCATTCCTGTATGTCGCCGTCCATGAAAGCGGGCAGGTTGTAGATGGTGTAGCCGATGCGGTGGTCGGTGATGCGTCCCTGCGGATAGTTGTAGGTGCGGATTTTGGCCGAGCGGTCGCCGGTCGATACCATCGTCTTGCGCCGTGCGGCGATGTCGTCGATGTATTTCTGGTGCTCCTTGTCGTAGATGAAAGTGCGCAGGCGTGCCAGCGCGCGTTCCTTGTTCTTGGGTTGGTCGCGCGTCTCCGTACATTCAATCAGGATCTCCTCCGTCTCGCCCGTGTTGGGGTTGGTCCACATGTATCGTGCACGTACGCCGCTCTCCACCTTGTTCACGTTCTGTCCGCCGGCCCCCTGGCTTCTGAAGGTGTCCCATTTGATGGCACCCTCATTGATTTCCACGTCGAAAGCCTCGGCTTCGGGCAGCACAGCCACAGTGGCGGCGCTGGTGTGTACGCGCCCTTGCGTCTCGGTGGCCGGCACCCGTTGCACGCGGTGTACGCCGCTCTCATACTTGAGCGTTCCATACACCTTCTCGCCCGTCACGGAGAAGATGATTTCCTTGAAGCCGCCGGCCGCCCCTTCGGTGAAACTGGACACGGCCACCTTCCAGCCCTTCGTCTCGCAGTACTTCGAGTACATGCGGAACAGGTCGCCGGCGAAGAGGGCCGCTTCGTCGCCCCCTGTGCCGCCGCGTATTTCCATGATCACATTCTTGTCGTCCTCGGGGTCGGCGGGGATGAGCAGCAGCTTGATGTCCTCCTCCAGCTGCGGGATTCGTTCCTGCGCGGCGTTGAGTTCCTCTCGGGCCATCTCGCGGATGTCGGGATCGTCCTCGGCCATCATCTCCTTGGCGTCGCCGATGGTCTGCAGCGTCTGCACATATTCCTTGCGTTTCTTCACGATGGCGCCCAGGTCCTTGTATTCCTTGGTCAGTTTCACGTAGCGTCGCTGGTCGGCAATCACGGCGGGGTCGGTGATGAGCGTGCCCACTTCCTCGTAGCGGCTCACCAGTCCTTCCAGCCTGTCTAACAGTTCGTTGTTTTCTATTGACATGTCTTTTCCTCAGTTATTTGGGCGCAAAGGTAGTGCTAAAATAGGGCAATACCAACTAAATAGCCAAAAACTTGCGGTTTTATGCCGAGGGGTGCGGGGGTGGCGTGCTTGTTGGGACAGTCAGATGTATGGCGGCCCCATGTTTGCATATCCGTTAGCGGCTAACAGAGTGGCATGCCTGTTGGGGCATCCAGATGCTCGGTGGCCCCATCCGTCAGCATAATCACAAATGTTGCCGTTACGTGTTACTATGCAATTTTCAAAAAGAAGTATCACAAATATCACAAATCCGCCTACGGCCCTCATAACCTGCATTGTACGGAGTGATATTTCCGTGATATTTCTGTGATATTTCTGCCCAAAAAGTGATACTTTTTCTTGCAAGTTATGCAAAAAAGCATTATATTTGCAGTATGAAAAGCAGCATGTCCGTCCCCTTCGTCCGTTCCCGCCACGCCGCATCTGCGTACTTGGTTTATCAACAGAAACAATGGAACTACAGCCGCACCTGCGTCTCAGCGGTGAGATGGCTGTGTCTCAGCAGTGAGACGTTCGTGTCTCAGCAGTGAGACGCCCCTGTCTCATTAGTGAGACTCCCGTGTCTCGCCTATGAGACACCCCCAGCCCTGCTTGCCTGCATTCATTCCAAGCAGGGTGCCTGTGGTTGGCAGACAAATACCTTGTAAGCAGTAGGCAAATATCACTTAAATACCCCTTCAATTATATCGAAATATCACTCAAATATCACCGAAATACAACTTGCTATGTATTTGGAGCACAGTCGCTTGTGTGCGAAAAGTGATATTGTGATATTTCTTTTTTTGAAAAGTATATGATAGAGGATACTGATACATGCCCCGGCAGTTTGTCTGACGGACATACATCCCGTCCCTTCGGGCCGAACGAAAAGGAGGCCCGAAGGGACGCTTGCTACAGAAATAACTTGGTGAGGGAAGAGTCAGATACTGTCGGCTTTGGAGGGGCTGACTGGAGTTCGTCCAAGCATTTATGGCAGTTGCCGTATTTGTCCGTGCCTTCATTCGACACATCCATTTCGGCTTTAGCCTCCTCCTTCTCCTTCGGAGCCGATGAGGACGAGCCTTCTGGTTAGTGGAAGAGAGACAGGCTTCAACGGTCTTTCGTCGACGAGTCCCCTTCGCTGTTGAATTTCTTCGGAATCCGTTTCGTGGCGCCCAACGCACCGGTGGGGCAGACGAGACGGCAGAGGTGGCAGCCGACACAGCGTGTGCCGATGATGCGCGGTTGGCGCGTGTCGGCGTCAAAGGCGATGGCTCCGTGGCCGCCGTCTTGGCAGGAGGTGTAGCAGCGGCCGCATCCGATGCAGCGTTCGCGGTCGATCTTCGGATAGACGATGGTGTCACGGTCCAGGTCGGTGGGCGTGGTGAAGCGGGGTAAGGCTTCGCCCACAAGGTCGGCCAGATGCCTCACGCCGCGTTCCTGCATGTAGTGTTGCAGGCCAAGAGTGAGGTCGTCGATGATGCGATAGCCATACTGCATGACAGCCGTGCACACCTGCACGTTGCGGCAGCCCAGCTGTATGAATTCCAACGCGTCGTGCCACGTCTCAATACCTCCGATGCCGCTGAAGTCCACATTCTTGATCAGCGGGTTGTGCGTCATCTCAAGGATGTAACGCAAGGCGATGGGCTTGACGGCGCGTCCGGACAAGCCGGATATGGTGTACTTTTCGCTTACAGCCGAGCGGCTGTTCATCGTCACGGACTTGATCGTGTTGATGGCCGAGATGGCATCGGCACCGGCGAAGAAGGCACCCATGGCAGGGTTGTTGATTTGCGTGATGTTGGGCGTCATCTTTGGTATGACGGGAATCTTGACCGAGCGCTTGACGTAGGCGGTGTAGAATGTGACGAGTTCTGGGTTTTGGCCCACATCGCTGCCCAACCCGGCCAGCCGCATCTGCGGACATGAGAAATTCAGTTCTACGGCATCGACACCAGCCTCCTCGGCCATTTTAGCCAGAGTGATCCATTGTTCCTCTGTGGCGCCCATGATGGAGGCAACGACGATCTTTGACGGGTAGTCCTGTTTGAGACGGCGGAGTATGTCGAAGTCCACCTGAGTGGGGTTCTCGCTCAGCTGTTCCATGTTGCGGAACGCGTAGAAGTCGGACGTGCCCTCGTGTTGCACGGCATCGAAGCGTGGTGACACCTCGCGGATGTCGTCCATGCAAATGGTCTTGTAGAAAACACCTGCCCAGCCCATATCGAAGGCACGTGCCACCATCTCGTAGTTGGTGCATACAGCCGACGAGGCCAGGAAGAACGGGTTCTGGCAAGTGATGCCACAGAAATCGATGGCCAATGAAGGGAGCTCGGCCGCGGTGTGTTGCGTCGCGGCCTCAGGCTGGTCGCCCGGTGCAGCGGTGTCCCGGACAAGAGCCGCTATCTCGCGGATGCGGATAGGCTTGTCATAGTGGATGCAACGCTGTTCGGCTTCCGACAGCTCGGCGTCGGTACAATCGGCAATCCATCGTCCGGCCAGTTTCGCATTGCCGAAGCGTATGGCGCGTATGGCGCGTGCGGGTTTGCCGTGCGAACACGCTTTGTTGCAGGGCGCATCTAAGCAAAGCAGGCAGCGTGCCGCTTCTTCTTCAAGGTGGAGCCTGTGTGTCATAGCTGTAGTAATTTTATCTCCGGGCATTTCCCTTTATCTCCCTCTTTATTCGTAAGTTCAGTAGTTGAATTCGCCGAACTCGCTGCGGATGGTGAGGCTGCGCGGTCCTTCTTCGATGTGGCCCACGACCTGAGCATCGATGTTGAAGCTCTTGGAGATGTCGATGACCTGCTGGGCATCCTCGGGGCTTACATAAACCTCAAGACGATGGCCACAGTTGAATACCTTGTACATCTCGCTCCAGTCGGCCCCGCTCTCTTCGGCGATGATGCGGAAGAGGGGCGGCACGGGGAACATGTTGTCCTTGACTACGCGGCAGTTCTCGCCCACGAAATGCAGCACCTTGGTCTGGGCGCCGCCCGTGCAATGCACCATGCCGTGGATGCGGGGGCGCAGTTGGTCGAGCAGCACCTTAACGACGGGGGCGTAGGTGCGGGTGGGCGAGAGGACAAGGCGGCCAACGGAGGCCCCCTGTGGCCCCCCGGTGGGGGGCGTTACGCTGCCGCTTTGTTCATCCCCCACAGGGGGATTATAGGGGGCCGCATCTGTCAGCTTATAGCTGCCGCTGTACACCAGTTCCTCGGGCACGGCGTGGTCGTAGGTCTCGGGGTATTTCTCGGCCAGGTACTTGCTGAACACGTCGTGACGGGCGCTGGTGAGGCCGTTGCTGCCCATGCCGCCGTTGTACTCATGCTCGTAGGTGGCTTGGCCGAAGGAGGCAAGGCCCACGATGACGTCGCCGGGGCGGATGTTGGCGTTGTTGATGACGTCGGCGCGGCGCATGCGGCAGGTGACGGTGCTGTCCACGATGATGGTGCGTACCAGGTCGCCCACGTCGGCCGTCTCGCCGCCGGTGGCATAGATGCCAATGCCCATCTGGCGCAGCTCGGTGAGCAACTCGTCGGTACCGTTAATGATGGCGGAAATGACTTCGCCAGGAATGAGCATCTTGTTGCGCCCGATGGTGGAAGAGACGAGGATGTTATCCACAGCACCCACGCACAGCAGGTCGTCGGTGTTCATGATGAGGGCGTCCTGTGCGATGCCTTTCCACACGCTGAGGTCGCCCGTCTCGCGCCAGTAGGCGTAGGCCAGGCTGGACTTGGTGCCGGCGCCGTCGGCGTGCATGATGTTGCAGTAGTCGGGGTCGCCACCCAGTATGTCGGGAATAATCTTGCAGAAGGCCTGCGGAAAGATGCCCTTGTCGATATTCTTAATGGCTGCGTGGACGTCCTCCTTGGCGGCCGAGACGCCACGCGCCATGTAGCGGGCGGACCCTCCCCCCTGCCCCTCCCTTGTAGGGCGGGGAGTAGGATGTATTTGCCTGTTTGTTTTGATGTCGTTTTGTTGCATATAGGATATTAATTCTTATCTATCTTGTTTGGTAATTACTCCCCTCCCTACAAGGGAGGGGCAGGGGGGAGGGTCTGCTCTTAGAACTGTACTTCGGGTGCTTTCTCGGCGCCGGCGTCGGCCTTGAAGTTGCCCTTGACGCTGAAGCCGAAGAGGTTGGCAAAGAGGTTGTTGGGGAAGCGGCGGACGCTGACGTTGTACTGCTGTGCAGCCTCGTTGAACAGGCGGCGCGACTCGGCGATGCGGTTCTCCGTGCCTTCGAGCTGTGCCTGCAACTCGCTGAACTGCTCGTTGGCCTTCAGGTCGGGATAGTTCTCGGTGATGGCCAGCAGTCGGCCCAGCGCCTGCGATACTTCGCCCTGTGCGGCTTGGTATTCGGCCAGCTTCTCGGGCGTGAGGTTGGCAGGATCCACGGTGATTTGCGTGGCTTTGGTGCGTGCCTCGACCACAGCTCGGAGGGTCTGGCTCTCATGGGCGGCATAGCCCTTGACGGTGTTGACCAGGTTGGGAATGAGGTCGGAGCGGCGCTGGTACTGGGTTTCGACGTCGGCCCAGGCACGCGACACGTTTTC
Source organism: Bacteroidaceae bacterium (assembly GCA_017526905.1). Taxonomy (GTDB): domain Bacteria; phylum Bacteroidota; class Bacteroidia; order Bacteroidales; family Bacteroidaceae; genus Physcousia. The sequence goes on along the minus strand of JAFXQT010000050.1, from coordinate 23,004 downwards.
GTCCTGGCTGACCAGGCCGTTGTAAGCGTTGCATCCGTAGAAGCCGCAGAGCACTACGATGATGCCAATGATGATGGAAAGAGATGGCTTTTTCATTGTTGTTTGGGTTTATGAGGTTTGACATGTTGTTCGTGTGTTCAGAAACGTCCGCTGGCACCGCCGCCGCCGAAGCTGCCTCCACCGAAGGAGCCTCCGCCGAAGCTGCTGCCCCCGCCGAAGAAACTGCCGCCAAGGGCACTGCCTGCGGCGGCGCTGCCTCCGTGGCTGTGAATGTCCTCGTCCCAGTGTATTTCCTTGGTGAAGTAGCAGTGTGTGCAACGGTAAGTGTCGTGGTGAGTGCGGATGCCTAAGCTGCGGTTGGTGGTGGCATAGCTGCTGATTTTCTTCATCTTGTACTGCTTGCAGCTGGGGCAGTAGGATTTACGGCGGTTGTCGTACCACACGGCCAGGCCGATGAGGCCCAGTGCCACGGCCATGAAGAGGCAGAAGGCCATGAGGGCGTAGGCATCGTCCTCCTCGAAATCGGACGAGCCAACGAGCGAGTCGTCGCCATCGACATAGGCCGTGATGGCGCGCACCGTCTGGAGCATGGCATCGTCCCAGTCGCCTTCGCGCAGCGCAGGCAGCATCTGCCGGTTTTCGATGCGTTTGCAGATGGCATCGGGCAGGGTGCCTTCAAGCCCGCGGCCGGTGAGGATGGTGTAGGCGCGGTCGCCGGTGGAGAGGAGAATGATGAGGCCGCTGTTCTGGTCCTTACGGCCAATGCCGTATTTGCGGCCCAGTGCCATGCTGAAATCGTAGGTGTCGCCGCCCTCGATATGCTCCACCACGGCCAGCACCGTTTGAACGCCGTGGCTCTTCTCCATCTGTCCGAGCCAGAGGTTGAGCGAGTCCACAGCCGTCTGCGAGAGGATTCCATCGGGGTTGGACACGTACTGCCTTTTGTCCTGAAGGTAGGGTATGGGCAGGTTATCGGGCGTGTAGGTGGCGGCTGCAACGGCAACGGTGAGTAGCAGCGCCAGGAGGGAAAGCAGGCATTTCTTCATGTTTAGTCTGTGTGTGAGGGCCATCGCGGTGAGGCGCGATGAGCGGTGGCTTCAATATTCAATCTTCAGTCTCCCAGAACCGCCAGGAGGCCAGGGCTTGCAGGTGGAGCATCTCCAGCCCGTTCTTCACAGTGGCACCGAAGCGGCGGCCTTGGCGCATAAAGAGGGTTGTTTCGGGGTTGTACACCAGGTCGAAGAGCAGGTGACGGGGCGAGAGGGCAGCATAGGGAAGGGCAGGGCTTTCGTCGGTGTGCGGGTGCATGCCCACGGGCGAACAGTTTACGATGACGGTGTAGTCGGCAATGCGGGCCGGTGTGATATCTGAGTAGGTGAGGAGCCCTTCGCGTGGGCTCCGGCTTACGTAGCACCACTCCAGCCCTAACTGTTCCAGTCCTCGGCAGATGGCTTTGGAAGCACCCCCGGTGCCCAACACCAAAGCCCGCGTGTGGTGTGGCTTGAGCAGTGGGCGGATGCTGTCGGTGAAACCGATGATGTCCGAGTTGAAGCCTTTGAGCAGGCGGTGGCCATCGGCATCGTGAGTGATGCGGATGGTGTTGACGGCCCCGATGGCCCGTGCCTCGTCGGAGAGGGCGTCCAGGTATGGAATGACGGCCTGTTTATGGGGGATTGTCACGTTCAGCCCCCGCAACTGCGGGTGGGTATCCAGCACTTCGGGCAGGCGGCTGATGTCGGGCAGCTCGAAGTTCAGGTATTCGGCATCGATGCCCTCGCGCTGGAACTTATCGGTAAAGAACGCGCGGGAGAAGGAGTGGCCAAGCGGGTAGCCGAGAAGACCGTATTGTTTCATTTTGTTGCCAAATACATGGTTGATAATCCGAAGGTGAAACGCTTGAACTGCACTTGGCTGAATCCGCAGGCTTTGAGCCGTGGCGCGAGCTGCTCGGCCTGTGGGAAGGCGGCCATGGATTCGGGCAGGTAGGTATAGGCGCTGTTGTCATGGCTGATGACACGCCCGATGAGACGCATCACCACGTGCGAGTAGATCCAGAACAACTGCTTCATGGGGAAGCGGGGTGGGGTGGTGAGCTCGACCAACAGCAGGTGCCCGCCAGGCCGGAGTACACGGCACATCTCGCTGAGGCCGGCATCAAGGTCGTCGAAATTGCGGGCGCCGTAGGCCACCGTCACAGCATCGAAGGTGCCGGTGGCGAAGGAGAGGGCAGTGCAGTCCTCGTACTGGAATGAAATGATGCTGTCCAGACCGGCTTCATGCACTTTCTCGCGCCCCACGGCCATCATGCCTTCGCTGATGTCGGCCCCGACGAGACGCTGCGGCTGCAGCCGGCGGGCGGCAAGGATGGCGAAATCGCCCGTGCCCGTGGCCACATCGAGGATGCTCTGGGGGGCAAAGGGCTTGAGGCTGTCGATGGCCTTGCGCCGCCAGCCGCGGTCTATGCCCAGGGAAAGGGTGTGGTTGAGGCGGTCGTAGGTGGGGGCGATGCGGTTGAACATCGTCTCTACCTGTTCGCGCTTAGGGGCGTTGCTGGTGGCGTATGGGGTGACAGGGGTTTGCATGGGACGGGAAGGGGGAGGGAAGGCTCGGCGCGAGAAGCGCCGAGCGCTGTTGTGTGACGGATGGCAGGAACGGAATGCTGCGAGGCAGGCCTTACTGACGTGCAGCCAGCCAGGCAGATACGTTCTGCTCGATGCGTGTAGCCACGTCGGCTTCGCTTTCGGCCTTGGTGAAGGACTGACCTGTAATGTGCTCGTAGAGCTCGATGTAACGGTCGCTGATGCTCTCGACGAAGGCATCGGTCAGCTCGGGCATCACATCGCCAGGGCGGTTCATAAAGTTGTGGTCGATGAGCCATTGCCGCACAAATTCCTTGGAGAGCTGGCGCTGAGGCTCGCCGGCGGCGAACTTCTCCTCATAGCCATCGGCGTAGAAATAGCGGCTGGAGTCGGGGGTGTGAATCTCGTCGATCAGAATGACCTTGCCGTCGCGCTTGCCGAACTCATATTTGGTATCGACCAGGATAAGACCCTTCTCGGCGGCCATCTCCGTGCCGCGCTGGAAGAGGGCACGGGTGTAGCGTTCCATCACTTCGTAGTCCTCGGCACTGACAATACCCTGACGGATAATCTCTTCCTTGGAGATGTTCTCGTCGTGCCCCTCGTCGGCCTTGGTGGTGGGGGTGATGATGGGCTCGGGGAAGCGCTCGTTCTCGCGCATGCCATCGGGCAGCTTCACGCCGCAAAGCTCACGGCAACCGTTCTTGTACTCGCGCCAGGCAGAACCGGTGAGGTAGCCGCGGATAATCATTTCCACACGGAAGCCTTCGGCCTTCAGGCCAACGCTGACCATGGGGTCTGGGGTGGCCAGCAGCCAGTTGGGCACGATGTCGGACGTGGCATGGAGGAAGGTGGCAGCAATCTGGTTGAGCACCTGGCCTTTGAAGGGGATGCCTTTGGGCAGCACCACGTCGAAGGCAGAAATGCGGTCGGTAGCCACCATGACCATCAGGTCGTCGTTGATGTTATAGACGTCGCGGACTTTGCCGTGATAAACGCTCTTCTGTCCGGGGAAGCTGAACTCAGTCTTTGTTAATGCTTTCATTGTCAGTATTTGTTTCTTGTTGGTGAATATTCTTCTCGTAGTGCTCGTAGGCCTTCACTATCTTAGTGACCAGCCGATGGCGCACGATGTCGTCTTGGTTCAGATGAATGACGGCGATGTCGTCAACATCGTGCAGGATGTTCATGGCGTCAATCAGTCCGCTGCGCTGCTGGCGTGGCAAGTCGATTTGAGTGACGTCGCCCGTGACAATCATCTTTGTGTTCATGCCCATGCGTGTGAGGAACATCTTGATTTGTGCGGGCGTAGTGTTCTGTGCCTCGTCCAGGATGACCACGGCATCGTTCAGCGTACGACCGCGCATGAAGGCAAGGGGCGCAATCTGAATGACATTTTTCTCCATCATCTCCTGCAGCTTGGCTTGCGGAATCATGTCCTCCAGCGCATCGTAGAGCGGCTGCAGGTAGGGGTCGATTTTCTCCTTCATGTCGCCAGGCAGGAACCCGAGCTTCTCGCCGGCTTCGACTGCGGGGCGTGAGAGGATGATTTTACGTATCTCCTTGTTCTTCATGGCCCTGACGGCCAGTGCGATGCTGGTGTAGGTTTTGCCCGAACCGGCAGGGCCGATGGCGAATACCATGTCGTGGGTCTCGAAGGCTCGCACCAATAGCTGCTGGTTCTTGCTGCGGGCGGTGATGGGCTTGCCATTGACGGAATAGACGATGACATCCTTGTTCACGTCGTGAGCCATGGACTCGCCTTTGACGATGTGCAGAATGTCTTCTTCCTTCAGCGCGTTGAAGCGTACACAATGGGCTTCCAACTTGCTGATATGCTCTTCGAACACGGCCAGTTCAGCTTCGTCGCCCAACACTTTGATGACATTGCCCCGAGCCACGATGCGCAACTTAGGGTAGAGTGCCTTGAGCATTTGCATGTTGGCGTTGTTCACGCCATAGAAGAGAACAGGGTCGGCTTCTTCCAGGATAATATGCTTTTCAAACATTCCTTTGGGAATATGTGACAGTGTAAGATTTCGTTTTCGGCGACAAAAATAGTGATTTCTGTTGTAAAAGTACGCGATATTCGCTTTTTTCTTGTATCTTTGTGCGCGATTTTAAAAACAAGAGGCGTTGAAACGGCTGAAAAAGACATATTTCCTCAGATTGATGGGTTGTGTGCTGCTCGTCCTCTTCGTGGTGCGCATGTGCCATCCGGAGGTGAACGAGAAGCGTTCGGCCCGTTCTGAAATCGTTGCTGAGGCAACTGCCGCTGTTCCTGCCGAGGACGTGTCCGGCAGGGATGGCGAACCAGAAGCGCAGGCGACAGTCCCCACGGGCGTATCTGATCCGACAGGGCAGACACAGGTGCCCGATACCCTTGCCCACTTTGAACCGGCACCTTTGTTTGCCCCATCGGCTGCCATGCCTTCGTTCAGGCAGGCCGATGGCACTCCCATCCGTAACCGTATCTATTCCGTGCCGAGCTATGCCAACTGCTTCCCCGACGTGCAGGACGTGCAGTTCCCGGCAGCCGTTGCCAATGGCGTGTCGCCGGTGCTGGATCGGGCCGAGGCCGAGTTGCGCATGTCCGAGTTGGTCTATATAGGTGCCTCTCCTTATTATATGATAGACCCGCGCATGAACAGCAGTATCCCTTACCTGGTGCCCAAGGCCAGCTTGCTTCTGCAGGATATCGGCAGGCGCTTCCTCGATTCGCTGGCCATCAAGGGCATACCGCTGCACACCATCATCGTGACCAGCGTGTTGCGCACGGAGAGCGACCTGAAGCGTCTGCGCCGTAGCAATGGCAATGCTTCCGAGCAGAGTTGCCATCGGTTTGCCACCACATTCGATATCAGCTATAATCGCTACCACACCGTGTCGCCTCCCGATGGGCCCGAGCGCCGCCCCGTGCGCAACGACTCGCTCAAGTATGTCCTCTCGGAAGTGCTTCGTGACATGCGCGAGAGCGGCAGGTGCTACATCAAGCACGAAGTGAAGCAGAGTTGCTTCCATATCACCGTAAGGTAACGTCCGGAGTTGGCCTCCAGTTGTTAATAAGAGTTAAATAAGCGGTTGGGCATTAAACATATTCGCAGGCCTTGTGTCATACAATCGTCAGTTTAATAACCGTTAATACACAAACAGCATGAAAAGAGCTTTGATTTTAATAGCAATGGCTGTCCTGATGCTGGGCAACGTTGCGAAGGCACAAAACAACAATGAAGCCCGTAGGGCAGAGGCCATTGCACGCCAGGTAGAGCGCCTGGAGAAGGACCTGAAGCTGACCGACGACCAGAAGGCCAAGTTCAAGGACATCTACACCCGTTATCAGGAAGAGTTGCAGGCTCTGCGCCAGAACCAGCCCCGCAACCAGGCCGATAACAACGACAGCAAGAAAGAACTCACCGACGAGGAGGCCACGGCCCAGTTGGCCGAGGTGTTTGCCCGTCAGGAGCAACAGCTTCAGCAGCAGCAGGCACGCCTGGATGTGCAGAAGAAATACTGCGCCGAGTTCTCTCAGATACTCACCCCCCAGCAGTTGCTCAAAGTGTTCCAGCCTCAGTGGGGACGTGGCCAGCAGGGCAATAACAACCGTGGCAACTTCGGCGGTGGCCGTGGCGGCTTCGGCGGCGGAGGCGGCGGCTTCGGCGGCGGAGGCGGCTTCGGCGGAGGTGGCTTCTGATGAACCCAACCTATGAATATACTACACATTCCATACTCGTTTTATAGTTTTTAGTAAGGGCATCTTTTTTCATTGATGCAGATTAGTTGATTGAGTGGACGGCCATCCGTGAGGATATGCTGTCCACATTTTTTTGTACAAAAGTTTTGCGGTTTAAGTAAAGAGAAGTACTTTTGCAGCGATTATTCACTTAAACCAAATCAAAACATGAGGAATTTCTACTCTTTATTGATTGCCTTGCTGGCCGTGTGCGGGTTGGCACAGGCACAAACCACTGTGACGTTCACTGCTGGGACCGATGTATATCCCAGCACTGAAGCCGGCGCACATTCGCTGACAAAGGATGGCGTAACCATCGCCGTGTCCAACGGCACATTCGGGCGCACCGACAATTTCCGTGTTTATAAGGGCCAAACTCTTCAGGTCTCATCTACAGCGGGGAACATCCAAAAGATTGTGATGGTCTGCACGTCCACCAATGCAGCATCAAACTTTACGGCTATCGAAGGCCTCACTATCGACGGAAACGATGGCATTTGGACCGGTTCTGCTACAGAAGTGACCTTTGAGGCTTCTGGAGCTCAGGTACGTATGACATCTGTTGAGGTCACCTTGGGCTCTACCGACCCCAACTTCGTGGCCAAGCCCACCATCACTCCCGCTTCGGGCACCTATTACGATGGCAACCAGCAGATATCCATTTCTGCTGAAGAAGGCGCAACCATCCACTACACCATCAACGGCGAAGAGGCTGTTTATTCAGCCCCATTCACTTTTGACACTGAGGGCGAGTTCGTGGTCACCGCTTGGGCCGAAAAGAACGGCAACAAGAGCGATGTTGCAACAGCCACCTACACCATCGCTAAGCTGCAGGCGCAGACCATTGACGAAGTGATCAAGGCCGGTGCTGCCGATCAGGCCACCACTGCCGGTACCGTCTATGCAGCCTATGATATGGGCCTCCTGTTGGGCGATGGCACAGGCTATATCTTCGTGTATGGCCCTAACACGCTGAGTGTGGGCGATCAGATCGTCGTCACCGGTAAGGTGAGCAGCTATGGCGGCTGCCTGCAGCTGAGCAATGCCGAGATAAGCAAGACCGGCACGACCACCGTGAGCTATCCCTCTTTCCGCGAGATCGACGGCGCCGCACTTGATGCACTGGTGGCAGCTCCTGCCGTGACTCCCGTCAAGGTAAAGGGCACCCTCACCAGCCTGGGCAACTACAAGAACTTCACCGTCGAGGGCGCTACCGTCACTGGTTCTATCCTGGCTTCCAGCGCCGTGATGGGTGCTGCTGCCGTGGGCAACGAGATCGAGGTGACGGGCTTCTTCGTCTATCAGTCGGGCAGCGGCAAGTATGGCAACATCGTGGCTACCGAAGTCAAGGTGTTGGGCGGTACCGAGGTCGAGGTCAAGGAATACACCGACCTGGCTGCTGTGAAGAAGGCTATTCAGGAAGGCAGTACCGATATGGTGAAGTACACCTTCAAGGGCTTGACCGTGGTGGCTGCCAGTGGTAAGAACGTGTATGTGACCGATGGCAAGAATGGTATCTGCCTCTATGCCAATAATGCCAAGGAACTGAAGGGTGGCGACAAGATCAGCGGCTATGTCGAGGGTCAGCTTGCTTCCTACAGCGGCCTGGAGGAAATCAACGTGAGCGATAACTATGCCAACGTGACCGTTGATTCGGAAGGCAACGAGGTAGTGCCCCAGACCATTGGTCTTGACGAGCTCAGCACTGCCGATGCATCGGCCTTCCAAAGCCTGCTTGTTACCGTGAAAGGCGTGAAGTTCCAGGCCGAGCAGATGGCCTCCAGGAGCGTCACCATCAAGGACGAGGACGAGCTGGAGTTCACCGTGTATGACTCCTTCAACACCATCAGCTCGATGGTGTTCGACACCGACGCCACCTACAACGTGACTGGTGTGGTGACCTTCCACAACGGCTACCAGCTGGCACCGCGCACCACCGACGATGTGGTGAAGGCCGGCGAGGCTAACCTCCAGACACCCGAATCCGCCTGGAGCGTGGAGAGCGTGAGCACCACTGTGGGCGGCACGGTTGAGGCTACCTTCACAACTACTTCCGACGGCGCTGTCACTTACACCTCCAGCAATGAGGCTGTGGTGAAGGTGGATGCCAACGGCAAGATGACGGTGGTTGGCGCTGGCAGTGCCACTATCGTGGCCGAGACGGCCGCCACCGCTACCTTCAAGAGCAGTTCCGCTGCGCTGAAGGTCGTTGTGACCAGCGGTGCCGATGGCACCATCGAGAAGCCCTACACTGTGGCCGATCTCCTGGCATTCGATGCACAGAGCTCCAGCGAGAACGTGGCCGAGAACGTGTGGGTGAAGGGCTATATCGTTGGCTTCGTCAACGGTAGCGCCATGACCGACAAGGATGGCAACAGCAATGTGGTGTTCTCTGCTGCTGATGCTGTGGCCAGCAATATCGTCATTGCCGATGCAGCCAACGAGACCGTCGTGGTGGCTCCCGTGGCCCTGCTGAACAAGGCTGCCGCCCGTGCCGATCTCAACCTGGCCGACCATGCTGACAACCTGGGCAAGCAGGTGTGGCTGATGGGTAATATCCGCAAGTACATGGGCGTGACCGGCCTGCGCGACGTGACCGACTACAGCCTCGACGGCCAGACCGTGGTGGCTGTGCGCAGCATCGCTGCCGATGCCGCTGCCAGTGGTGCCATCTACAACCTGGCTGGTCAGCGTGTCAGCAAGGCTGTCCGTGGCCTGTACATCGTGAATGGCAAGAAGGTGGCCGTGAAGTAAGGCTGCTTTCAACCCCCAATATTACAGGTTTAAGGCTCAAAGTTTCGGCTTTGGGCCTTAAACTTTTCCTTTTCTTTGGCTGTTCGGCCGAAAAGGCGTACTTTTGTGGCCAACAAAGCAAACAATAAGATGAACAAAATCCTTTCACGTTCTTGCCTAAGCCTGTTGCTGACCGTTCTCACGGCAACGGCCTATGCCGCCGACTTCAGTCTGGCCAACTATTATAAAGCGGCAAACAATAAAAAGGCTGCCGAGCTGAAGACGGCTATGTACAAGATTATAACAGATCACACCGTCATCAGCTACGACGGGCTGCACGAAGCCTATAAGACCTCCGACATGCGTCCCGATGGTTATCTGCGCGACTGGTACTCCAACGTCACCAAGTTTACGCCAGTTAAGGACAAGGCCGGAACCTATAGGGGTGAGGGCGATTGCTATAACCGTGAACACAGCGTGCCGCAGAGCTGGTTCAGCAAAGCCAAGCCTATGGTGAGCGACTTGGTGCATGTGATTCCCACCGACGGCTATGTGAACAACCGCCGCAGCAGTTTTCCTTTTGGCGAAAACAATGGCGACATATACAAGTCGGCCAATGCCTACAGCAAGGTGGGCAAGTGTACAACTGCCGGCTATAGCGGAACTTGTTTCGAGCCGAACGATGAGATTAAAGGTGATATAGCCCGCATCTATTTCTATATGGTCACTTGCTATGAGGATAAGATCACCAGTTGGGATGGAGGTACCGCTTCGCAGGTGTTCGATGGCAATAAGTACCCGGGCCTGAAAAAGTGGACGCTGGATATGATGATGCGTTGGGCCAAGCAGGATCCCGTTGACGATGTGGAACGTGCGCGCAACGAGGCTGTCTATCAGTTGCAGAAGAACCGCAACCCTTACGTGGACTACCCCTCCCTGTGCGAATACGTCTGGGGCGATTCCATCAGCTATGCCTTTGATGTAACTGCAGCCCACGGACAAGGGCATGTGGATAATCCCGATAACCCAGACAATCCAGACAATCCTGACAACCCCGACGATCCCAATAATCCCGATAATCCTGATAATCCCGACAACCCTGATAACCCCGACAATCCTGATGCACAGTCGGGCACCATTGTCTTCGCCGAACTCGATTGGACCCCGACACAACATGCCGACTATGGCGAAGGCTACACGGCCACGACCAACGGGCTGACATTGTCCTACTATAAGAGCAAGTCTGCCACCCAGCCCGTGGATGTGAGCAAATATAGTCAGTTCCGCTTCTACGACAAGTCCGTGTTTATGATCGAGGGGGCAGAGATTACAGGAGTCGTTTTCCATGCGGCCGATACGAAGTTAGGAACCATCGAGATAGATGGCCAGTCGTTCAGTTGGGTCGATAAGTCAACCATCAGCTGGACGGGCTCGATGAATCCCTTCCTGGCTACAGCCGATGGGCAGTCGCGCATCGCCTCCATCGACGTCACCATCAAGCCCAACATCCCCACAGGCGCAGAATCCTTAGCCCCCGCCGACGAGCCTTCCTTTCGCCTCGTCTTTGACACGCAGGGCCATCGTCTTGGTCATCGTGTCCCTCATCGTTCTGGTATTTATCTGGTTAAAGAGAAGGGGCGGACGCGCAAAGTAGTCCGATAGGTGCAGCAGTGAGGTATTTCATCGAACTATCATACGACGGCACCGCCTATCACGGGTGGCAAGTGCAGCCCAACGGCGTAAGCGTGCAGGGAACCATCCAGCAGGCGTTGGCTGTTGTGCTTCGCACTGAAGTGCCCATTACCGGAGCCGGCCGCACCGATACCGGCGTGCATGCCCGTGTGATGGTGGCCCATTTCGATTGGGACGCGGCGTTGCCCATGCCCCCTGCCCGTGGCAAGGGCGAGCAGCAGCCACCGCTCGACTATCTCACCTACAGGCTGAACGGCATCCTGCCGCGCGACATAGCCATACACCGCATCTATCCTGTCGGCGCCGATATGCACGCGCGCTTCAGCGCCACCGCGCGCACCTACCATTATTATGTACACACCACCAAGTCGCCGTTCCTGAACCAGTACAGCTGGCGGCTGGCCCACGAGCCCGACTTCGAGGCCATGAACCGTGCTGCCCAGACGCTGTTCGACTATACCGACTTCACCAGTTTCAGCAAGGTAAACACCGACACCAAGACCAACAACTGCCGCATCATGGCAGCCCGTTGGGTGCAACTGGCCCAGCACGAATGGCGCTTCGAGATCCAGGCCGACCGCTTCCTGCGCAATATGGTGCGTGCCATCGTGGGCACGCTCATGGAAGTGGGCCGTGGCAACCTTACGCCCGATGGCTTCCGCGAAGTCATCGAGAAGAAGAACCGCAGTGCTGCCGGCGACAGCGTGCCGGCCCGCGGCTTGTTCCTCGTTGATGTGCAGTACCCTAACTCAACCGTCGCCACTGATGAAGATAAACGGAGATAAATGGAGATATGCCGCTTGTCAGCGGCAGATACAGAAGTTCGTATGTGGTTAGTCCTTGCATTTACATCGGCCGTGTTGCTCGGCTTCTATGACGTATTCAAGAAGCAGGCGCTGAAGGGGCGCAGCGTGGTGCTGGTGCTCACGCTGAACACCCTGTTCAGTTCGCTTCTCTTCCTGCCGCTCATCGTGCTCTCTGCCGCCGGGCAGATACCCGCCACCTCGCTGTTCTATGTGCCGGTGTGCGGGTGGGCTGTACACAAGTATGTGGTGCTCAAGGCGCTCATCGTGCTGGCCTCCTGGCTTTGCGGCTACTTTGCCATCAAGAACCTGCCGCTCACCATCGTCGGTCCCATCAATGCCACGCGGCCTGTCATGGTGCTGCTGGGTGCCATCCTGGTGTTTGGCGAGCGTCTGAACCTGTACCAGTGGGTGGGTGTGCTGCTGGCCATTTTCAGCTTCTTCATGCTTGGCCGCAGCGGCAAGAAGGAAGGCATCGACTTCCGCCACAACCGCTGGATTGTCCTGGCTGTGCTGGCATCGGCCTTCGGGGCCGTCAGCGGCCTGTATGACAAATACCTGCTGGCGCCCGTCGACGCGGGTGGGGTAGGGCTGAACCGCATGGTGGTGCAGAGCTACTTTATGTTCTATCAGTTTGTGCTGATGGCGCTGGTTCTGATTATTGAGAAGCGAGCGCATTCTCAGGCTCGCCCAGCCGTGGGCGAAAGTCTGCCGGAAACGGGCCGCCCGCATGCTGGCGCTGGCAATGGGGCTGCTTCTGCTGCACCTGTGCCTGGCCAGGCCTGGCGTTGCGCCGGTATGGGCTGGCTGGGCTGGGTGTTCCTGGTGTCGCTGTTCCTCTCCGCGGCCGACTTTGTCTATTTCTATGCACTTACACTGCCAGATGCGCTCATCTCAGTGGTTTCCATGATTCGCCGTGGCAGCGTGCTGGTGTCGTTCTTCGTGGGGGCGATGGTGTTCCACGAGAAGAACCTTCGCTCCAAGGCCTTCGACCTGGTGCTGGTACTACTCAGCATGGTGTTCCTATGGCTGGGCAGCAGCTGAGCCAGCGTCTCATTCCCACAATCCAAACCCTCTATCCCTGTTGTTCCGATGAAACGTCAGTTACTCCTCATCATTGCACTCTTGCCCGTGGCACTTGCATCGGCACAAGTGCCCATGCGCGATATCTTTGCCGCGATGCCCGACTCCGTCCTGCCGCTGGTCACGAAGAACGACCGCTTGGACTGCATCGACTTCATAGAAAACCACATGGAGGCCAAGGTGCGCAACCGCATGGGAGCCTTCGTGCAGCTGGACACGCTCACCGCCGACTATCTGCGGTTCCGCACCAGCAAGCGCGCCTGGTTGGAGATGCGTTCGCTCACCTGGCAGCCTAACGACAGCACGTCGCAGCAGCTGGTGGCGTTGGTGCAGACGGTGGAGGGCGGTTTCGGCGCTTCTGCCGTGCGCCACAGCAACCTCCGTTTCATCAATCCCGACTGGACTCCGGCCGCTGGTGCGACTGTTGCCATGCCCCCGTTGGCCGATTACTTCACCGGCGTGCTCACGGACAGCGCATTGGTCGAACCTGCCAGCCATGCACGCCTTAGCCTGGCCCACTTCACGGTTGTAGAACTGCGCCTCTCGGCCAGCGCCCCGACGCTGACCTGTCTGCTCCAGACTGGCGACTTGAGCCGTGAAGAGCGCGAGGCTGCCACCCAGCTTGTCCAGCCTGTCGTGCTCCACTGGCAGAAGACAGGCTGGCGCTGATACATCAGCCCCTCTTTACCCCTTTTCGCTTTAGCCCCGCTCCTTTTCGCTTTAGCCCCGCTCCTTTTCGCTTTAGCCCCCGTTCCTTTCGCTTTAGCACCGTCCCTTTCGCTTTAGTCCCCCGTCCCTTTTCGCTTTTACCTTTGGCAAGTGCGCTTGTGCGCTTGCCAAGTGCCCTTGTGCTACCCCCCCGACATCCCATACACCAAACCTCAAAGGAAATTATACGTACGTACAACCAATAGTTATACGTACGTACAACCAATAGTTATACGTACGTACAACCAATAGTTATACGTACGTACAACTACCAATTATACGTACGTACAACTTCTAATTATACGTACGTATAAATTCCTTTGAGGTTTGGTGTGAATCGTTTGGGACACGTTGTGCGATTGATTCCGCTGCGGCTTAAAGCGGCGGCTCTTTCTGTCTCAACGGATAGGACGAATGAGAGGCAATTCTTAAGGGTTCCATGCTCTTGCATAATTCGTCCCATTCGTCCTATTCGTTGAGATAGCGACAAGCTGTCACGATTAGTGATATACAAAAAGAAGGCGTGCCACCGAAATGGTGACACGCCTTTTAGGGGGAATCGTTGTCCGCTGTGAGTCTTACTTGCGGCTCTTGGCGTAGCGGCTCATGAACTTATCTACGCGACCTGCGGTGTCGACGAGCTTGCTCTTACCAGTGTAGAAGGGGTGCGAGCTGCTGGAGATTTCCAGCTTAACCACGGGATAGGTCTCGCCTTCGAACTCGACGGTGTCGGTGGTCTTGGCGGTGGAACGGGAGAGGAACATGTCGCCGTTGCTCATGTCCTTGAACACTACGGGACGGTAGTTGTCGGGATGAATACCTTGTTTCATTGTTTTGTTTGTTCTTGTTGCTGGGCTTGTGTACCAGCTGTTTAGTACTATGCGAGGGCTTCCGACCCCGCGTTGTTTTCGATTTTTGCGGCGCAAAGGTACGGCTTCTTTTCCATTCCACCAAACAATCCGCCCTTTTTCTTCATTTTAGGCTCCTCCTTTATCCTTTTAAATGGATTCATGAAGGTGGTGTGGCACACATGTTCTTGTGCGTTTGTTCTTCCTCCTATTGAGAGAGAAGGAACGAACAGGAATGTACTTGGACGAACCGAGTGAATCCAGATGGCTCTTTGAGGGTGCCATTGTTCTTCGGCAGCCTCACTTGAATCCCCATGCGGTGGGCACCACAGAGGCTTCCACGTCCCGCTCGTACATGTCGGGCAGGTTGCAGAAGAAGTCGATGCCGGTGAGCTGCTCCAACTGGTCGATGCTCTTGATGTAGGGTGTCAGGTTCTTCTCGTCGGCGTAGTCTTCGCGATGCTCCATGTAGAAGCCGATGGCCTTGTAGCCGCCATTGGTGGTGCTCTTGTTCTTGCAGAGGATGGCCATGAAGAAGTACTTGGGCACGAGCAAGCCTGTTGAGGTGGTCTCGATGATGTCAGACGAGTGGTCGATGGTGCCGCCCTTCACCACATAGAGGGTGTCACGGAAGGCATTGATGTTCCACGAGCGCACCTTCTCCTCCAGTTTCTCCCAGATGCCGCAGTTGAAATCGTACAGCTGGGGCTGCATGTTGCTGTAGAGGAATGTCTGGCGGTTGGCTTCGAGCGAGTTCCAGCGGTCGGCCGAGGCACACATGTGCCCACGGGTGTAGCCCGAACCGCGGTAGTTGTCGTAGGTGGTTCGGTAGGCTGCCGGGATGTCGGTGTCCTCGATAAAGTTGTCCTCGCGCTTCACATAGCCGCCGCTGTTGCTGCTGTCCCAGCGGAAGGCAGTCCAACGTTGGGATTTCTTGGCGATGTCCCATTCTATGCAGAAGTTCACGCCGAAGGTGGACACGGTCTTCACCAGGAACAGATTGGTGACACCGCCCCGCAACTTGGGTATCTCGAGGCGCCCTGCTTCACGGTATTGGCTGGTCTTGTTGGCGTTTAGGTTGACAGAGACGTCCGAGATGGGTGCATCATCATCGTCAGAAGAGCAGCCCCAGAGGATTGGGGCTGCTGTGACGATGGAAAGCGCGATGAGCTGTCTTAGCTTAATCATTATGCTTGTGGATTATTTGGCTGCGATGCCATAAAGAAGTTCGTTGCCGGTGTAGCCACCAGTGGCACAGTTCAAGACAATGCTGGTGAATGCTTTCTTGCCTGTGATGGTCAGGGCGTTCTTGGCATACATGCGGGCTGCAGTGCCGCTGTTGTAATACTTAGGAGCATTGGTGCTCTCGCCCTGGGCAAAGCTGAAGGTGAGACCGCCCAACGTGTGGGTGGTCAGGGCAGCTGCGTTCTCCAAGCCAAGGTTGGCCATGACGGCGGACTCTTTCGAGCCATCGGCATAGGTAACGTCAATGCTGACAATACGCAGTTGGGTTCCGGCCTTGTTCTCGGTGTGGTCGTTGACAATCTGCAGCGTGGTGGTGTTGAAGCCGCTGAAGGTCACTACGTCGCCGCTCTTGCTGGGCGTTACCTTGTCGCCGCTCACTTCACCGCCAGGCTCCTCGCCTCCGGGCTCTTCGCTGCCGCCTTCAAGGATAACCACATTGGCATTCTTGATTTCGGGAGTCACATCGCCGCTCTTATTGACATATTTCATCAGCTGTCCGGTAATCTTCACCTTCATCCCTGCGGTGAATGCGCTGATGCCATTAGGCACGTTTGCATAGAAAGCCTCGAATACCTTGCCTCCATCCTTGGCATCGGCCATCCAGAAGGTTTGCTGAGGACTACCAGTCTTAGTACTTACATCGCCAATGACCTCGGTGATGTAACCGGTCACAGTGTAGGTCTCGGCAGAAGTGGCGCCATCGGCCAGGGCGTTGGTCAGTTCAACGGCCTTGGCACAAGTCACTTCCTTGCCGGTGGGCGTCGGGGTTGGTGTGCTGCCGCCGTCCTCGAGAATCTCCACGTTGGCGTTCTTGATCTCGGGCGTAACCTTACCATCCTTGACGTACTTCATGAGCTGGCCGGTGATCTTCACCTTCATGCCCACCTTGAATGCGCTGACGCCCTCGGGCAGGTTGGCGTAGTATGCCTCGAACACCTTGCCGCCGTCCTTGGTGTCGGCCATCCAGAAGGTCTGCTGGTTGCGGCTTACGTCGCTAACGACTTCGGTGATGTAGCCAGTCACGGTGTAGGTCTCGGTCGATGTAGCACCGTCGGCCAGTGCGTTGGTCAGTTCTACGGCCTGTGCACAAGTCACTTCCTTGCCGGTGGGTGTCGGGGTGGGCGTGCCTCCGCCGTCCTCGAGAATCTCTACGGTGGCGTTCTTGATTTCGGGCGTTACTTGTCCGCTGGTGTTCACGTACTTCATGAGCTTACCGGTGATCTTCACCTTGCTGCCCACCTTGAAGGCGCTGACACCCTCGGGCAGGTTGGCCCAGTAGGCTTCGAACACGCGTCCGCCGCCCTTCTCGTCGGCCATCCAGAATGTCTGCTGGTTGCGGCTTACGTCGCCCACCACTTCGGTGATGTAGCCCGTGATGGTGTAGGTGTCGGCCGATGTGCCGCCGTCGGCCAGCGCGTTGACGAGTGCAGCTGCCTCGGCGCAGGTCACGGCGATGCCTTCGACGGGCGTAACGCCTCCGCCTTCCTCAAGAATCTCCACGTTGGCGTTCTTGATTTCGGCCGTCATCTTGCCGGTGTTGTTGTTGACGTACTTGGTGAGCTTGCCGGTGATCTTCACCTTGCTGCCGGCCTTGAACTCGCTGACGCCTTCGGGCAGGTTGGCCCAGTAGGCCTCGAATACGCGTCCGCCGTCGGGCGTGTCGGCCATCCAGAACGTCTGCTGGTTCTTGCTCACTTCGCCCACTATCTCGGTGATGTAGCCTGTGATGGTGTACACTTCAGAGGATGTGGCGCCATCGGCCAGTGCGCTGGTCAGTTCGACGGCCTCGGCACAGGTCACCTCGATGCCGGTAGGTGTTACGGGGGTGCTGCCGCCCTCGGTTGGAATGTTGTAGGGCGCGGGTACGTCCTCACAGGCGGTGAAGAATCCCAGGCCGAGTGCTGCACAGAGCAGCGTGATGAAATACTTTCTCATAATGTATGTCCGTTTTTTATCTTTAATCTCTTATCTCTTATCTCTAATCTCTAATCTACTCCTTAATGTCGTCCTCGGCACGGATGAGTATCTGCCAGGTGTCGCGGTAGCGGGTGGCGATGCCGTAGATGGTTACGGGTGTCGAAGGAATTTCCCACGAGGCGAAGTCGGCATAGGTGCTGGTGCGGAGCACGAGTTTGTTCATGCTTTCGCTGCCCAGCGTGTGGTGTACGTAGCCGTTGCTGCTGCCGTTGTAGGTGAGTGTGGTGCCCGTGGTGTACTCGGGTGCCAGTTTGCTGCCGGCATCGCCAATCTGCACATCCTTCAGGCATACCAGATAGCCGCAGTAGCGGTTCATGTCGCTCTGTGCCACGCTGTAAAAGTCGATGGTGTCAATCTGGCTTTGGTCGTGTGTGGGCAGAACCTTCACGTGCTGCTCCCATTTGCTGGCGCTCATGCGGCCGATGCTGCCGTTATACAGGTCGCCCAGCTGCGGTTGCTGGCCATAGCCGCCTATATACAGGTCCTTCAGGTTGATAAGAATCTGCTGGCCCACGCTGAGGAAGGGGAAGAGACCGGTGGCATTGATACCCACAATCATGGCACCCGTGGCATCCTGGATGCAGATTTGCTTGTAGATGTTGCCGCCAATGTCGTTGCCTATCACGGTGGCCTTCAGTTGCAGGTCGTCGGTTATTTGAGCCATGCTGCTGGCATTGATGACGCTGGCATAGGTCTGTTTCAGCTGTTCGATGGTCACTTGTTTGCCGGCATCCTCCACGATGGCGTTATTGCCATAGGGTGGGTTTGACAAGTCGGGCGTGTCCCAGTCGCCGTCCATGCAGGCGGCAAAGGTCATCATCGCAGCGGCGATGACGGATGTGAGATGTAAATAGTATGATGGCTTGCGCATATCTTTGATAGTCTTTGCGTTAAACTTTAAACCTTTAACTTCGCATGCTGTGCGACTCTCAGAATCTGTAGTTCAGGTTCAGCATGAAATTGAAGCCCTGCACATAGCACTTCATGGGGTTCTTTTGGAAGTCGTAGGTGCGGATGGACGATTTCTCGCCGGTGGATTGGTCGGTAGTGTAGTTGCTGCGGCTCTGCTCCCATCCGCGGTTCACCATCTTGCGGTTGTTCAGGATATTGGTGAGCATGAGGTTTACGCTGAGTGGATTGTGGGCGATGCGGAACTGGTGTCCGATGCTGCCGTCCAGCATGAAGCCGCCGTGACCCTTGGCCTGTTCCGGCACAATGAAGCTGCCGTCGTTGTCCACGGCACCGTTGCGGATGAGTGTGCTCTCGTAGCGCAGCGAGGGGGCATAGCTCAGGTAGATGCGGTCGTAGTAGTTGCCCTTCAGGGTGAACCACCAGCCGCGCACGTTGTAGTTCAGCGCCACGCTGCCCACGGTGAGCGGAGTGCCGTTCTCGCGCATACCTTTATTATATAAGGTCTCTTTGGTCACGGTTCCTTGTGTGGAGAGCAGGTAGCTTACGTCGGTGTTCTTCATGTATTTGGCTTCGGCCATCGAACCGAGCAGGTCGATGCTGAAGGCCGAGGTCACTTTGAACTTGACGCCCAGTTCCACGCCGTAGTAGTTCTTCTCGGCGCCGGTCATGCTCACGTAAGTGAATGAGTTCACGTCGTCGTAGTAGTAGTTCTGCCACTCGTTCAGGCGTGTGCCGTGCATGAAGTAGCCAGTCAGGTTGGCACGCATCCAGCTCAGGTTCACGGCGTAGCCCAGCTCGGCTCCTGCCATGTGTTCCACCTTCAGCCCGTCGATGAAGTTGTTGTTCATCTCGGCACACTGGAAGGCGCTGCTGCCGTAGGCCGAAGCATGGGGGGCGTTGGTCATGTAGGTCACGCCCATGCCGATGACATGTCCCTTGCCCAGGTTCAGGTTCGTGCCCATCTTGAAGCCGCCGTCCAGGAACCGGGCCGTGCCGCTCTTGCCCAGACTGTTGTCGGCGAACAGACCATTCTGCATCTTGCCGTCGCGCCACATCTGTGTGCCGCCTATCTTGGCGCTGATGAAACTGTGGCTGATGCCCTTGTCGCGGGTGTATTGTGCCCAGGCCGTGGCTTTCTGCACGATGATGTTATAGTCATAGCCGAAGCGGTCGCCCACACCCACGTTGCCGTTGGGGTTGGTCAGGTCGTACTGCACGCGGCTGTCCGAGCCGGCATAGGTGCCGATGGCATAGTTGTTCACGTTGTGCAGGTTCTCGGCACCCAGCATGTCCGTAAGGGTCTGGTAGTGCATGCCTTTGTTGGATGCCAGCTGGATGCCAGCCTGGAACTTGGAGTAGCGGTCGATGTCCCAGCTCAGCGTGGAGCCCAGGTGGAAGGCCAGCTGGTTGCTGTGACGTGCCAGCATGTAGTAGGCGGCATCGCCCTGCACGGCATTCATCTGCTGGTTGGCATAGTAGAACTTGTCCCACTGCATCTGGCGGTTGGCCTTCGAAGCAGTCCAATAGTCATAGCTCTCCTGCCAGGCGGCAAACTCGTCGGCTGTGGCGGGGGTGTCGCCCCACACATTATAATTATACGAGGGGAAGCTCTTCCAGTAGTCGGGCTTCGGGTTCTGCGAGTTGTTGTATTGCAGACGCGTGCGGCTGTCCATGCCATACTTGCCGTAGAGGGTGGTGGTCAGCTTCAGGTTGTCCTTAATCTGATAGTCCCAGGTGAGCAGGGCCGAGGGTTCGAAGGTCTGCACGATGCGCGAGTTGCGCTTCTTGCCGTCCTGGTAGCCCCAGTAGGGGTTGTACTGGTAGTCGTTGGCCAGCCAGTAGGCCTCATCTGTGCTCAGGCCAGCCTGTGCGCGCTCGGTGGGCGTGCCCCAGGTGGACAGGCTCAGGCTGTGGCGGTCGTTGATGACCTTCTGCAGCGAGAGGAAGTAGCTGAGCGAGTTGTAGAACGTGCCTTCGACGTAGCCTTCGTTGGCCCAGCGGTAGCCCACTGTGCCGAAGAAGGCCCAGCCCTTCTCGTTCAGTCCCGTGCCGTAAGAGTAGATGGCGCGGGCGCGGTAGTTGCGGTTAGTGCCCGACAGCGTAATCTTGTTGCCACGGGCATAGTTGCTGGCGCGGAAATTGTAGTTGTTGCTGCCGCCCAAAGCCGACACACCATAAGTGTTGGTCTCGAAAGGCGATGAGTAGTCGCCCGAGCGGTTGTAGGCATCGTTCAGACCGCCTAAACTGGGCGAGAAACCGAACGAACCGCTCTCGGCGCTGTTCACCAGCACGCCGTTCATGTACGTGTCGCTGTAGCGCTGGTCCAGACCGCGGAAACGGAACCACATTGGGCTGAACGTGTAGCTGATGTTGCTGGCATACATGTTCGTGCTCGACGTGATTTGGATGACATCCTGTGAGACATCCGATTCCTCGCTCATGTCTAACTCCGACTCGGAGAACACGAATGCGCCGTCATCGGCGGTCGTGGTCTGTTCGGGCCCTTTGGTTGCCGGCTCCTGTGCCCATCCCTGAGCGGAAAGGGCAAGCGCCGCTACCACTAAAAGAAGCTTTTTTCTCATAAGGAATATATATAAGAGTTTTTGATTAGGCTACGTTTTGGCTACAAAGAAAAGGAAAAATCTCTGAACGCGAAAGCGAATACGTCTTTTTTTCTCAGCAAACTCTTTTTTTTGCTGTTTTGTGTTGCCCCTACGCTAAAAAGAATTATCTTTGCCCTCAAAACAATACCTCCACTACCAAAAAGAGATAGCACATGCGTAAATCCATCTTCCTCAGCCTTCTCGCACTCGTCGTGCTGATGGCTTCTGCACAGAACCGTAAGCTGGGCCTCTACGGTGTTGGTTTCTATAACCTTGAAAACCTTTTTGATACCTGTCATGACGAGGGCAAGAACGATTACGAATTCCTGCCCAACGGTGCTAACCACTGGACACCCATGAAGTATGAGCATAAGCTGCAGAACATGAGCAAGGCACTGGCCGATATGGCCACCGACAGGCTTGCTGGCATCGGCTGTGCCCTCATCGGAGTGAGCGAGGTGGAGAATGCCAAGTGCCTTGCCGACCTCTGCGCACAGAAGCCGCTGGCCGAGCGCGGCTTCCAATTCGTGCATATCGAGGGGCCCGACCGCCGTGGCGTGGATTGCGCGCTGCTCTACCAGCCACGCTTCTTCAAACCAGCCAAGGTGTGGCTGCAGCCTTACGTGCTCAACAACCATATCACACGTCCCACACGTGGCTTCCTCACCGTGCAGGGTACTTTGGGTGGCGACAGCATCACTGTGATTGTGTGCCACTGGCCCAGCCGCGCCACGGCAGCGCCTGCCCGCGATGCCGCCGGCGACATGGTGCGCGCCGAGAAGGACAGCATCCTGCGGGCCAACCCCGCCATGAAGGTGCTGGTCATGGGCGATATGAACGACGATCCCTTCAGCCCATCCATGGCCAAAAATCTCAGTGCCCGCCGTAAAATGGCTGATGTGAAGCCCACCGACATGTTCAACCCCTGGTGGCAGATCCTGCTGGATGGCACCGGCACTCTCATGTACCAGGGCGGCTGGAACCTGTTCGACCAGATTGTGATGACGCCCAACTGCCTGGACTTGGATGGAAAGAAGGACTACAACACGCTCACCTTCTACAAGGCCGAGATTCAGAAACTGCCTTATTTGGTGCAGAGCGAAGGCAAATATAAAGGCTCGCCCAAACGCACCCATGCCAGCGGCGTTTGGCTGGATGGCTATAGCGACCACTTGCCCGTCGTTACCTATTTCGTGCGTAAGCTCTGATTGTCAACTGCAAGTAGCAAAAACGAGCCTCAGAGAGCAGCAATCGTTTAAAAAATGTTGAAAGATGGCCCCTGAGTGTAGCGGTATCGTATTTTTTACATACCTTTGCGAGCCAAAAGGAGGGGGGTATGCCTTTGCATCGGTTGCAACGTACACGGCTCCTCATCATTCAGAGATTCAAAAATCAGAATACAATAAACAATAAATTGTAAATCGTTAAATCGAAAACATTATGACAAGTTACAAAGAACTGGGTTTGGTTAATACCCGCGAAATGTTCAAGAAGGCCGTGGCTGGTGGCTATGCCATCCCTGCCTTCAACTTCAACACCCTGGAGCAGATGCAGGCTATCGTGCAGGCTGCTGTCGAGACCAACTCTCCCGTCATCATGCAGGTGAGTAAGGGTGCCCGCAACTATGCTAACGGCACCATCCTCCGCTATATGGCTCAGGGTGCTGTGGAGTATGCAAAGGAACTGGGTTGCCCCAATCCTCAGATTGCCCTTCACCTGGATCACGGCGACAGCTTCGAGCTCTGCAAGGACTGCATCGACAATGGCTTCTCCAGCGTGATGTTCGACGGCTCCGCCCTGCCTTACGAGGAGAACATCCGCATCACCAAGCAGGTGGTCGAGTATGCTCACCAGCACGACGTGACCGTTGAGGCTGAGCTCGGTGTGCTCGCAGGTGTCGAGGACGAGGTGGCCTCCGAGGTGAGCCACTACACCAAGCCCGAAGAGGTGATCGACTTCAGCACCCGCAGCGGTTGCGACAGCCTGGCCATCTCTATCGGTACCAGCCACGGTGCTTACAAATTCACTCCCGAACAGTGCACCCGCGACCCGAAGACTGGCAAGCTCGTTCCTCCTCCTCTCGCATTCGAC
>JAFXQT010000049.1 GCA_017526905.1 Bacteroidaceae bacterium | reverse complement strand
TTACAACGACGAGGAATTGGTGGGTCTGTTTCCTGCCAACTGGGACGAGGAATCGCAGATGGTGTGCTCTCACCAGGGGCTGACCTATGGCGGACTGATATATACGACCGAGACAACGGAGCACGATGTGCTGGAGATGATGCAGTCGCTATTGATCTGGTACATGGATTACCTGCAGGTGAAGCGGCTCCTGTACAAACCTATACCTTATATATATAGCGAGTGTGCTGCCGAAGAGGACCTGTATGCGCTGTTCCGTGCAGGGGCTCACCTCAAGACGAGGAGTGTGAGCAGCGTGGTGACCACGAGCAACCCGCTGAAGATGCGGAAGCTGCGCCAGCGCGGTGCCCAAAAGGCGATAGATTCGGGCTTGTACATAGAGAAGATGGCCGATGAAGACTGGGACACCCTGCAACGCTTTATGGATATACTGACCGACGTTTTACTGAAATACCACCAAGTGAAGCCCGTACACACGTATGAAGAGATGCGTCTGCTGATGAGCCGCTTTCCGCAGCAGATAAAGCTGTTCCTTGTAAGGAGCGAAGCCGAGATCGTTGCAGGCTGCATCGTGTTCAGGACCAAGCAGGTGGCTCACATACAGTATATAGCCTCAAGCGAAGAGGGGCGCAAGAATGGTGCGCTCGACCTCTTGTTCCGTCACCTGATCAACGAGCGTTTCAAACAGATTCCGTATATCGACTTCGGCATCTCGACCGAGCACGGCGGCCAGTTGCTGAACGAAGGTCTTATCTTCCAGAAAGAAGGTTTTGGCGCACGGGCCGTGTGTTATGACACCTATGAGCTGGAGCTGGACCGCGCCATCATCCAGCAGATGCTACCACCAAAGGCAGAAGAAGCCGAGCAGCCCGTGAAGTTCCTGGATCTGAAGCACATCAACAACAGCTTTGAGCCCCGCATCAGCGAGGAGGTGTCGCGCGTAGTGCGTGCCGGACGCTACATTTCCGGGCCGATGGTCAAGACTTTCGAACGCAATTTTGCCGAATATGTCGGCACCTCACACTGTGTGTTGTGTGGCAACGGGCTTGAGGCCCTGACGCTTATCCTCAGGGGCTACAAGTTGCTGCGAGGCTGGTCTGACGAGGCCGAGGTGATTGTGCCGGCCAACACATTCATCGCTTCCATCCTGGCCATCAAAGAGGCGGGCCTCAAGCCTGTGCTGTGCGAGCCATGCCTTGACACCTATCTCATAGACGTACAAGCGGCTGCTGCCCTCGTCAACGAAAGGACGGTGGCTCTGCTGCCCGTACACCTGTATGGGCGCATCGCTCCGATGAACGAGCTGACGGCCCTGGCACGTGAGCACGACCTGGTGGTTGTTGAAGATGCCGCCCAGGCCCATGGGGCCATGCTGGGCGACAGGCATGCGGGGCACCTGGGTGATGCAGCCGCCTTCAGCTTCTACCCCAGCAAGAACCTGGGCGCCATAGGCGATGCCGGCTGCGTAACGACCGACGACGGCGAGCTGGCCGAGCTGGTGGCGCAGCTGGGCAATTACGGGTCGAAGGAAAAGTACGTGTTTGACTACGCGGGGATGAACTCACGTACAGACGAGTTGCAAGCGGCCGTGCTCGATGTCAAGCTGCCACGCCTGGATGCCGATAACGCACGGCGTGTGTGGATAGCCCAACGATACCTGGAGGGGATAGACAACCCGCTGGTCACGCTGCCGCAGAACCTGAAGGACGAGCGGCGTAATGTGTGGTACGTGTTCCCCGTCAGGAGCAAATACCGCAAGCAGTTGCAAGAGTGGCTCGCAGCCGCCGGCATAGAAACCATGATTCACTACCCCATCCCACCCCACCAACAGCGCGGGCTGCCCGAATTTGCCTCGCTGAAGCTGCCGGTAACCGAGCAGATTCACCGCGAGATACTGAGTCTGCCCATCTCGCCGCTGATGACCGATCGCGAGTTGGCACGTGTCATCGAGGCCGTTAATCGATTCAACCCGGAACAATGAGGCTCTTCGTGCTTATATCAACAATGGGCAATGGCATCAGGCAGGTGCCTGCCATGTTGTTGCCCCCACAAGAGGGGGTGGCCTATGTCGTGGTGTGGCAGAACGACGGCATGCCGGCTGACAGCCCTGACGAGCTGCTTTTGCGCGGCCGCGCAGACGTACACCTCGCCACCATGCAGGGTGTCGGCCTGTGCCGCAGCAGGAACCTCGCCATTGCAACAGCCCTCGGCCTGCTGGAACATGCCCTGGAGGATGCTGTGTTCCTGATTGCCGATGACGACGAGCGCTTTCGCCCCGACGCCTTCCGGCACATCATGGCCACTTATGCCCAGCACAAGAAACTTGACATGGCGTTGTTCCGCCTGCGCAGCAGCGCCGACAATACCTATTTCAAACCATACCCTGACGGTTGGGTCAGCTACAAAAACCGGCCTCGCAGCTACTACCCCTGCTCGTGGGAGATGACCATGCGTAGCCGTGTCTGCCAGGCAGGCCTGCGGTTTGACGAGCGCTTTGGCCTGGGGGCCGAGAAGCTTTGTGCTGGCGAGGAGGATGTGCTGCTGGCCGATGCCGTGGGGCACGGCCTGCGCGTGTATATCATTCCTGAAGACATCGGTGTTACCGACCCACACACCACCGGCGACCGCGTGCTCGATGCAAAGGTGCTGCATTCCAAGGGGGCCGTCTATGCCTATACCCTACCCTCTTGGCAGGTACTGCTGCGCTGCGTGCGCGAATCCCTCTCGCTGTCCATTCGTCACAAGGCCAATGCGATGCATCTGTTCCGAAACCTCTGGTATGGCGTAAAATACATAAGGTAATGTCCAACCAACTGACCGTTATCATACCCATCTACAACAGGGCTCACGTGCTGGCACGCACGCTGGACAGCATCGCTGCCTCGACCGTTCTGCCTGCCGAACTCATCCTTGTGGACAACAACAGCCAGGACGACTCCCTGCGTTGCTGCCGCAACTGGGCTGCACGCCATGCCACGGACACTTTCCGCGTTACAGTGCTGGAAGCCCAACGGCCTGGCGCTTCGGTGGCGCGCAATGTGGGCTTGGCGGCCTGCACCACGCCCTACGTTTATTTCTTCGATTCCGACGACCTCTTCTCCGATGCTTTCGTGGCAGACCTGAGTCGCTCCATCTCGGCCCACCCCACCGCCGACGTGTTCTTCGTGCCCGTCAGGCAGCAAGTAGGTCGGCGGTCGGAGGTGCGCGCCTACCAACCTTCGGCAGCCGCATGGGTGCATGTGCTGAACAGCCAGTTCGACACCCTCTCCATGGTATTCCGGACGGACTATCTTCGGAACCTGGGCGGTTGGGACGAGCATCTCACCGTGTGGGACGACTGGGAGCTTGGCCTGCGCATGGCGCTGTCGGGGCCTCGCTGGCTGTGGCTGACCGAGAAAGCCTACCACCACGTCATTGTCCATACGCAGAGCCAGACGGGTACTGGCTTCGCAGCAACAGCCACCCCTATCCTGCTGGCCATGCGTCAGACGCTGGTTGAAGTGCAGTCGGCCCCAAGCGCCGGCAACAACCGCAACAGATGTCTGACGGCCCTTTACTATCGCACCTGCATCATCGAAGGCAAACTCAAACAAGAAAAGGCAGCGGCAGGCATTGCTGCATTTGCAGCCTTCCGCCGCGAAGCCTTTCCGCACCGCCCGCCCTTCCAACGCATCATGGGTGCGCTGCTTCGCACCTACACCGGCTGGGGCGGACGGGGTGCCTGGCGCATCGCTATGTTCATCGTCAGGCCGACACAACTGCTGGTGCCTGCATCGAGATAAATAAGCGTGACGAGCGCGTGCGAACTCCCCTCCATTTGACCGAAACAGACGGCAAAGGACACGAGACCTCAGCGCGAAACAGCCAAAATAGGTGCAAAAGGCCTCAATCAGAACACGCCCCTGCAAAAATAACGGCAAAAAGTTTGGCACTTTGTGCAGAAAGCAGTACCTTTGCGCCCGATTTGACGCCGAAGGGGCTCAATCAAGCGTTGGCACGAAGCCAGCCGCCTCCCGGTAAAACCCGTTTAATACATATTCAAAATGTACGCAATCGTAGAGATTAACGGTCAGCAGTTCAAGGCTGAAGCAGGCAAGAAGCTGTTCGTGCAGCACATTCAGGATGCCGAGGCTCAGCAGACTGTTGAATTTGAGAGAGTGTTGTTAGTTGACAACGAAGGTGCCATCACCGTGGGTGCTCCCGTGGTGGAAGGTGCAAAGGTCGTGGCCGAGGTCGTTTCTCCCCTCGTAAAGGGCGAGAAGGTGCTGGTGTTCCACAAGAAGCGCCGCAAGGGCTACCGCAAGCTGAACGGTCACCGTCAGCAGTTCACCGAGTTAACTATCAAGGAAGTTATTGCTTAACCACTAAAACCCAAGACAGAAACATGGCACATAAAAAAGGTGTAGGTAGTTCTAAGAACGGCCGCGAGTCTGCAGCACAAAGACTCGGTGTGAAAATTTTTGGTGGTCAGAAGTGTGTGGCCGGCAACATCATCGTTCGCCAGCGTGGTACTCGTCACTATCCCGGTCAGAATGTTGGCATGGGCAGCGATCACACACTCTATGCATTGGTCGATGGCATCGTCTGCTTCAAGAAAGGACGCCTGGACCGCAGCACAGTCTCAGTAGAGCCCGTTGCTGAAGCATAACCGACGCGTTCAACATGACTTCTCGTCCCTTCCTTCCTGACTGGAAGGGAGGGACTTTTCTTTACACAACATTTTAGAACTCACCTCATATGCTTACACTCAAACTGATAAACGAGGATACCGAAAGGGTGATCCGCGGACTGGAGAAGAAACACTTTGCCGGAGCTGCCGATGCGGTGGCCGAGGTACAGGCTACCGACCGCCGCCGCCGTGAGGCACAGCAACAGCTGGATCAGCTGCTGGCCGAAAGCAAGAAGAAGGCCGCCGAGATTGGCGCGCTGATGAAGCAGGGCCTGCGCGCCGAGGCCGAAGAGGCAAAGGCTGCCGTGGCACAGCTGAAGGAGAAGGCCAAGGAACTGGAAACCACCATGGACGAGGCTCAGAAGGACCTCACCACCCAGCTCTGCCAAATTCCCAACATCCCCTACGATGAAGTGCCCGAGGGGCGCGCAGCCGAGGACAACCACGTGGTGAAGAGCAACCTGCGTGAGTGCAAGCCCGGCGACACCGTGGGCAACTGGGACATGAACCCCGCCCTGGGCATTGAGAACCCGCTGCCCCACTGGGAACTGGCCAAGAAATACAACCTTATCGACTTCGACCTGGGCGTAAAGATTACCGGCGCAGGCTTCCCCGTGTATATAGGCAAGGGCGCTCAGCTGCAGCGCGCGCTCATCAACTTCTTCCTGGACCAGGCACGGCAGGCAGGCTACACAGAAATCATGCCCCCCACCGTGGTGAACACCGCCAGCGGCTACGGCACCGGACAGCTGCCCGACAAGGAAGGGCAGATGTACCACGCCGAAGTGGACGACCTGTACCTGATTCCCACCGCCGAAGTGCCCGTGACGAACATCTACCGCGACGTCATCCTCGACGAGAAGGACCTGCCCATCAAGAACTGCGCCTACACGCAGTGTTTCCGCCGCGAGGCCGGCTCCTACGGCAAAGACGTGCGCGGCCTGAACCGTCTGCACGAATTCTCCAAAATCGAGATCGTACGCATTGACAAGCCCGAACACTCCAAGCAGAGCCACAGCGAGATGCTGGCCCACGTGGAGGGTCTGCTGCAGAAGCTTGAACTGCCCTACCGCATCCTGCTGCTCTGCGGTGGCGACCAGAGCTTCACCAGCGCCATCTGCTACGACTTCGAAGTGTTCTCCGAGGCACAGCAACGCTGGCTGGAAGTGAGCTCGGTGAGCAATTTCGACACCTATCAGGCCAACCGACTGAAATGCCGCTACCGCCCCGAAGGCTCGAAAAAGCCCGAACTGTGCCACACGCTGAACGGCTCGGCCCTGGCCCTGCCCCGCATCGTGGCCGCCCTGCTGGAAAACAACCAGACCCCCGAGGGCATACGCATACCCAAGGCCCTACAGCCCTACACAGGCTTCGACATGATCGACTAAAGGTGCGGTGCAGCCACCCGCAAGCCGCCACGCAGCCATTGCCTGTGGGAGAAACACGCTCACGGCAACCTCAGGCGGGAGGAAGGTGGACCTCGCACACAAACAAGCACAACCTCAACCATCGAACGACAGCTGTCGCCCACCCGGTCGATAGCTGTCGTTCGCCTGTTCAACAGCTGCCGTTCGCCCGGAAAACAGCTGTCGGCAATCCGTTAGGGTAGCCCTTGTTTTGTAGCAGGGTTGCCCCCAATTGCACCTGAGGTTAAGGCTACAGGACCCTAAAATGCGCACAAACAGACAGCCATACGCAAAATAAGCGGACAAAAAGCAAGCAACATCACATATTTTGCTTACCTTTGCAGCGAAATATAACAACCAACAACACATCCAAGCATTAGAAAAACATGAACAAGATTGTTAAGAAGGAACAGTTCTCCGAGAAAGTGTACAAGTTGGTGGTCGAGGCTCCCCTCATCGCCAAGGCACGCCGTGCTGGCCATTTCGTCATTGTGCGAGTGGGCGAGAAAGGCGAGCGCATGCCGCTCACCATTGCCGATGCCGACACTCAGGCAGGCACCATCACGCTGGTGGTGCAGAAGGTAGGTGTGAGCAGCACCAAGCTGTGCAACCTGAACGTGGGCGACGAGATCACCGATGTGGTGGGCCCGCTGGGCAAAGCCACACATATCGAAAACTTCGGAACCGTGGTGTGCGCCGGAGGCGGCGTGGGCGTGGCTCCGATGCTGCCCATCATCAAGGCGCTGAAGGCCGCCGGCAACCGTGTGGTAAGCGTGCTGGCCGGACGGAGCAAGGACCTGATCATCCTGGAGGACGAGGTGCGCCAGCACTCCGACGAGGTGATCATCATGACCGACGACGGCTCCTACGGACAGAAGGGCGTGGTCACCGTGGGTATTGAACAGGTGATCCAGCGCGAAAAGGTGGACAAGGTGTTTGCCATCGGTCCGGCCATCATGATGAAGTTCTGCTGCCTCCTTACAAAGAAATACGGCATCTCGACCGATGTGTCCCTGAACACCATCATGGTGGATGGCACTGGCATGTGCGGCGCCTGCCGCATCACAGTGGGCGGCAAGACGAAGTTCGTGTGTGTGGACGGCCCCGAGTTTGACGGCCACGAGGTGGATTTCGACGAGATGCTCTCGCGTATGACAGCCTTCAAGCCCGAGGAGATGGAAGCCATGCAGCAATTTGCACAAGCCACACAGCCATCCACTGCCGAAACAGGAAATACAGCGGCTGCAGACGGGGAGAAAGCCCACACAGCAACCGCAACAGCCACAGCAGCCGCAACCCCGGCAGAGCCGGCTGATCTGGCCGAACCCACCAGCGAGCTGACCGCCCGCACCGCCCCCTGGCGCGAAGAGCTGCGCAAAAGCATGAAAGCCAAGGAGCGTGCAGCCATCGCCCGCGTGCAGATGCCCGAACTGGACCCCATCTACCGCGCCACAACACGCACGGAGGAAGTGAACCAGGGCCTCAGCGTGGAACAGGCCCAGCAGGAGGCACGCCGCTGCCTGGACTGCGCCAAGCCCACCTGCATGGAAGGCTGCCCCGTAGGCATACAGATTCCCGCCTTCATCAAAAACATTGAACGCGGCAACTTCCTCGGCGCAGCCCGCGTGCTGAAGCAGACATCGGCCCTGCCCGCCGTGTGCGGCCGCGTGTGCCCACAGGAAAAGCAATGCGAGAGCCGCTGCATACACCTGAAGATGAACGAACCCGCCGTGGCCATCGGCTATCTGGAGCGCTTCGCTGCCGACTACGAGCGCGAGAGCGGACACATTGCCGTGCCCGAGTGCGCACCGGCCAACGGCAAGAAGATTGCAGTGGTGGGTTCGGGCCCGTCGGGACTCAGCTTTGCCGGCGACATGGCCAAGCTGGGCTATGACGTGACCGTGTTTGAAGCCCTGCACGAGATTGGCGGCGTGCTGAAGTACGGCATCCCCGAGTTCCGCCTGCCCAACGCCATTGTCGATGTGGAGATCCGGAACCTGGAACAGATGGGCGTGAAGTTTGTCAAGGACTGCATCATAGGCAAGACGGTAACCGTGGAGCAGCTCGAGGAGCAAGGCTTCAACGGCATCTTCGTAGGCTCAGGAGCTGGCCTGCCCAACTTCATGAACATACCCGGCGAGAACCTCAAAGGCGTGATGTCGAGCAACGAATATCTGACCCGTGTGAACCTCATGGACGCTTCGAGCGATGCTTCAGACACGCCCATCCATCGCGCTAAGAATGTGATGGTTGTGGGTGGCGGAAACACCGCCATGGACTCCTGCCGAACAGCCAAGCGCCTGGGTGCCCAGCGCGTGTTCATAGCCTACCGCCGCAGCGAGGCCGAGATGCCCGCCCGCCTGGAGGAGGTGAAACACGCCAAGGAGGAAGGCATCGAGTTCCTCACCCTGCACAACCCGCTGGAATACCTGGCCGACGAGCAAGGCAACGTGCGCGCCGTGGTGCTGCAGAAGATGGAGCTGGGCGAGCCCGATGCCAGCGGACGCCGTTCGCCACAGCCCATTCCCGGAGCCACCGAGACCATCGAGATTGACCAGGCCATCGTGGCCATCGGCGTGTCGCCCAACCCCATCGTTCCCACCAGCATCGAGGGCCTGCAACTGGGCCGCAAGAACACCATTGCCGTGGCTGAGAACATGCAAACCAACATACCCACCATCTTTGCCGGAGGCGACATCGTGCGCGGTGGAGCCACCGTCATCCTGGCCATGGGCGACGGGCGCCGTGCGGCACAAGCCATGCACGAATACCTCAGCAAATAAGCAAACAAGAGAACCGGGACGTGCGGCGGCCGTCTGTACCGCTGCACGCCCCGCCAAACCAATACATGAACAGAACAATCATCATCGCAGCACTCGCACTATGGCTGGCAGCACCCGCCGCAGCACAAAAGCGGCGCAAGGCAGCAGCCAAAGCACCGGCCGTGTCCTACATGGACGAGGCGCGGCAGGCCCTCCAAGCCTACCAGTTTAGTCAGGCCGAAGAACTGCTGACCAAGGAGGTGGAGGCACTGCGCCGGAAGAAACAGGACGCCACCGAGGCCGAGGCCATGCTGGAACAGGCACAGATGGGCCTGCTCAAGTTGCATGCCACGCAGCGCATCGTGGTCATCGACAGCCTGGTGTGCAACAAGGACGAAGCGCTGCGGGCCATCCGGCTGAGCTCCGACTGCGGACGCATCGACACCTATGCCAGCACCTATCACGTGGCGGGTGCCAGCGAGGCCACCATCTATGAGAACGAGTTCGGCAACAAGCGCTACCTGGCTGTGCCACATGCCGCCACCGACTCGACCCAAGGTCTCCGTCTCGCATCGGCCGACAAGATCGGGCAGGAATGGGCATCTCCCACCCCACTCCAGGGGCTGAATGAGGATGACCTCAGCCAGAATTACCCCTTCCTGCTCTCCGACGGCGTGACGCTCTACTATGCCGCACAAGGGCCGGAAAGCATGGGCGGCTACGACATCTTCGTGAGCCGTGCCGACGACGAGGAAGGGCATTTCCTCAGCCCAGAAAACATGGGCTTCCCCTACAACTCGGCGGCCAACGACTACCTGCTGGCCATCGACGAGTCGGCCGAACTGGGCTGGTTCGTCAGCGACCGCAGTCAGCCACAAGGCAAGGTGTGCGTGTACACCTTCATCCCCAGCGCCACACGCGACACCTATGGCGACAGTACCACCGACAGTCAGTTGCGCGCGCTGGCTCGCCTCAGCAGCATACGCGACACGTGGCAGAATGCCGAACCCGATGCCATACAGGCCGCACGCCAGCGGCTGGAAACGCTGCGCACAGGCAGCCAGACACACCAGCAGGCGGCTGCGTTCCACTTCGTGATTGACGACGGCCGCACTTACACCGAGCTCAGCCAATTCCGCTCGGCCGATGCCCGCCTGAAGATGCAACAATGGCTGCAGATGGGCGCCACCCTTGAGACCGACGCCACCATGCTGCAGCGTCTGCGCGACAACTACGCCAAGGCCACGCCCGCCCAGCGGCAGCAGCTGGCCGGCAGCATCCGTCAGCTCGAAGCCACCTACTACCCTCGTCTGCAGCAGCAGCAACAGCTGGCCAAGGAAATCCGCAACGCTGAAATCGCGCATAAGTAACCCACCTGCCGCTGCTGCATGGCGGAAGGCAAAACACCATACCCAAAAACCGAACTATCATGAACAAAACTTTCGCCCCTTCAGAACTCATCATCAACGAGGATGGGTCTGTGTTCCACCTGCACGTGCGGCCCGAGCAACTGGCCGATAAGGTGATACTTGTAGGCGACCCCGGCCGTGTGCAGACCGTAGCCTCCCACTTCGACCGCATGGAATGCGACATTCAGAGCCGCGAGTTCCACACCATCACAGGTTGGTTCCGAGGCAAACGCATCACCGTGGTCAGCACTGGCATCGGATGCGACAACATCGACATCGTGATGAACGAACTGGACGCCCTGGCCAACATCGACTTCAGCACCCGCACCGAGAAAGAACAGCTGCGCTCGCTCGAGCTGGTGCGCATAGGCACCTGCGGCGGTCTGCAGCCCAACACACCGGTGGGCACGTACATCGCCTCGGTCAAGAGCATCGGCTTCGACGGGCTGCTCAACTTCTACGCCGGGCGCAACGACGTGTGCGACCTCGGCTTCGAGGCAGCCTTCAAGCAGCACATGTGCTGGAACCCGCTGCTCTGCGCCCCCTACGTGATCGATGCCAACCCGGAACTCATCAACCGCGTGGCGGGTCAGGACATGGTGCGCGGCGTGACCATCGCCTGCGGTGGATTCTTCGGTCCGCAAGGGCGCGAGTTGCGCATTCCGCTGGCCGATCCCGACCAAAATGCCAAGGTAGAAAGCTTTGAATATCAAGGCATGAAGATTACTAACTTCGAGATGGAGTCGAGCGCTCTGGCCGGGCTGGCACGCCTGATGGGGCACCGCGCCATGACCTGCTGCATGGTCATTGCCAACCGCCTGGCCGGCGAAGCCAACACCGGCTACAAAGGCAGCATCGACGGGCTGATCAGCCTGGTGCTTCAGCGCATCTGAACCAGACAGACGTAAGCGGAATTTGTAGCACGCAACCAGCAATCTCTTCCTACTTATTGCATGCGCGCAACAAATTCCGCTTTTTAGTTAGAGCAACAACCGCAAAGGAATCCGCCTACCAGATACAAACGGACACGACGAAAGCACCGCCGTTCGGAAATGTAAAGAAAAAACGGTTTATTCTTTGCGCTTAAGCCGCTTATTCGTACCTTTGCGCCCCGATAACAGAACAACGCAAAAATGAACGGACTTTACACAATCCTGCTGCTCATCATGAGCAACGTGTTTATGACCCTGGCCTGGTACGGGCACCTGAAACTCGCCCAGACGGGCGTCAGCAGCACGTGGCCCCTGCTGGGCGTCATCGCCTTCTCGTGGGGCATCGCCTTCTTCGAATACTGCTGCCAGGTGCCAGCCAACCGCATCGGCTTCGCCGACAACGGAGGGCCGTTCTCGCTGGTGCAGCTCAAGGTGATTCAGGAATGCATCTCGCTGACGGTGTTCGCCATCATCGCTCACCTCATGTTCCAAAACGAAAGCCTGCATTGGAACCACTTGGCCGCCTTTGCCTGCATCATAGCCGCCGTCTATCTCGTCTTCATAAAATAACACATCGCCCCCAAACACCCCCTATCCTCGCTCATGAACACGGACAACATCTGTGCCATTGCCACAGCCACAGGCGGAGCCATCGGCATCGTACGCCTCAGCGGGCCCGATGCTGGTGCCATCGCCAGCAAGATATGCACACGCATCTCTGCCGGCACGACACCACGCACGGCCATCCTCACGCCCGTCGTGGCCGATGGTCTGGTGCTGGACCAGGCGGTGGTCACCCTCTATCAGGGGCCGCACTCATACACGGGCGAGGACTGCGTAGAGATAGCCTGCCACGGTTCGCAGTACATCCTGAACAAGGTGCTCGAGGCACTCATCGGCCATGGGGCACGGCTGGCCAAACCTGGCGAATTCACCATGCGCGCCTTCATGAACGGGAAGCTCGACCTGGCACAGGCCGAAGCCGTGGCCGACCTGATTGCCGCCGACAGCGCCGCCGCACACCGCATAGCCATGTCGCAGCTCAGAGGCCACTTCTCCGACGAACTGGCCCAGCTGCGTAGCCAACTGTTGCACCTCACATCGCTGCTGGAACTGGAACTGGACTTTGCCGACCACGAGGAACTGGAATTTGCCGACCGCCGGGAACTGCTCGCGCTGGCACAGACCATTCACAGCCGCGTGGCACATCTCACAGAAACATTCCGAGCCGGCAACGCTCTGAAGAAAGGCATCCCCGTGGCCATCGTCGGAGCACCCAACGTAGGCAAGTCCACCCTGCTCAACCAACTGCTGGGCGAGGAGCGGGCCATCGTAAGCGACATACAAGGAACCACACGCGACGCCATTGAGGACACCATACAACTCGGCGGCATCACCTTCCGCTTCATCGACACTGCCGGCATACGCCACACCGATGACCGCATCGAACGCCTCGGCATCGACCGCTCGCTCTCTGCCGTGCAGCGCGCCGCCATCGTCTTGATGGTGACAGAGCCCGGAGTGGCCTACCCCGACATCGCCACCCGCGATGACCAAACCGTGATACGCATCGAAAACAAGACGCCCGCCTTTCAGGCCAAATACGGCATCGGGCTGGACCAGCTGCGCCAGCAACTCATCGACGCCGCCCCCAGCACCTCCGACACCGATGTCATCATCACCAACGCACGCCACTACGAAGCCCTCGCACGCTCCCAGCAGGCCCTCGCACGCGTCATCAACGGCCTGCAAACCCTCCTTTCCCCCACCCCCTCCTCCACCATCTCCACCGACCTCATTGCCGACGACCTCCGCCTCACCCTCGATGCCCTCGCAGAAATCACAGGCGAAACAATCACCTCAGACGAAGTGCTTCATAACATATTCCGCCACTTCTGCGTGGGCAAGTGACCCCTTATAAACAACTCTGAGCAACTTGGAGTAATTTGAACTAAGTCCCTCTAAATGAGGGACTTTTTGTATTTTAACACTTCAAGTTGCATATTTGTTAGTTACAGTTTT
>JAFXQT010000048.1 GCA_017526905.1 Bacteroidaceae bacterium | reverse complement strand
TATTACCTCAAGTCGCATTGTGGGGTAAGGGGATGGTGGCTACATATTGATGTTGTGCTGTTGCTTTTTACTGAAAGCTGCTACTAACGACTCATAAATCTACCCTTAATCGTGTATTGGATGATAGTTGCGGATTTTAGGTTCATAAATCTTGTTTTGTTAAAGGGGGTTTAGCAAGTACCCCTGCATTTTGCGGCGCAAAGGTACTCCCTTTATGCCACACTTCCAAATTTCGAGGCCAATAAGATGATTTATGCGGACATATTTTGGCAGAATCGAAAGGAAAGCTTACCTTTGTGCCGACCTGAGGAGAAGTGCCCTCGCACCAAGTCGGAGGCACATGCACCCAATGAATAAATCAATCTAACCAACCTATATACATTTCACATTTTCATGGAAAAAATCAAAGGACTCATCGACGCGCCTTTCACGCCGATGCACGCCAATGGCGACATCAACCTCGACATCATACCCGCCTATGCAGCCATGCTTGCACGCAACGGTCTGAAGGGCGTCTTCATCAATGGCTCCAGCGGCGAGGGCTATATGCTCACCGAGGAGGAGCGCAAACAGATAGCTGAAGCCTGGATGGCAGCAGCTAACAACCTGACGGCCGATGTGGCCCCCGAAGGCTTCAAGGTCATCGTGCATGTGGGCAGCACCTGTGTGCGCCAGAGCTACCGCCTGGCCGAACATGCGCAGGCCATCGGGGCCTGGGGTGTGGGTGCCATGGCACCTCCCTTCCCGAAAGTGAACCGCATTGAGGAATTGGTGAAATACTGCGAGGAGATCGCATGTGGCGCCCCCAATCTGCCCTTCTACTTCTACCATATTCCCGCCTTCAACGGCGCCTTCCTTCCAATGCTCGACTTCCTGCAGGCTGTAGATGGGCGCATCCCCAACTTCGCCGGCATCAAATACACGTTCGAGAGCATGTACGAGTACAACCGCTGCCGCCGCTACAAGAACGGCAAGTTCGACATGCTGCACGGACAGGACGAAACCATTCTGCCCTGCCTGGCCATGGGCGGCGCACAAGGTGGCATAGGCGGCACCACCAATTACAACGGCCGCTGCCTTGTAGGCATACAGGAGGCTTGGGAACGCGGCGATCTTGAGGCTGCACGCGCCCTGCAGAACTACGCACAGGATGTGATCGATGTGATTTGCCACTTCCGCGGAAATATCGTGGGCGGCAAGCGCATCATGAAATTCCTGGGTCTGGACATGGGT
The DNA here is from genome assembly GCA_017526905.1 of Bacteroidaceae bacterium. Taxonomy (GTDB): domain Bacteria; phylum Bacteroidota; class Bacteroidia; order Bacteroidales; family Bacteroidaceae; genus Physcousia. Next base: position 14,885 of record JAFXQT010000048.1, on the reverse strand, counting down.
CCCAACCGCACCCCATTCCAGAACATCACTCCCGAAGAGGAGGTGCGCCTCAAAGCCGAGTTAGATGCCATCGATTTTCTGAACCACTGCAACAAATAGGTATCTAAAAAACGCCGCTGCCCGTTGTACTACCAAGGGGCAGCGGCTTTCATTGTTTGTACTCGACATCGCCCTTTATCACCTTTAGCCCCCTACCCCATGAACAAACGAGTTTTTCTTTTTCTTTTGGCCCTTGTGCCCCTGCTACTCTTTGCCAAACCCGCCAATAGTCGCTTCAACAATGTCAGCTTCACCCCGCTGGCACCCCTCACCATAGGCGGCAACCAAGGCGTGTCCGGCCAGTTTGCCGGCACAAGCAACGGATGCCTCCTGGTGGCGGGCGGCTGCAATTTCCCTGATGTACCCGCAGCCGATGGCGGCACAAAGACTTTTTACAACCAAGTGTTCATCCATGAACAACCGCTGCAGGACGGTCAGTGGACAGAAGTGGGCATGCTGCCCAAGCCCCTGGCCTATGGTGCCAGCGTAACGGTGCCCGAAGGTGTGGTCTGCATAGGCGGCACTTCCGATGGGCAGACCAGCGAGTCGGAAGTATATCTGCTCTCGCTCGCTGCCGACCGCACCCTTGTGTGCAAGGAACTGCCGGCACTGCCCGTTGGCCTGGATAACTTTGCCGCCGCCTATGGTGCCGGCTATATCTGGGTGGCCGGTGGTAGCAGCAAAGGCATCCCTTCGCGCAAAGCATTCCGGCTGAAATGGAGCGGCGGCACCGAATGGGAGGCGCTGCCCAATATCATTGGCGGTGCACGCATCCAGCCTGCGGCCGTAGTGCAAAATGCCAGCATTGGGCCCAACTTCTACCTCTTCGGAGGCTACGACCCGGCCTATGGCAAGGCACAGAGCAACGGCATCTACTTTGACCCGCGGCGCGGCGAATGGATGCCCGTGGCACTGATCCACCCAGACGGCGAGCCGCAACAGATGACACTGGTGGGCGCAACGGCCGTGGCCAGCGGTGCCGTACATGTCATCTTCTTCGGTGGCGTGAACAAGGACATCTTTGAACGTGCCATACAGCGCAACCAGTTGATGGCCGACACCGCCACAGCACCGGCACTGCGCGACTCTCTGCGCGCCGAGGCACAAGCCTACATGCGCCAGCCTGCCCAGTGGTACCAGTTCAACAACCAGTTGCTCATCTATCACACCGTGACCGACACCTGGGTGCGCGCCTTTGAGAGCCCACTGCTGGCTCGCGCCGGCGCAACAGTGGTGCCCGTGGCATCGGGTACCGGACAACCCACATGGGTGCTTATCAACGGCGAGGAGAAGCCCGGCGTCCGTTCAGCCGATGTCACCGCCATTGATATGGGCTACACCGCCCACTTCGGTTGGCTCAACTGGCTCGTTCTCATCCTTTACCTGGTCGGCATGGTCTATCTGGGCTACTACTTCATGCAGCGCGCCAACAACTCCAGCGACGACTTCTTCAAGGGCGGCGGGCGCATCCCCTGGTGGGCTGCCGGCATCAGCATCTTTGCCACCATGCTCTCGGCCATCACCTATATGAGCATCCCGGCCAAAGCCTATGCGACCAACTGGACCTACTATCCCATGCAGATATGCATCCTGCTGGTGTCCTTCCCCGTGATTAAATACTATCTGCCATTTTTCGTTCGCTTGAAAGTGACCACAGCCTACGAGTACTTGGAGCGCCGTTTCAACTACGCCACCCGCCTGATGGCCTCGCTGCTGTTCATCGTGTTCATGGTGGCCCGCACGGCACTGGTCATCTTCCTGCCCTCGTTGGCCATGACCGCTGTGACAGGCATCAATATCTATCTGTGCATTGTGCTGATGGCCCTCATCACCATTCTGTATTGCACCATGGGCGGTGTCGAAGCCGTGGTGTGGGGCGATGTCATCCAGGGCATCATCTTGGTGGGCGGCGCCATCCTTGCCGCTGTGTACCTTATTATAAATACGGGCGAGCATGGTGCCAGTGACTTCTGGCAGATAGCCACCGACAACCATAAGTTCCAGATGTTTGTGTGGAGCCTCGACTGGAAGAGCGCCACCTTCTGGGTGGTAATCCTGGGCGGCCTGGGCAACAACCTGATCAGCTACACCAGCGACCAGACCGTGATTCAGCGCTACCTCACCACCAGCGACGAGAAGAGTGCAGCACGCGGCATCCTGACTAACGGCCTGATGTCGGTCGTCGTCACCATTGCCTTCTTCACCATCGGCACGGGCCTGTACACCTTCTTCAAGACTCACCCAGCCGAGTTGGATTTCACCATGGCCAAGGGCGATGCCATCTTCCCCTTCTTCATGATGAGCCAGTTGCCCGCCGGCCTGGCCGGCCTGCTCATTGCAGCCGTGTTTGCAGCCACGATGAGCACCATCGCCTCCAACATCAACAGCATCTCCACGGCCTTCACCGTCGACCTGTGGAGCCGTTTCCGCCCGACGACCGATGCCGGCAAGGTGCGCACGGCCCGCTACGCCGGTGTGTGTGCAGGTCTGATCGGCATGTTCATTGCCATCCTGATGGCCATGGTCGATATCCAGTCGCTGCTGGATTACTTCAACACCATTTTGGGCCTGTTGAGCGGTGCCATCGGCGGTCTGTTCATGATGGGCATCTTCTTCCCGCGCATCAATTCGCGCGCCGCCCTCATCGGCTTCCTGTGCGGCACAGCCACCGTGTTCTACATGAATTTCTACACCCAGGTCAACTTCCTGCTGTTCGGCTTCGTATCAATGCTTGTCAGCGTTATCGTGGCCTTGCTGCTCAGCTATGTATGGCCGCAAAAGGAGGCGCAGGAAGGGCTCACGTGGCAGACGCTGCCGAAGGAATAGAATACTTACTTGAATGGTATTTCTTACACGAATGTCCTTGAATGGGTACATATAATTATTCATGAATTATTTATTTGATATTCCTAATAATGACAGATCCCAAGTCATACCAACACATCGTTTATAATATCACTGGTGCTGCCATGTCTGTACAAGACGAGTTGAACTGGGGTATGGCAGAACTTACTCATCAATTTCGGGCAACCGATGTTGCAGGGAGAGCGCTACTGGTTGAATGAAGAAACCAATGAGTGCATATTGCTCGACCGTAATATGAACCCTGTCTATGACAATCCCAATAGTGACTACTATGGATTAGACGAAAGCACATAAATTATTCATGACCATTATATGTCCCCATTCGTGGCCATTACATGTGATAAAATAAAAATAGAACTTTAACGTTATCATTATTCAATACATTTATGATAGACTTCAAGAAATTAGCGGAGCAGTATCGCTCAGAATTATTGGACCGCGTGGTCCCCTTCTGGCTCACGAAGAGCCAAGACACCGACTTCGGCGGCTATTTCACCTGTCTGGACCGCGACGGCTCGGTTTATGACACCGACAAGTTTATTTGGCTGCAGGGCCGAGAGGTGTGGATGTTTGCCAAACTGTACAACACCGTTGAGCCCCGCCAGGAGTGGCTCGATGCCTCCGTCCAAGGTGCCGAGTTCCTGAAGAGGTACGGGCACGACGGTCAGCTCAACTGGTACTTCGCCCTGGATCGCGAAGGTCACCCGCTCGTCGAACCCTACAACATCTTCTCCTATACCTTTGCCACTATCGCCTTCGGCCAGCTGAGTATTGCCTTGCAAAAAGCTACAGCCCACCCCCAGCCCCTCCCCAAGGGAGGGGAGAACCAACAGGGCGCCAAAATTGTTTCAGGTGGAAACGAGTCCCCCTCCCTTGGGGAGGGGATAGGGGTGGGCTCCTATGAGGCTCTTGCCTCTGAGTACGCATCCATTGCCAAGCGCACCTTCGACATCGTTCTCTCAAAAACCGATAACCCCAAGGGGCGTTGGAACAAGGCCGCTGTCGGTGCACGCTCGCTCAAGACCTTCGACCTGCCCATGATTCTCTGCAATGTAGCACTGGAAATTGAGTCGCTGCTCGAGCCCGCTTTCCTGCAAAAAGCCATCGACGACTGCCTGCACGAAGTCCTGGATGTGTTCTACCGCCCAGAGATTGGGCTCATTGTCGAAGCCTTGGGCAAGGACGGCAATCTGGTTGACTGCTTCGACGGACGCAAACTCAACCCCGGCCACGCCATCGAAGCCATGTGGTTTGTCATGGATCTGGGCAAGCGTCTGAACCGGCCCGAACTCATCCATAAGGCAGTGGAAATCTGCCTCCAAGAGGTGGAGTACGGATGGGACAAGGAGTTCGGCGGCATCTTCTACTTCATGGACCGACTCGGACACCCCCGCCACGAACTTGAATGGGATCAGAAACTGTGGTGGGTACACTTGGAAACGCTCATCTCACTCATCAAGGGCTACCAACTCACGGGCGACCAACGTTGCCTTGACTGGTTCCAACGTGTGCACGACTACACCTGGAACCATTTCCGCGATGCCGATTATCCTGAGTGGTTTGGCTACCTGAACCGACAGGGCGAAGTGCTCCTGCCGCTGAAAGGCGGCAAGTGGAAAGGTTGCTTCCATGTGCCCCGCGGACTGCTGAATGTGTGGAAGATCCTTGATGAACTGGCAAACAGATAAAATCATCCCCTCAGTCATACACCCCGCCACGCCTCTTTGCGTGGCGGGGCATTTGTTTAGTCCTAATCGGCGATTCGTGTTATGCAAAGAGCCATTGTCTGTTTCCAAAAAGGATAACGATTGATGCATGACGGTGGAATGCCGATTGGTACTTTAAGTTTCTTTAACATTGACATTTCACTCCATCCTGCGTATTATAGGTGTAATGCAAGACCACGAATTCCTTCAGTTCTTTCCCCGCCTGCGCCCGCTGGCACTAAGCATCGGGCGACAATTCTTCGGCAACACCGAGGACGCCGAGGACGTGGCACAGGACACCATGCTACGCTTGTGGGCCGCACGCACAAGCATTGACCCCACACGACCACTGGAACTGCTGGTGACCAAAGTGGCCAAGAATGTGTGTGTGAGCATGTGGAGGAGAAGGCAAAACGAAAGCCCCTCCGTTCCCACCGTCCAAAACGACATTATACCTTACAACAAAGAATGCCCACAAGGTAGCACAACCCATGCCCCAGACCCTCAAACACTCCTTGAGGAACGTGAGAATGCCGTATGGCTTGAACACCGACTGCGGGCATTGCCCGAATATCTACAGCGCGTGCTGCGGATGAAACAGGAAGAAGGCCTCACCGCCCAACAGATAGCTGAGATTATCGGCACCGACCCACGCTCCGTGCAAACCCTCATCAGCAAAGCAAGGAAACAACTCATGAACGACCTCAAACAGCGCTACCGCAATGAATAGATTGAATAAAGCCTCCCACATGATTGCGTCTGGCAATCCGATTGCCGAGACGCTTCGCCGCTTCCTCGATGGCCTCACAACAGCCATTGAAGAGCAGCAGTTACGGTCCACACTCGAAACCCGAGAAGCTCACGGGCACCCGCTCAGCGACGACGAGCGCGCAGCCCTCTCCCTGCTGCGTCTCTCTTTCCCGGAAGAGGCCACTGACGCGCTGCTCACTGAGGATTACAGCAGTGAATATGAGGCCCTCATGACCAGCAACCAGCAGGCTTTCAACGGCCCATCCACAAGTGGCCATACGCGGCCGCTACGTTACCATATCCGCCGCATCGTTGCAACAGTGGCTGCCATCGCAGCAGTGGTCATGCTGATGATAACAGTAGGAAAGTGGCAGCGCACAGATATCATCGTCAGTCAAGCTGACCCAACCATAGCTGCGGAAAGTAACAACCACCAGCCCCTCGCCCAAAGCACCCATGCGGAAAGACAGAAGACCGACATTGTTGGCATCCCCCACGACATACAACCGAAAGAACTTACAACTGCCCGACAAGCCACTGCAGTTCATGCCAAGCCTGCCACTCAAACGTCCTATGAGCCAGTTCTGGCTGCCGACCCGCCAACCCACAGCGAACAAAAGGCCAATCCGGTGCCCTCTACGGATTCAGAGACGCCCACTTTTAAGGACACCGAAGGCGACGCCATCCTCGCTGCCCAAAAGCAACGTATCCAGGAAATGGAAACTGAAGCTTACAAACGCGCCATTGCCGCAACGCAGGAAAACACCCTGGCTTGTGTCACAGCCGCCACTCCATCATAACCTTGTAATCCCACAGCTCATAAACTTATAACCTCACCATCATACTTATGAAACCATTACGCCATCTCCTCCAGGCCACCCTCATCCTTGCTCTCTGCCTGCCCCTGGCAGCCTCGGCACAGCCCACCCATGTAGAGCGCGCCTATGACGCCCTGCTTCAGGTCTCCCCCGACGCCCCTTCGATGAAGATGACCACCCACGTCGATGCACAGACAGGTGCCCGCACCAAGCAAGCCAGCTTCAGCTTCCGCATCCCTACGGACAAGCGCTCGCTCATCGACGATTTCTATGCGGCTTTCGAGGCCGACCAACATCTCTGCACACAGTATGAGCGCGACGACGCCCATTCGGCCCATACCTGGCCTGTAGAGATCAATGTGCCGGGCACCACCTTCAAGGCCTCCGTGGATGCCAATACCAACTACCTTCAAGGCGGCTTCATCGACCCCAGCACCACACCCACGTCCTACACCTACTATGTCCTCACGTGGAGAACAGCAGCCGACGGAAAGACCCTCTTCGGGCGCACACATCTCTTCCGCATCGACGCCACCACGCAGCATCCGGCTATCCGACAGCCATTGCCGCCATCTTACGGCGAGCTGCTCACGGCAATCAACACTTTCACATCAAGTGCCAAGAACAACGTCTCACGCAGCTTCCACTGGGCACGTGCCGCTGCCACCGGACAGTGGATCCGGCGCTACAACACCTGGGGCTTCAACTTCCCCCTCGACCGCGAGGACGAACTCCTCTCGTCCCTCTACCGCGCCTTCGAGGCCGAGCGCACACGCGCCTACCGCTTCCTGAACAAGCCCGCAGGACAGACGGCAGAGAACGTCAGCATCATCGTCGATAACCAGGGGGGCAACCTCGGCCTGGGCAGTCAGGCCGACTGGAACATCATCTACGCCTACTTCACCGACGAGGACTTCCCTGAGAACCGCTACGTCTATGCCCTCTGGTACAAGGCCGACGTGCCGCGACAGCGCATCGTGGGCGAACTCATGGAAATCAACACCGCGCGCCCCAACGGAGGCATCATCAACAACCCCTTCATCCAGCGCTCCGTACCTGATTACCTCTGGCACATAGGCGAGACAGCACAAGGGGAAACGGACACCTTTGTCGAATATCACACACAATCCTTGGTCAGCCCAACCATGAAGGGAGCTCACGGAGAGGACGTGATACTGAATATCGAGGAAAATATCAACAGCGCATTCTCGCCGGAACTGACGATGCTACGCGAGGTACTCTCATCAACAGAATATGTCACCTATAAGTCGAGTCCGTCATCACTTACATCGACCCAGATAGACTGTGCCAGCGGTCTGCGAGCCCGAGGAATGGATCTCGACGCCCTCCGAGAAGAGCTGGACAGCCACGCACGCGATTTCACCCTCAACCGTTCGCTCTACAACGAAGCCATGGCTGTGTATGCCCGGATGTACAACGAGACAAACACCAGCCTCCGCCAGCACTTAGAGGCGCAGACCAACTGGGCCACCCTCGACCGCGAGCAATACCTGGACAGGCTGATGGAGGCAAGAAAGCAGCTCTCCAAAGCCGACTACGACAAGCAGCTCTCTGCGCTCAACGACAAGTATGCCACCACACTCCGCCAGCTCTCCACGGAATACAGCCAGGGCCTGCAAGCGTCCAACGCCGACTACGAAGGCCATCTCCGTCAGCTCGCAGAGGACTATCAGGGCAAGATGAGCTTCTTCGGCCCGGACGGCACGCCCGACAAGTTCATCCATCGCATCTTTGACCACCTCATCACCGCCTACCACGCCGACGGCACGCTCCTCGACGTAGCCGTGGCAAAGAAGATGAGCACCCTCACCAAGCTCATGAACGAGTTGGCAGATGCCAAGACAAAAGCTTTCTACCTCAACCGCCTGCAGCTCTTGCAGAACAAGCGCCGCGGCACCCTGGCCGATGCCGCCTTGGCCGACGCCGTCGTACAGCTCGGGGGTGAACGCGGCACGCCGGGCATCACCACAGCTAAGCAGTTCCGCCGGCAGTTCAACAAGCACTTCAGCGCCACGGCATCAGTCATCAAGCGCTATGGCCGTGGGAAGAATGCCAACATACGCACCGTCAGCTATTACCTCTCGCAGCTCGCCACCTTCTGCCAGAACTCTGCCAGCCTGGCCGAACGACCAGCCGAATACATCGACCGGCTCAACAAGCTCCGAGCCGACTTCGCCGAGGCAAATACCCACTACTACACTCGCCGCTACCACCCCACCGTGGAGGACATGACACCCATCCACGCCCTGTTCGACCAGGCCATCGAGGCCTTCAGCCGCCATCTGCCAGATGCCCTGTCGTGGGATGCACCTACAGGCAAAACACACATTGGAATTGAGAAAAAGTAAACGCTGTTGAAGGATACCTAGGTTATAAGTCGCCCGCAAGGGCTGCTTGGTAAAATTTCTTCAACCCGCCCTGCTGCGTCGTGATGATGCGGCGGGGCTTTCTTTTTTATCCAAACAGCTCGCTGTGACTGCCAAGACGCACCAGCTCTATGACATCCCGTGCCTCATCAAACCACACCAGAAAAAAGTCCCTTTGCACATGACACTCCATACAACCTTTATAGTCACCATGAAGAAGGTGAGGGTTGTATTGCGCGGGAATGGGTTGCTCATTGACTAAGAGGTCAATAATCTTTGCCAATGCTTTCATCTTAGACGGATTGTTACGGAAACGCTTATAATCCTTCTTATACTGTGTAGAGGGAAAGATCCTTTTCATTCTACATCAAGGGCTTTAAAGAGTTCTGCTGCGCTGCTATAGAGTTCGCCTTCAGGATATTCTTTCCGAGACATTGCCTCCTCAATCGCCGCCTTTGTAACCTCGTTGGGTTCATCATAGACGGCATCCAGGAGCACACACTCGACATAGTTGTTCAACGTACGGTTCTCGCGGGCTGCATTACGCTTCATGCGCTCCAGAAGATCTGTGCGCAGACGGAAGGAAGCGGGTTTACGAAGGATTGCTGTTGCCATAGTTTGTCATACATTTAATTACTTTCAGCGGCAAAAGTACAACTATTCTTGGAACATACATGCAAAAAGTTGAAGAAAAAGTGTTAAAAGGTTATGAGGTCTTAATGTCATAACCTCACAATTTGCAGTTGCCGGTTGGATTCCCGCTGAGGCATCAATTGTTAAAAAGGTTGTTATATGCAGGGCTTTATGATTGTTTAACATTGATTATTTATTGTTTTTCGATAAATATATCTACTTTTGCGGCGTCGGAAGAGGAAGCGCGCCCTCTGCTTCGGCGAAGTATCAAGTTAAACAAAAGAAAGATTATTGCTATGTCAGAACCACAACCCACTAAAGCCTTGCGTTGCATCTGTTATGCTGCGCTGGTCTTCTGCCTGCTGCTCATCGTGGCTTACTGCTTTCAGGCATTTCATCGTTATGCTCAGATTGTGCCGACAGACAACGCGGATCTGCGAACCACCTTCCTCACGCTGTTCTATGGTCACCTTGTGACGAAGGTCGTCTTATTACTGCTGTGCGCGCTGTTTGCCATCTTCCAGTTGGGAGGCTTGCGGCAAGGCGACTTGTTCCCGCGGCGGAATGTAGGCATCATCATTGCTGCCGGTATCATGGCTTTCCTCTCCTCCATCTTCGAGGCGAATGTAGGGCAGATCTATAAACCTGTCATAGAAAATTCTACTGTCATTGAGATTAAAGACGGAGCCATTGCCATCCTGCTCCTGCTGCTCGTCTTCGCACAGGTCTATCGAATCGGCGGCAACGCAGCCCGCGAAAACCAGTTGACAATATGATTATCGTGAACCTCGACGTCGTGATGGCTCGCCGGAAGATGAGCCTCAACGAACTCTCGGAGCGGGTGGGCATCACGCTGTCAAACCTCTCCATCCTGAAGACGGGCAAGGCCAAGGCCATCCGCTTCTCCACGCTCGACGCCATCTGCCGGGTGCTCGACTGCTCGCCCGGTGAGATCCTGGAATATAGGGCCGACGAAGAGTGCGCTCGGCCTCCGGTCGCTTGATACTTCAAAAATAACGCATAATGAGACACTTCTTGACAGCAGCGCTACTTGCGCTGCCAGCCATAGCCATGGCTCAAACCGAAGTTGAAGACAGCAGTTTTCAGATAGCGCACGTTCGCACGATGCAAGAAGTGCTGGTGCGTGCCGACGAACCCACTTGGATTCGCGCTAAGCTCAAACGATTCATCAAGGAGCGGGCAAAGAACTATCAGACGGAGCCGCGCTTCGGCGAGTATTCTTTCCGCTATCGGGATATGGGCTCGGATTTGCAACGCGGTGACAAGCGTTTGGTTACAGACTCCGTGACTTCCAACCGTTTCGAGAGCCATGGCCTACTGCTCGTGCCCTCGATGGCGCAGATGCAGGCCGACAGCCACTTCCGGATTGTGCCTGAACAGAACATCGTATATGGGGCGGACACTGCGCTCGCGAGCAAGCCCGACAGCGTTTATCTCCACTGGACGCATTTCAATGACATGCTCTACGACAACCTCGTTCAAACCTTCGACAGCCGTTTCCTGCGCCAGCATCGCTTCGCCGTGAACGAACAGTTTGAACACCCGAACCGCAATGTCGTTCAGCTCATCTTCTGGTCAAAGAGATATGACCTCGACCGTGGCTTCCTGAACCTCGACACGGCTCGCTGCGTGGTACTTGAGGCCGAGCGCCACAGCGGGCTGGAGTGTGTAAAGGCTGAATATGGTAGTCGCTTTGCACTCGGCCTGCTCCACCTCTTCCTGAAAACCGAGCTGAAGGACTGGACGGTCAACCTGCGCGCAGCCTACGATGACGACGGACAGCCTCGCGAGTTTCGCTATCAGAGTAGCCGGCATTTCACCACGTGGAGCGATACCAAGAAGAAGCGGCGCGAATGGATCGACAGCAAGAGCAGCGTAGAGACTACGCTCATGATTCGTCCGACGGCCCGCACTGCCAGCTCCGACGCACTCATTGACATTTATCCCACCAAGCACGTGGAAATCGTTAAATCCAAGAGCCGTAAGTACAAGATGCAACAACGGTTGGGCGCGGTGCCACGAGCGTACAGGCTGGTGAGATAGGCGGTGCGGTCCGTCGGCCTACAGATCCCACATGCTGTCGTGCCAGCGGATCTCGGGCTGCATGTCGGGGCCGTGGATGACGATGGCGATGACGGGATAGCGGACGGGCATGAGGGAGGGATGCTGCAGCTTCCAGGCCATCATAGCACGCCAGAGCAAGGTGCGCTTTTTGGCATTGACAGCCTGCTCGGCATTCCACTCCTCGCCGTGGCGCGTCTTCACTTCAACGAAGTACAGCGTCCCCTCCTTCTGGGCGATGATGTCCACCTCCTTGTGCTCATGCCGCCAGTTGCGCGCCAGTATCTCGAAGCCCCGCTCCGCCAGATACTTGGCCGCCAGGTCTTCGCCCCATTTGCCGAATTCGTTGTGCCGTGCCATGATGATTACTCATTTATATTCTTTTGTGCAAAGGTAACGCATTCTTTTTGAACGGCCAAGAATTTTATCATATTTATGATTATCATGTTTATGATAAAAATGTCTTTTGTATGGAAACACGCTCAGCTGTGCTTTACCCAAATGAGTTTGCCCGTGTCATAACCGCGGCGGGGCGCTACAAAGGACTCAAAGGAAAGAAGGAGTTGAAAGGAATCATAGACTGAAAGATAAATCAGCCAGACAAGAAGTATAAATCAGTTATAGGAAACTATGAAAGTCCTTTGAGCAGTTGCCGCAGAAGGTAGGTGGCGTTCTGGTTACGCGCCACGCCGGGGGTGATGCGGTAGGTGTAGACGACGTGGTCGGAGAGTTGTATCTCGAAGCAGTAGTTGTGGAAGCGGCCGGGGTGCTCCTCAGCCATGCGGGAGAGCTCGAGATCGTGGGTGGCGACAATGCCCGTGACGGGCAGCGCACTGACGGCCTCCAGGAACAGGCGGGAGCCGTTGAGCTTGTCCAGGGAGTTGGTGCCTTTCAGAATCTCGTCGAGGATGATGAGGGTGTGGGATGAGGCGCCTGCGGCTGCAGCGGCGGGGTCTTTCACGGCTTCCAGCAACTGTTGCAGACGCAACAGCTCGGCATTGAAATAGGAGATGCCGTGTGCGAGGTCATCGGAGGTGCGCATCGACGTGAAAAGCGCAAAGGGCGAACAGCGCAGGTGATCGGCAAAGACGGGCAGGCCGACGCGTGCCAGCAGCACGTTGATGCCGACCGAGCGCAGGAAGGTGCTCTTGCCTGCCATGTTGGCGCCCGTGATGATGTAGTAGTGACCATCGACGAGAAGGAAGTCGTTGCGAACGGCCTCTTTGCCAAGGAACGGATGCCACAGCCCATCGGCCTCGAAGACGATGTCCGTGGCCTCAACGACTTCGGCTTCGGTGGCTTCGGGGTGGTTGAAGCGGAAGGTGGCCAGGGAGACGAGGGCGTCGTAACGGCTGACGGCGGCTATCCACTCGGGGAGGCGCGGCATATAGCGCTCCTTCCAATCCAAGAACCGACGGACGATGAAGAGGTCGGCCATGAACAGCGTGTTGGAGATGAGGATCCAGAACTCGTTGCGACGGTCGATGCTGGCCACGATGGAGGTGAGTGAGCTGAAGGCGGGAGCGGCTTCGGAGGTCTCGGGCACCAGCGCCATCAGGCGTTCATAGACTTTCAGCTGGCGGAGGATGCCCTCTGTGGCACGCTTCGTCAGCAGCAGCGGACGGGCAAAGAGCAGACTGGCAACCAGCACCTCCAGCACAGCCCATGCCATCACGCTGCCGGCTCCGGTAAGACCGAGGATAGCGGCTGTCAACAAGGCATAGAAGCCGCCGACGAGCAGCACAGCGAGCACCAGCGCCGGCATGGAACCGGCAAAACGGGGGATATGGATGGAAGCTACGCCCTCCAAGGCGCGCAGCACGGAGGCAGTATCTACCTGCTCCTGTGCCATGAATGTCATGCGGCGGGTCTCTGCTTCGGCCAGCTCGCGGATGGCATCGCGCCGCGCCTGCACTTCGGCGACCGAGGGCACACGGCGCTCAGCGAGCAAGGCAGCCAGATGATCGCTACCGCCCGACGTGACCGTGCGATTCATGCGCTGGAAGAGGGACTGCGGGCCGAACACATCGAGGTCGGTGGTGAAGGGATGCGAAGCATCGGCATAGCGCCGGCCATCATCGAAGTGGGAGAAATCGCCGTCCAACGCCGCCAACTCGCCGTCGTAAACCCTGAGCCAAGCCTCGCACTCCTCCAGTCGTGCTGAACTGCGCGCGTCGCGACTGCGCGTCCAGAGGTAAGCCAACGCCGCCACGATGGCTGCCGCTATCAGCGGCCAGCCCCAATTCGTCAGGAAATAGGCCACGGCACAAGCTGCCGCAGCAAAGAAACTCACCAACTCGGCCACGACGAAGCGACGCGCCTGCCGACGCAAGGCCACAGCCTCAGTCCGCAGCGCGTCGGCTCGCTCTTGGTAATAAGTATTCAAATCCATAAAACTACATTGGAGAATTTATAGGACATACCTTCAACGCCTAAGCGTCTTTTTCCCTTTCTGTATGACGATGCCCTTGTAGGTGTCAGCGACACGTTGGCCGCTGAGGTTGAAGGTGCCGTGAGGGATGTCTGTCGGTTTCTCGGCTGTGACAGTCTTGACTGCTGTCGTGGCGACGAGTCGGTATTTGACTTTCTTGAAGGCAAGCCAACTTACGTTGTTGTTGTCTGCCACATTGATGTTGAAGCACAACTTGCCGTCATCTGCTACCTCGCCCCTGACAGCGACCGTTGTGATGGCCCAAGCACCGTTGTCTGCGTTATAGGCGGTGCCAGTGCCGAGGGAGAATGAACGTCCCTCGTTGATGTCAAAAGTAATGCCTTGGGGCTTGCTGCCCGCGTTGTTCTTGATGCGTGTGCGCACTTGCAGGCTCACTTTGTATGTGCCTGGTTCAAGTCCTGTGATGGTGGCTGTCCACACCGCAGATTCTAGGCTGCTATCATCAGAGGTCCAGTTTTCGAAGAATGGTACTTGGAAAGTAGCGTTCTTGCCTTCGCTTTCGGTAGACCAGGTGTTGATGTAGAGCCGGTTGGCCGCATAGTTGTGTCTGCCGCTCCAGACTTTGAGGAGCAGGGTGTTGGTGGGGTTTGCCACATGAAAGCCGATGCTGTGGTTGGCAGGATTGGTAAGCGATAGCGCCTCCTTGTCGGTGAGGGTTCGGTTGTCGTATTTGGTCTGTGCTTCGTCGTAGCCGTAGGCCAAACGTGCTTCGTCGGTATAAAAGTTTGTGGATGTAAGGACATCTTTCTCTGCCTGCAGCGCAGCCGCTGCTTGCTCGTAGGCAGCGATGGATGCGTAGGCGGCGTCTCTTGCTGCCGTGTAGGCAGCGATGTCGGCGTTTTCAGGGTCGGTTCCAGATTCGAAGGATGCCTTCAGAGCATCGAGTGCCGTCTCATAGGCAGTCAGCACATCCCTGTTCATGGGCTTGTCTGCTATGTCTGGGGTCTCCTGCAATTGCTTAGCCATCTGGGTGTAGTACATGTCGTGTACCTCTGCGCCTGTGAGTGGGCGTGCGTAAAGTGCCACGTCGCGCATTGCACCTGCGAAGAGTGGGTCGGAGTCGAACATGGAACGACCAATCCAGCATAAGCATGGTAGCAAATCATCGGGGCGATACTTGATAGATGTAGATGATGCATTGAGGGTGCCATTA
>JAFXQT010000047.1 GCA_017526905.1 Bacteroidaceae bacterium | reverse complement strand
GAGATTTCATATTTTATATTTTATATTTCATATCTCATATTTCATATCTCATCCCCCGCCGGGGGATTACAGGGGGCCCCTCATATCTCATATTTCATATTTCATCCCCCGCCGAGGGCTTTCCCAGAAAAAAATTGTACTTTTGCAACGCCTTGGAAGGAGTCGCCGAGATAGTCTTGCAGCCCTCAAACAGGCAAGCCTTTTTTGAAATGAGCTGGATTATCTTGATTGTTGCCGGCCTCTGTGAGGTCGCATTTACCTTTTGCCTTGGACATACGAAGGGCACCAACGGTGCGGAGTGGTGGACGTGGATCTCGGCATTTGCCGCTTTCTATGTGCTGAGTGCCGTGCTGCTGGCCAAGGCCACGCAGACGCTGCCCTTAGGAACTGCCTACCCGGTGTGGACGGGCATCGGCGCTGTGGGTGCCGTGCTCGTAGGCATCTTCATCTTCAAGGAGCCTGCCACCTTCTGGCGCCTCTTCTTCCTTACTACCCTGATAGGGTCTATTATCGGACTGAAATCATTATCATAACGGAACAGTAGCAAACTTCATCACGAAAACATCGAAAATAACGAACATCGCGGAAAGGACGGAAATCTTTGCTCCTATTACGCGGAGCATTTCCGTTATTTCTGTTATTTCCGTGGGACCTTATTATACTTCATCACGAAAGATCACGAAAACAACGAAAAATCACGAAAATTCACGGAAAGAACGGAAATCTTTGTTCCAATTATGCGGAGCATTTCCGTTATTTCTGTTATTTCCGTGGGACTTTATTATACTCATGCTGATAGAGAGTTTTTGTCCCACGGAAAGGGCGGAAAGGACGGAAATATTTGCTCCTATTACGCGGAGCATTTCTGTTATTTCTGTTATTTCTGTGGGACATTATTATACTCAAGCAGATAGAGAGTTTTTGTCCCACGGAAATAACGGAAATGACGGAAATGGCGCCCATTCGTCATTCTTCGCAAAGCGCGCTCGGCATCCCGTCAGGGTGACGCTTGACTCTTCAAGAAGCGTCCCTGTGGGCCGAGCGCGTCATTAGTCACTCGTCATCTCTTATCTCTTATCTCTACTCTCCGCTCGGCCCGCAGGGACGCTTGCCCCAGCAAGAACTCTTTACTCTCTCCCCCTCGGGGGATCACAGGCGGGCCTCACTCCCACTCGATGGTGGCTGGTGGCTTTGACGAGATGTCGTAGCAGACGCGGTTGACGCCACGCACGTGGTTGATGATATCGTTGCTGACACGGGCCATGAAGTCGTAGGGCAGATGTGCCCAGTCGGCCGTCATGGCATCGGTGCTGGTCACGGCCCGCAGCGCCACGGGGTGCTCGTAGGTGCGTTCGTCGCCCATCACGCCCACGGAGCGGACAGTGGCCAAGAGGATGGCACCGGCCTGCCACACCTGGTCGTAGAGCGACACCTCCACTTCGCCGTCCTGCATCTGCGCCGGTACGCCAGCGGCCAACACACGGCGTGCTTCATCGCCACTGAGGCGCACCTTATACTCGCGCAGCGCACGGATATAGATGTCGTCGGCCTCCTGGAGGATGCGCACACGCTCGGGGGTGATGTCGCCCAGTATGCGCACGGCCAAGCCAGGACCGGGGAAGGGGTGGCGGGTGATGAGGTGTTCGGGCATCTGCAGCTGACGCCCCACGCGGCGCACTTCGTCCTTGAAGAGCCACTTGAGGGGTTCGCACAGCTGGAGATTCATCTCCTTGGGCAGGCCGCCCACATTGTGGTGGCTCTTGATGGTTTTGCCTGTGATATTGAGGCTTTCGATGCGGTCGGGGTAGATGGTGCCCTGAGCGAGCCAGCGCGCATCGGTGATCTTCTTGGCTTCGGCATTGAACACCTCCACGAAATCGCGGCCAATGATCTTACGCTTCTGCTCCGGATCGGTCACACCGGCCAAATCGCCAAAGAATTTCTGTGAGGCATCCACGCCAATCACGTTCAGGCCCAGCACCTTGTAATCGTCCATCACCTGCTGGAACTCGTCCTTACGCAGCAGACCGTGATCCACGAAGATGCAGGTGAGACGGTCGCCGATGGCGCGGTTGAGCAGCACGGCAGCCACCGAACTGTCCACACCGCCAGACAGGCCGAGGATGACGCGGTCCTGCCCCAGTTGCTGGCGCAGCTCGGCCACGGTGGTCTCGACAAACGAGGCGGCGCTCCAGTCCTGCTGCGAGCCACAGACACCGACCACGAAGTTGCGCAGCAGCTGTGTGCCCTGAACGGAATGGAACACTTCGGGATGGAACTGTACCCCCCAGAGTGGTTCGCCCTCGGCCTGATAGGCAGCAAACTGAACGGTCTCGGTCGATGCGATGCAACGGAAGCCTTCGGGCAGGGCGGTGATGGTGTCGCCATGGCTCATCCATACCTGCGAACCCAGTTCGAAGCCCTGGAAAAGAGGATTGGCGAGATCGATGGTGGTGAGATGCTGACGCCCATACTCGCGACTCGGTGCCGGTTCCACGCGCCCACCCAGGGTGTGGCTCATGAACTGGGCGCCGTAGCAGATGCCCAGGATGGGATAGCGCCCACGCAACTGTGCGAGGTCTATCTTGAAGGCCTCGGGGTCATAGACGCTGTAGGGCGAACCGCTCAGGATGACGCCTATCACATCGGGATCGTCCAACGGCATCTTGTTGTAGGGAAGGATCTCACAAAAGGTGTCCAGCTCACGGACGCGCCGCCCTATGAGTTGGGTGGTCTGTGAGCCAAAGTCGAGGATGATGATTTTCTGCATGGAGAGGTAGAAAATGAAGGGGTTACAATTCGATATTCTTCACAAAAGTGTCGGCCTGACGCAGCGTGTCCACTTTGCCCACATCCATCAGCTGCAGGTTGGGCACGGTAACGCCGACGATGGGATGCTTGGCGCAGATGTCCAGGTAGAAGTCGATGATGGAGAACTTTTCCGGACGGCCATCGAACAGGGGGAAGGCAGCGGTGGACAGCATGTGTATGCCGGCGAATGCCAGTTGCCTGCAGCGTGCCAGGTCCAGGTTGGCATAGGGTGTGCGCACCTCGCCTGTGTGGATGTTGGTCCATCCCACCAAGCGGTTGGCACCATCGAAGAGCAGGTAACGCTGGGTTTTGCGCTGACTGACCAGGAGGTAGGCCAATGGCTTGGGGCCTTCGGCACCCTTTTCGGCAGCAGCGAGGGCAGGTGCCGTCTGCATCCATTGTTTCAGGTCGAGGTTGCTCAGGATGTCCACATTGTGCACTAAGAAATACTCATCGGGCTGGTGCGGACTGGGCTTGAGCAGCGGCATGGCATGGCGAATGCCCCCACCGGTGTCCAAGAGCGTGCTGAGCTCGGGCGAAAACATGATGTTCATGCCGAAGGAGTTGTGCATGGCCACAAAGCGGACAATCTGCGCTGCGAAATGGTGCACGTTGATTACAATATCCGTTACGCCAGCGGCCTTCAGGCGCTCAATCTGAATTTGCAACAAGGGCTTGCCCCCCACTGGTACCAGCGCCTTCGGCATGGTATCGGTGAGCGGTTTGAGGCGTGTGCCCAATCCTGCTGCAAAAATCATTGCTTTCATCTGGGCGCAAAGGTAACCAATAATTGTGAAACTTTGTAAAAAAGTGTGGATTTTTTTTGAAGAATAGATGATTAGACCGTTTATAGTCCCACAGAAATAACAGAAATAACAGAAATGCTCCGCGTAATTGGAGCAAAAATTTCCGTTATTTCTGTTATTTCCGTGGGACTTTATTATACTTCATCACGAAAGATCACGAAAACAACGAAAGATCACGAAAATTTCCGTTCTGTCCGTAATGAAGATAGATTTTCGATCTTTTCGCGATGTTCGTTATTTTCGATGTTTTCGTGATGATGTCCCACGGAAATAACAGAAATAACGGAAAGGCTGCGCGTAATTGAGCAAAAATTTCCGTTTGTCCGTGAATTTTCGTGATCTTTCGTTGTTTTCGTGATCTTTCGTGATGAAGTCCCACGGAAATGACAGAAATGACGGAAAGGCTCCGCGTGGTTGGAGCAAAGATTTCCGTTGGCTATGGGGCGGGGTTGGCCACGACCAGTGCAAGCAGTTCGCTGCCGTATTCCTGCGCCATGGTGGGGCCGATGCCTGGGATGGCAAGCAGCTCCTCGCTGTTTCGGGGCTGGAGGTTGGCTATGCCGATGATGGTTTTGAGGGGCATGACATAGCCATCGGGCAGGTGGCGTTCGCGGGCCACGTTCTTGCGCCAGGCGCGCAAGGCATCATAAAGCGGGCGGTTATGGATGTTGCTGTAGTCCACCTCGACTTTGGCCACGCCACGGGGCTTGCGGGCAGTGGCGGCGGTGCTTCCAACAACGGCACCTGCGCGGCGCGAAGCGGTGCGTTTGCGGGTGGAACGGGTTGAGCGGGCCGATTCGCGCTCGCTGGGGGCCATGGCTGCCTTGGCCTTGGCATCCCAGTAGGTGTCGAAGCTGAAGCCGTTGAGGCAGGCCACATAGATGGCCATCTTCTCCTCGTAGGCGGCACGGAGGGCATCGTATTCGCGGGTGAGGACTTCGGCATAGTGTTTGTTGTCCGTGTCGGG
Source organism: Bacteroidaceae bacterium (assembly GCA_017526905.1). Classification (GTDB taxonomy): domain Bacteria; phylum Bacteroidota; class Bacteroidia; order Bacteroidales; family Bacteroidaceae; genus Physcousia. Next base: position 8,637 of record JAFXQT010000047.1, on the reverse strand, counting down.
TCGTTCCAGATCGAGGAACTCGCCCAGCGTGTGGGCCGTTTCGTTGCAGAAGTAGTGCATGCCCTTGCCCACCCGCTCCTGCAACACGGGGTTGTCGTCATAGCTGACCGAGAGTTGCACCAGCTTGTGTATCTGCTGCTGAAAACGGTTGCCCACGGCGAAGAGGCTTGCGTCAAGCTGGTTGGCTGCACTCTCGGCAGCCTGGGCATAGGCTGGGAAGAGGTAGCCGGTGTATTCGGCAGAGAAGCGTGCATAGGAACGCAGGCGCATGCTGATGCTGCGGAAATCGAAGATGTCGCACAAGATATCCTCGACAAACGAACGGCGGTCGCGCAGGAAGGTCTCGGCTGTGGGCACGCGCTGCACCGCTTCGGCATTGAACTGCAGCACCTCGGGATCCACCGTGATGATGTCGGAGGAGATGGGGGTGCTGAGCACCAGCCCTTCGATGCTGCGGCAGCGCGACAGGGCCACATACACCTGTCCGTAGCTGAAGGCGCGTCCGGCGTTGATGATGGCGCGGTCGAAGGTGAGGCCCTGGCTTTTGTGTATGGTGATGGCCCAGGCGGTGCGCAGTGGTATCTGCGAGAAGGTGCCGATGCGTTCCTCGCGGATCTGGCCGCTGGTGGCGTCAGACACGTAGCGGGTGTTCTCCCACGTCAGTGCGCTCACGGTGATGCGCTGCCACTGCTCGCCCACCCCATCGGCCTCGTGCCTGCACAGCACGGTGACGCTGTCGTTGGTGAGCGCCTCCACACGGCCTATCTTTCCGTTGAAGTAAGCCTTCTCGGCCGAGGGGTCGTTCTTGCAGAACATCACCTGTGCGCCCACTTTCAGTGTAAGCACCTCATCGGTGGGATAAGACATCTGGGGGAAATCGCCTGTGATGCGTGCCTGATAGCGGAAGGGCTGAGAGGTCAGCGCCTCCAGTTTGCGGCTATTGATTTGCTGTGCCTGATAGTTGTGGGTGACCAGCGTGATCCAATCCTGCCCTTGCGGGGGCTCGAAGCCCGGACGGTAGCGGGCGTTGAGCGTGGCCAGCATGGCAGCATCCATGCGCCCTGCGCGCACATGGTTCAGCAGCGAGACAAACTGCTGATCCTCCTGCCTGTACACACGTTTCAGCTCGACGTAGGTGAAATCCGTCTGCAACAAGGCGTGCGAGGAGAAGAAGTAGGGCGTTTGGTAGAACTCCTTCAGCACCAGCCACTCATCATCGGTGGTTACGGGTGCCAACTGCTGAAGGTCGCCTATGAGCAGCAGCTGCACGCCACCGAACGGGCGCTCGTCATGGCGCAACCGGCAGAGCACATCGCTCACCGCATCGAGCAGGTCGGCACGCACCATGGAGATCTCATCGATGACGAGCAGGTCCAGGCTCTGGATGATGTTCAGTTTGTGCTTGCTGAAGGCAAAGCGATTCTTCGTCTCGCGCCCGCCAACCACCTGTCCGTCGGGCAGGAAGAGGCCTGGCGCCAACTGGAAGAAGGAGTGTATCGTGCTGCCGCCTGCGTTGATGGCCGCCACGCCTGTGGGTGCCACCACGATGGTACGTTTGTGTGTTTCCTGGCGCAGGCGGCGCAGGAAGGTGGTCTTGCCTGTGCCGGCCTTGCCTGTGAGGAAGATGTTGCGGTGGGTGTAGAGGGCATAGTTTCTTGCCAGCTCAAGCTCAGGATTGGTCATGGGGGCGGGACGTTATTCTTCGGTGTAGAACTTAATGAGCCGGGTGAGGGCACGTTGGCACACGGGGCAGAACTCCTTCACCTCGTTCACCTTCATGCGGCACTCCTGCGCTGGGCGGTAAACGCCTTTGCTCTGATAGCCTCCACCCTCGTACACACCCACCTTCGTGGTCAGCGAACGCCCATCGGGCTGCGTTGGGATGGGGGTTCCGGCAGGGAGCATGTCCTTCCATTTCGAGCTGAAATCGACCAGGGTGGTCAGGTTGGGCTCCCAAGGCTCGGTATCGGCCGGGTACATGGTTTCGTACTGGTCATCGTAGAAATACTCATCGGCCAAGCCCCCAAAGGAGTGACCGAACTCATGCACGATGACCTCCAGCTTGGAGTGCTGGCTGCGGGCCGGAGCCAGGTTGTAGCTGTTGTAGATGCCGCCCCCGCCATAGATGCTGGAGTTGGCCAGGATGATGAAGTGCTCGAAGGGAATGCCCGTGACCAAGTCGTAAAGGCGCTGAATCTGCAATGTGGTGAGATAGCGGTCGCTGTAGAAGGTGTCATAGCTGCTCTGCAGGGGGGTGCTGAGCCACTGGTTGTAGCGGGGTATGCTCACGCCACTCACTTCCGAGGCGGGCATCACGGCCACCCAGTTGAAGCGGTCCGAGAGCGAGCGGTAGGGCTCGTGGGCGGTGATGGCCTGTATGCTGCTGTCGCACATGGCCAGGAAATAGGGCATCTCGGCCTCGGTGAAGCCTTCGGCCACGAAACACACGTCGATCTTCTCGGCCGAGGAGCCATGCTGAAGCACATAGCGCCAGGGCGTGCGGGGTTCGCGGCTGCGGTCGCGAATGAGGATATCGGCGGGATCCACCCGGTGGCGCAGGCGCGCCTTCACCTCACGGTGCGTATCCACCAGCTGGCACACCACATCCACCGGCCTGTGTGGCCAGGGAATGACGAAGGTGTTCTGGAAGGCTTTCTCCACGCGTGTGGCCTCCTCGGTGCTCTGCCACTCCTGAAACAGCGTGGAGAACGAGTGCATGTACAGCGTGTCGCCACGCTCGGCATCCAGCACGATGAGCTGCCCGTTGCCAGCCAGTGGCAGCTGGCTGAGGTGGTGCCTGCGGCCATACCAGCCTGCGGTGCGCGACAGCTTGTCCAATGCGATGTGTTGCGTGCGGTTGGTGCCGCTGAACAGATAGTCGATGCGCAGGGTGGAATCGGCAAAATGGGTAGAGAAACTGTCGGCGCTGCGGGAGGGGGCGCACATGCCGGCAAGCAGGCCGAGCAGCAGTACGCGTAAGGGGGCAAAGTAGGTGCTCATTTTTCAGTAGCTTATGTTCGGTGTGGTGAAGGCCTTTAATAGGAAACGCTCAGGTTGCCGCTTTTGTTGGCTGCCAGGAAGAGGGCGTTGCCTATGTAGCCGCTGAAGGTGGCATTGAGTGTGACGCTCACGAAACGGCTCTCGCAGTTGTCGGGCACGAGGAAGCGGGCGCTGGGGTTGTCATGGCCATCGGGGTAGCCGTCGTAGTTGGTTTTCTGAACGATGGTGACGATGGTGTCCTTCACGGCTCCTTCCTCCGTCCGGATGCCATACTTGATGTTCCAAGTGTAGGTGGTTTTCTCCAGGCCATAGCCCAGTTGTGCCTGCTCCACGGTCACGGTCACGGAATCGCCAGGTGTGGCCTGTGTGGGGTTGAACTGCATGTTGCCATAGCGTGGGGCATAGCTCTCTTCGTAGTCATCGCCACAAGCCATTAGAGCGAAGCTGAAGCAGAGCAGCAATAACACGCTGATTACATTTTTCTTATACATTGTTTTCTGTTGTATTGATTTTAGGTGTGTTCTATTAATTATATCTGCACGCCAAAGTTTTTCAGCGCCTGGTAGAGACGTTGCACGGGCAGGCCCATCACGTTGAAGTAGGAGCCTTCCAAGCGTGTCACGCCCACAAATCCGATCCACTCCTGCACGCCATAGGCCCCTGCCTTGTCATAGGGCCGATAGTGGGTCACGTAGTGGCGGATTTCCTCATCGGTCAGTTGGTCGAAGGTTACATCCGTGCCACAGCTGAAGGAGTGCTGGCGCTGTGTGGTGGTAAGCGTCACACCTGTATAGACCTGATGCGTGCGGCCCGACAACAGCTGCAGCATGTGGCAGGCTTCGTCGAAATCGTGCGGCTTGCCCAGCACCTGACCATCCACCCAGACGATGGTGTCGGCCGTGATGAGCAACTGCTGCCCGTTGAGCGATGGCCGGTAGGCATCGGCCTTTGCGCGCGATATATAAAGAGGTATGTCGCCGCCCTGCAACGTGTCGGGGTAGCTCTCGTCGATACCGGGTAGCACACACACCTCGAAGGGGAGCCCCAGGCCAGCCAGCAGCTCGCGGCGGCGGGGCGAATTGGATGCCAGAATCAGCTGTTTCATACGCAAGTAGGTGTTCCGAACCTTTTTTTACCTTACCACCCGAAGGCCGTCTGGTCGGCCATCCATTTGCCTTGTGCCTTCAGCACTTGTTCGATCACATCGCGGCCACAGCCATAGCCCCCACGCAGGTGGGAGATGTAGATGGAGATGTCCTTGATTTCGGGTGCGGCATCGGCAGGACACACGGGACAGCCTACCAGGCGCATAATCTGGTAGTCGGGTATGTCATCGCCCATGTAGAGCACCTCCTCGTCCGCCAGGCCATATTTCTGCTTGAAGGCCTCGTAGGTTTTCACCTTCACGGCGCACGACAGGTGTATGTCCTGAATGCCCAGGTACTCGTAGCGCCGGCGTATGCTCTCCACGCGCGCCCCGGTGATGATGGCCACATGCAGGCCCACCAGCTGGGCCAGGCGCAGGGCATAGCCATCCTTGATATTGACGGTGCGCTGGGGCTCGCCTTCGGCATCCTGGGGGATGGTCTCGGCGCTGAGCACGCCATCGATGTCGAAGATGAGTGCGCGAATCTTAGTCAGGTCGTAGTTGATCATTCTTGGTGTAGTTTTCGATACTTTGGCTCAGCATATTGTAGATGTGCTGCATGTGGGGCTGTTTCGCCAGCAGCTGGCAGTGGGCCTGCATCACGCTTTGGTCATGACGTGCGGCGGGCCCTGTCTGTGCCTGTGCGGGTGCCATTTGGTGCAGTTTGGCCACGGTCTCGTCCAGCAGCGGCAGCATCACATCGAACGCGACGCCCGCAGGGCGCAGCACATCGGCGGCCAGCGTGCAGCAGTGGTTCACGAAGTTGCAGGCAAACACGGCAGCCAGATGCAGGCGCTTGCGCCCTTCGCTGTCCAACCGGTGCACCTGCCCAGGCCCCACCACCGACGCGGCCACCGCCTGCAACATGTCCTGCAGCGCTGGCGTGGCAGCCTCGATGAAGAAGTGCACGCTGCTGAAATCCACCGCCCTGGCCTTCGAGAAGGTCTGCATGGGATAGAGCACCCCATCGGCAACCGATGCCGGTACAGAACCGGCCGTGTGTACGATGGGGCCACTGGCCAACCGGCGCATCTGCGCCACCACGGCGGGCAGCGCATCGTCCTTCACCGCCACCACATAAAGCTCGGCATGCGGCAGCTGCACCATGCCACGGCTGGGCACCACATGCACCACATGTCCGGCACGCTGCAGCGCAGGCGCCAGGTGTGTGGCCACATTGCCCGTGCCAACAACCACAATCTCCATGCGTCAGTTCTGAAAAAGGTTCAGGTGCACCTTGTCCCACAGCAGGCGCTCCTCGTTGAAAGGCTTACGTTCCATGCCCTTATGCCCCAGCGCCACCAGGGCGAGGGGCTCCAGATGGGGCGGGATGCCCAGCAGGCGGCGGGCCACATCGGCCGCTGGCGTGCCGTCGGCAGCAAAGCGGTTGCGCAGCTGGATCCAGCAGGCGCCCAGCCCCAGGTCCTCGGCCTGGTAGAGCAGGATGGTGGTGGCCACGGAGGCATCCTCGATCCACACGTCGCTCTCCTGCGGATCGCCCACCACGGCCACTGCCAGCGGTGCTCCGGCCAGGAAGTCGGACCCCACGGTCTTGCAGGCCGACAGGGCTTGCAGCAACTGCTCATCGTCGATCACGATGAAATGCCAGGCGTGCTTGCCCTTGCTGGAGGGTGCCATGAGGGCCGCCTTGAGCAGGGTGGCCACGTCGTCGGACGAGAGCAGTTCGTCGGTAAACTTGCGCATGGAGCGCCGTGTCTTGACCAATTGTGCAAAGCTTTCCATAATCTGATATGCTGTTTGTTGTGTTTACGGGTGCAAAATAAGCCATTTTCCGCCAAAACACAAAATAAGGGGCGCGGATTTTCCGTTTTTCGGCCGAAAAGCATTTACTTTGCAACCATAAACCATCCACCGCACATGAAAAGACCACACCTTTCCGCAGCCGCGCTGCAGGCTGTGCGCGCCTCGAAACGCTTCGTCCAGCACACGTTACCAACCGCCCTGAGCCTCATCGGCTTCCTCCTGCTGCTACCCGCCGATGGCACGGCCCAACGGCGTGGCAACGCCTACCGCACGGGAGTGCCCTATGAGGAGATCCGGCTGAGCGACCCCTGCATCCTTGCCGACAGTGCCACACACACCTACTACATGACGGGCACGGGCGGAGTGATGTGGACATCGAAGAACCTGCAGACATGGGACGGCCCACGCAACGTGATCGAGATCGACACCGCATCGTGGATGGGGCGCCGACCGCAGGTGTGGGCTGCCGAACTGCACCAGTACAACGGCAAGTACTACTATTTTGCCACCTTCACCAACAACGCCATCGTCATCGACAGCATTCACGGACGCATCCCACGCCGTGCCTGCCACGTGCTGGTGAGCGACCGCCCCGACGGGCCCTACCGCCCCATGGGCCAACCGGTGTATCTGCCTGCCTTCAAGCCCACGCTGGACGGCACCTTCTGGGTGGAGGACGGCGTGCCCTACATGGTCTATTGCCACGAATGGCTGCAAAACGGCAACGGCACCATCGAGAAAATCCGCCTGACCGACTCGCTGGACGGCACCATCGGCACCGGACAGGTGCTGTTCCGCGCCAGCGACTCGCCCTGGAGCCGCAACGACGAGGGCACCGGCCCCAACGTGGTGACCGACGGCCCCTGGCTGTTCCGCACACAGACAGGACGCCTGGGCATGCTGTGGACAAGCTGGGTGGGCAAGGTCTATACCATGGGCGTGGCCTACTCCAAGAGCGGCACCCTGGACGGCCCCTGGGTTCAGGAGCCCAAACCCATCACACCGCCCAACTACGGCCACGGCATGATGTTTCACGACTGGCGCGGACGCCTGCTGCTGGTGGCACACAGCCACGACGACTCGTCCGGCCACTACGTGCGCATCCCCCACTTCTTCCTCATGGACGACGAAGGCGACCAACTGAAGATGCTGGCCAATTTCAAACCGTAAGGGGCGAAGGCCCTGAAAAGAAGCATAGCCCTGTTGGCCGAAATCGGCCAGCAGGGCTATTTGGGGTTGCATGATAATGGATAATAGGGTTTAAGGGGCTCAGGGTTTGGTCACCCTTATGAGCCTCAGCACAGCAAGCTGCAGAGGAGTTCTGCCAGATACCAGCAAACCAGCCAGGGGGCATAGCGCTGCAAGCCATGATAGGACAGCGAGATGAAATCGGGCAGAGTGCGCAGATGGCGGGAGGTGGCGCCATAGACGGCGCCCGTGACGATGAGCCCCAGCACCACGGCCTGGATCAGGCCGGAAAGGAAGGGCGACGGCCACAGCCGGCCTGTGGCACTGCGAAGGGGCGAGGCGGGCAGCAGGAAGAGGAGAGCCAGCAGGCCGAAAGCCAGCACACACGTGAGCAGCGCAAGCCACAAGGCACGACGCTGGCGCAAGGTGACGGGGCGAACCTCGCCCGGCACCGCCCCCCACAGATGCCAGCCGCGAAACAAATTGAGGGCATCCTGGCATAAGCCCGAACGCAACAGGGCTCCTACGCCCACCGCTGCAGCAACCACGCACTGACAGCGCATGCCAAAGCCACGGCTCTCGGGCCAGCGGAACAGCCAACGCAAGCCTTCGGAAGAAAGCATATTGGGCACGTCCAACCCCAACACCGACAGCAGCCATGAGCCCAGCACCGTGAACACGATGAGCAGCAGGAGCGCTGCCAGCACACGGGCGCTCAATGGGTGCCAGCGGCGGCGGGCTGACGTGCCCTGGGCTGACGGAGGTGTTTGTTTCTGTATTTGCATGGGCGGCTTATTCGTCGGGGTGGAGGTTCTCCAAATCGATGATGTGCAGCTGCAAGGCACGCACCACCAGGCGCGTGGCATTCACGCCCGAGCGCTCGCCTTCGGCAAACAGGCGGTTGATCAGATCCACCTGCCGTTTCTCAAGGCTCTTGGTGCCGAAGGGCATGGTGCGCAGATTAGCAATCATGTCCTTGGTGTAGCCCAAGGCCAGATGGCGCAGGAAACGCTCGTCGTATTCGTCGATGTCGTAATCGATGACAGCATCGGTGCGCTGGCTTTCGCCACGGACGGAACGTATGAAGCGCGCCACGATCTTCTCCAGGATGGGCTGGTTGAAAACCAGTCGGCGGCCGTCCATGACCAGGCGCACATCGTTGCGGGTGAGCAGTTCGCCCGTCTTCAGAATGATGCCATCGGCACCGGCCTGCAACACATCGACCCAAAGCTGTTCGTTCAAGATCTCGCCCGTGAAGATGAGCACTTTGATGTGGGGGTATTTGGCACGCACCTGGCGACAGATGTCCACCCCCACCGTGGTGCTGCCTCCCAGCCCCAGATCCAGCAGGATGAGGTCGGGCAAGTCTGCACGCATCAGCCGCCAGAGTTCGCTTTCGTTCTGGGCTGTGCCGATAATCTGGGCTTCAGGTATATCGGTGCGGAATATCTCTTCCGTACCTTTCAGTTCGAGTTTCACGTCCTCGACAATCACAACTTTGAATGGTTCCATAGTAGAGTAGAGAGTAGAGAGTAGAG
>JAFXQT010000046.1 GCA_017526905.1 Bacteroidaceae bacterium | reverse complement strand
TATTTCCGAACAGATTTTGTTTCAAGGCCGCCGGGGCGTAGCGGGCTACGTCCCAAGGACTTGGAACAAAAGATGCCGGAAAGAGGCAAGAGCAAACAAAGATAATTCATAGAGAATTTATTAATTAATAGAACACACCTTCTAAGTGCAATCTTTGTTAACGGGTAGTTAAATCTGCCTCCGTTTTTGGCAATCTCGCAGAAAAAGTGTACTTTTGCGCGCAATAAAGCAAAAGCACTTATCACTATGGCATCATTTATTGCAGACCGCATCGTCCAGGACGGCCTCACCTTTGACGACGTCCTCCTCGTTCCCGCTTACTCCGAAGTACTGCCGCGCACGGTAGATCTCACCACACGCTTCTCGCGACACATCGAGCTGAAGATCCCCTTCATCACCGCCGCCATGGACACGGTGACGGAGGCCACCATGGCCATTGCCATTGCTCGCGAAGGCGGCATCGGCGTGATTCACAAGAACATGAGCATCGAAGAGCAGGCACGCCAGGTGGCCATCGTAAAGCGCGCTGAGAACGGCATGATCTACGATCCCGTGACCATCCAGAGCGATGCCACCGTGGCCGACGCACTGGCCCTGATGGCCGAGTACCACATCGGCGGCATTCCCGTGGTGGCACAGGACAACAAGCTGGTGGGCATCGTCACCAACCGCGACCTGCGCTTCGAGCGCCGCGTGGAACGGCCCATTGCCGAAGTAATGACCAGCAAGAACCTGGTCACCACGCACCAGAAGACCGACCTGACAGAGGCCGCAGAGATTCTGCAAGCCAACAAGATAGAGAAACTGCCCGTGGTGGATGCCGAAGGGCGCCTGGTGGGACTGATCACCTACAAGGACATCACCAAGGCCAAGGACAAGCCTAATGCCTGCAAGGACGAGAAAGGTCGCCTGCGCGTGGCCGCCGGCGTGGGCGTGACCAACGATACGCTGGAGCGCATGCGGGCACTGGTAGAAGCCGGCGCCGATGCCATCGTCATCGACACGGCCCACGGCCACTCCAAGGGCGTGATTGAGAAACTGAAAGAGGCCAAGGCCAACTTCCCCGGCGTGGATATCGTGGTGGGCAACATCGCTACAGGCGAAGCCGCACGCGCACTGGTCGAAGCCGGTGCCGACGGCGTGAAGGTGGGCATCGGCCCCGGCAGCATCTGCACCACACGCGTGGTGGCTGGCGTAGGCGTGCCGCAGCTCACGGCCGTCTATGACGTGGCCGCTGCCCTGGCCGGCACAGGTGTGCCCCTCATCGCCGACGGTGGCCTGCGCTACTCGGGCGACGTGGTCAAGGCCCTGGCTGCCGGTGGCTACAGCGTGATGATCGGCTCGCTGGTGGCCGGCACGGAAGAGTCGCCGGGCGAGACCATCATCTTCAACGGCCGTAAGTTCAAGAGCTACCGTGGCATGGGCTCGCTCGAAGCCATGGAGAACGGCTCGAAGGACCGCTACTTCCAGGCCGGCGAGAAGGACGTGAAGAAACTGGTGCCCGAAGGCATCGCCGGACGCGTGCCCTACAAAGGCACCGTGCAGGAAGTCATCTACCAGCTGGTGGGCGGACTCCGTTCCGGCATGGGCTACTGCGGCGCCGCCACCATCGAGGCCCTGCACCACGCCAAGTTCGTACGCATCACGAACGCCGGCGTGCTCGAGAGCCATCCGCACGACGTGAACATCACCTCCGAAGCACCCAACTACAGTCGGCCGCAATAAGACTGAACGGACGGGTTAACAAATTGACAGCGGACGAGTTGACAGTTGCACACAAACAAACAGAAACCTCAATGTTGATTCAGCATAGACTATGAAACGCTTCATCTATCAAGCATTACTCCTGACCACAATAAGCATCGGCAGTGCCAAGGCACAGACCGACCCCGTGGTGATGCGCATTGCCGGCGAGGACGTGCCACGTTCGGAGTTTGAATACAACTACAACAAGAACAACAGCGACGGCGTCATCGACAAGAAGACGGTGGACGAGTATGTGGACCTGTTCATCAACTACAAGCTGAAGGTCAAGGCTGCCCTCGATGCACACCTGGACACCCTTAGCTCCTACCAAAAGGAGTTCCGCAGCTACCGCGACCAGCAGATACGGCCGCTCATGGTGCCCGAAGGTGCCGAGGAGCAGGAGGCCGTGACCTACTACGAGAACATGCTCAAGCAGCTGGAAGGCAAGAACTTGATTCTGCCCGCACACATCTTCGTGCGCGTGCCACAGCAGGCCACTGCCGAGCAACAGACAGCCGCCAAGGCACGCATCGACTCCATCTATGCCGCCCTGCAGGCTGGCGAGGACTTTGCCACGCTGGCCGGCAAGCACTCGGAAGACCGCCAGACGGCCATCCGCGGCGGTGCCATCGGCTGGATTGGCCCGCACCAACTGCTCAAGGAACTGGAGGATGCAGCCTACGCCCTGCAAAAGGGCGAGACGGGCAAACCGATGCTCTCCACCGTGGGCTGGCACATCATCAAACTGATGGACTCCAAGCCCTTAGAGCCCTACGACACGCTGGCACCACGCATACGTGAGTTCCTGGAGGCACGCGGCATCAAGGACAAACTGGCCACGCAACTGGTGGACAGCCTCTCGCGCACGCAGCAAAAGAGCATCGAGGAGATTATGGACGAAGCCAGCGACCGCTACGCCGCACAGGACGACGAACTGAAATATCTCATCAAGGAATACCACGACGGCCTGCTCTTCTTCGAACTGATGCAGCGCGAGGTGTGGCAGCCCGCCGCTGCCGACACGCTCGGACTGGCCAAATACTTCAAGAAGAACAAGAAACACTACACGCCCTCGAAGGAGGAACTGAAGGCCGGCAAGAAAAAGCCCAAGCAGTGGACCGACGTGAGCGACCAGGTGGTGAGCGACTACCAGGCCGAGCGCGAGCAGGCGTTCGTTGAGCAACTGCGCAAGCGCTACCCCGTGGTCATCTACAAAGAGGCACTGAGCACTGTAAACAAACACGATTAACCAATGACCCTCAAACACATTTGCTACACCCTCCTGCTGCTGCTCACCGTGGCACCAGCCACGCTGCAGGCACAGCAGAACAACAACGTGGTGGATGAAGTGATATGGGTGGTGGGCGACGACGCCATCCTGAAGAGCGACGTTGAAAAGGCACGCACCTCAGGCGAGCGCATCAACGGCAACCCCTATTGTGTCATTCCCGAGATGCTGGCCGTGCAGAAACTGTTCCTGCATCAGGCCGTGTTAGACAGCATCGAGGTGGCCGACGACATGGTGAACCGCTTCGTGGACATGCAGCTGCAGGAGTGGGTCATGGCCGCCGGCTCAAAGGAGAAGCTGGAGGAATACCGCAACCAAAGCTATGCACAGATCCGCGAAGAGCTGTTTGACCAGCTCAAGGACCAGCGCGTGGCCGAGATGATGCGCGAGAAACTCACCGAGGACATCCAGGTGACTCCCGCGCAGGTGCGCTATTACTTCAAGGACATCCCCACCGACTCGCTGCCCATCATACCCCTGCAGGTGGAGGTGGAACTGCTGGCCGAGCGCCCACGCATCCCACAGGAAGAGCTCGACCGCGTGAAGGGACAGCTGCGCGAATACTCCGAACGCGTGGCCAAGGGCGAGTCCTTTGCCACACTGGCACGCTTGTACAGCGAGGACGGCTCCTACCGCCAGGGCGGCGAACTGGGCTTCATGGGCAAGGGCGAACTGGATCCTGCCTTTGCCAACGTGGCCTGGACGCTGCAGGACACAAAGAAGGTGTCCAAGATTGTCGAGTCGCAGTTCGGCTTCCACATCATCCAGCTCATCGACAAGCGGGGCGACAAGCTCAATCTGCGCCATATCCTGCTGCGCCCCAAGGTGGAACAGGCCGACATCGAGGCCGCCCTGCTGCGTCTGGACAGCATCAGTATGGACATCAAGGAAGGCAAGTTCACCTTTGAGGACGCTGCCTTCACCCTCTCCGACGACAAGAACTCCAAGGCCAACCGAGGCCTGATGACCAACGAGCTGAAGGACGAGGCCGGCCGCGTGTACGACCACACCTCGCGCTTCCAGATGGCCGAACTGCCCACCGAAATAGCGCGTGTGGTGGAAGGGCTCGACGTGGGCGAGATTTCCAAGCCATTCACCATGGTCGATCCCAAGACGGGCAAGGAGATGTGCGCCATCGTCAAGCTGCGCTCGCGCATTAAGGCACACCCCGCCACCATCACACAGGACTTCCAGGTGCTGAAACGCATCGTGGAGAACAAGGAGAAGCAGGCCTTCCTGGACAACTGGATACGGCAGAAGCAACGCAACACCTACATCCGCATCAACCCCGACTGGGACTTCGGCTGCGACTTCAGATACCCCGGATGGGGAGAGAGCGGGAAGAGTAAAGAGTAGAGAGTAAAGAGTAGAGAGTAAAGAGTTTTTCGCCCCTCTCTTCAAGCTCGGACGAGCACCCCTCCACAGGGAGGGAGCAAGGGGTGGGCTGGAGCAATAGTCTTTTAGTTTGAACAAGAGAAAATACGCCATATACCTGATGCTGCTGTTTGTGTGCTTGCAGGCCTTGATTGCCGCCAAGCCCCGCAAACAGAGCGATTCGCGTGTGCATCTGCTTCATGCCGACAAGCTCTACTACAAGCAATACCTGAAGCGCGACGCACAGATCCTGGTGGGCAACGTACGCTTCCGCCACGACGATGTGATTATGACGTGCGACTCAGCCCTCTTCTACGAAGCCAGCAACTCGTTCGATGCCTTCGGCCGGGTGCGCATGCTACAGGGCGATACACTCTCGCTCGTGTCCGACGTGCTTTTCTACAACGGCTTCGACCAGATGGCCCGCGCACGCTACAACGTGCTGCTCACCCATCGCAAGACCAAGCTCTACTGCGACTCGATGGACTACGACCGCCTGTACGACCTGGGCTACTTCTTCGAAGGTGGCAAGCTCGTTGACAAGGACAACACCCTCACCTCCGAATGGGGGCAGTACAGCCCCGGCACACGCGAGGCCGTGTTCAACTACGACGTGCAGCTGGAAGGCAAGGACTTCACGCTGGTGTCCGACACGCTGCACTACAACACCGGCTCCGCCATTGCACACATCGTGGGCCCCTCCAACATCGACTCGGGCGACAACCACATCTACTCCGAACGCGGTTTCTACAACACCAACAACAGCCAGGCACACCTGCTGGAACGCTCCATCGTGCAGAACAAGGGGCGCAGCATCACCGGCGACTCGCTGGACTACAGCGGCCCCGACTCCATTGCCCGCGCCTTCGGCAACGTCATCTACATCGACGAGGTGAACAAGAACCGCTTCGAAGGCCAATACGGCATGTACGACGACATACACGGCTATGCCGAGGCTGCCGACTCGGCCGTGCTCATCGACTACTCACAGCGCGACACCCTCTACTGCCACGCCGACACCTTCAAGCTCTTCACCTACGACATCAACACCGACTCCGTGTGGCGCGAAGGGCGTGCCTACAACCACGTGCGTGCCTACCGACGCGACCTGCAGGCCGTGTGCGACTCCATGGTGTTCATCTCGCGCGACTCGTGCCTCACCATGTACAAGGACCCCATCGTGTGGCAGGAAGGCAACCAGCTGGTGGGCGAGGAAATCAAGATATGGACCAACGACAGCACCATCGACTCCACACAGGTCATCCGTCAGGCGCTGTCCATCGAACGGCTCGACTCGCTCAGCTACAACCAGATAGCCGGCAACATCATACACAGCTACTTCCATAAGGGCAGGATGGCGCAGACGGTGGTGGAGAACAACGTCGTGCTGAACTATTTCCCCTTCGACGACGAAAACCTCATGGTGGGCATGCTCCACCTGGAAACCACGTTGCTGCGCCTGGTCATGGACAGCACCGAGAACAAGGTGGACAGCATCTGGGCCGCCGCCGGCTCGGGCAAGATGTACCCGCTGGCCCTGGCTTCGCAGAAGGAACGCTTCCTGGAACGATTCGAGTGGTTCGACTACATCCGCCCCATGTCCAAGCACGACATCTGGGTGTGGCGCGGCAAGAAAGAAGGCTCCGAACTAAAGAAGAGTGCCGTACACTCCGCACCGAAGCAGACGCTGGACAACGTGAAGAAAGCCTCGAAGGGCAGCGGACCGCAGAAACGCATGGAAGCCACCCGATAACAGCCCCTTAAACGTTCAACTTTCATCATTCAACTTTCAACTTTCAGCTTTCAACTTTCAACTTTCAGCTTTCAACTTTAAACTTTAAACTTTCAACTTTCAGCTTCGCGCGCAGCGCGACTCCAAACTATACCATCCACCATGGGCATGTTCACTACACGCGAGCCCCGGCGCTTCAGGGGCGTACATATCTATACCTCCGAGCGCAAGGACAAACTCGACAAAATCGTGGAGCAGGCCAAGCGTGAGGAACAGTTGGAGCGCGGCGAGTCAACCGACTACCGCCCCGATATCGAGTCCTACCGCGGCAAGTTCACACAGAACTCCAGCCGCCTGAGCCGCTTCACCGACCCCGACCGCCGTCGGCTGCACCCGGGCGTGGCCATCGCCATCATCGTGGTGCTGTTCATCGTGTGGCACTGGATCCTCACCGGCAACTGGCGTTTCTGAACACTAAGCCAGGCCTATGGGGCGCATAGGGCCAATAGGGCCAATAAGCTTCTTAGTGCCCATCAGCCCCATCAGCCCCATCAACCCCATTAGTCCCATTAGCACATGGATCTCATTCACCTCTTACCCGATAGTGTGGCCAACCAGATAGCCGCCGGCGAAGTCATTCAGCGCCCAGCTTCCGTCATCAAGGAGCTGGTGGAGAATGCCGTGGATGCCGGCGCGCACCGCATCGACATCAGCGTGGTGGATGCAGGCCGCACCTCCATCCAAGTGGTGGACGACGGCAAGGGCATGAGCGAGACCGATGCGCGCCTGGCCTTTGAACGGCACGCCACCAGCAAGATACGCAATGCAGCCGACCTCTTCGCGCTCACCACCATGGGGTTCCGGGGCGAGGCGCTGCCCAGCATAGCTGCCGTGGCGCAGGTGGAACTGACCACCCGCATGGCCGACCAGGAACTGGGCACACACATCTGTATCGAGGGGTCGAAAGTCATATCACAGGAACCGGCCGCCTGTGCCCAGGGAGCCAACTTCTTCATCAAGAACCTCTTCTTCAACACACCGGCCCGCCGCAAGTTCCTCAAAAGCAACCAAACGGAACTGAACAACATCAGCTCCGAGCTGGAGCGCATCGTGCTGGTACACCCCGACATCGCCTTCACCCTCACCTCCAACGGCACACCGCTTTTCAACCTCACCCCGAGCTCGCTCAAGCAGCGCATAGCCAGCGTGTTCGGCCAGCGCCTGGCCGACCAGATGCTCGACGTGGCCGTGGACACCACCATCGTCCGCATACACGGCTTCGTGGGTCTGCCCGATGCCGCCCGTAAGCGCGGCGCACGCCAGTTCTTCTTCGTGAACAACCGATACATGCGCCACCCCTACTTCCACAAAGCGGTGCAGGAGGCCTTCGCCTCGCTCATCCCCGCCGACGAGCAGGTGCCCTACTTCATCTATTTCGACGTAGATCCACAGGAGATCGACGTGAACATACACCCCACCAAGACCGAAATCAAGTTTGAGAACGAGCAGCCCATCTGGCAGATACTGCTGGCCGCTGTGCGCGAGTCGCTGGGCCGCTTCAATGCCATACCCACCATCGACTTCGATGTGGAAGGCAAGCCAGAGATTCCTGTGTTTGCCCCCGACAAGGGTGCCGAACTGCTGCCGCCACGCCTCAACGTAAACCCTGCCTTCAACCCCTTTGAGCAGACCGGCGAGACCGATTTTCCACGGCAGCACTCTGCCGGCAGGAGCGACAGCCCCACATGGACTGACAACGACAGCCCTGCATGGACAGACAGCGCCACACGCAAGCCCAAGGCCGACCACTGGGAGAGCCTCTACAAAGCGGCACAAGCCGACACTGGCACGCTCGAACTGCCCACCGCCGACTACTCGTCCGAGCACTACCAATACAAAGGCCAATACATCATGACGGCCGCCCACTCCGGCCTGATGATCATCGACCAGCACCGTGCCCACATCCGCGTGCTGCACGACCGCTACCTGGCCCAGCTGGCCCAAAACACCATCCCCTCGCAGCGGCTGTTGTTCCCCGATGTAGTCCACCTCTCGGCAGCCGACGAGTCGGTGCTGGCGCGCATCAGCCCCGAACTGTCGCGCCTGGGCTTCGACCTCTCGTCGCTTGGCGGCGGCGCCTGGAATATCGCAGGCGTGCCCTCCGGCCTGGAAGGCCTGATGCCCAACCAACTGCTTGCCGAACTCATCGCGTCGGGTGCCGAAGCCACCGGCACCGCCAGCGAGCAACTCCTGTCGCGCCTGGCGCTGGTCATTGCACGTGCCGCCGCCATACCCGCCGGACAGGTACTCTCCGACGTAGAAATGCAGGACCTGGTGGACAAGCTCTTTGCCACCACCAACCCCAACCTTACCCCCGACGGGCGACCCATCATCGTCATCATCAGTCAGGACACCATCGACAAGCAATTCAGATAGAAGCTTAAATCAAAGACAACATACAATGGAAAAAATCATCCTCACGGGCGACCGTCCCACCGGTCCCCTGCACATCGGCCACTATGTGGGTTCGCTGCGCCGTCGCGTCGAACTGCAGAACTCTGGCCTCTACGACAAGATATTCATCTTCGAGGCCGATGCACAGGCCCTCACCGACAATATAGACAACCCCGACAAGGTGCGCCTGAACGTAATCGAGGTGGCCTTGGACTACCTGTCGGTGGGCCTGGATCCGCAGAAGAGCACCCTCTTCATCCAGAGCCAGATACCCGAACTGTGCGAGCTTACCTTCTACTTCATGGATCTGGTCAGCGTGAGCCGCCTGCAGCGCAACCCCACCGTAAAGACCGAAATCCAGATGCGCGGCTTCTCGGGCGAGAGCATCCCCGTGGGCTTCTTCACCTACCCCATCTCGCAGGCGGCCGACATCACCCTGTTCAAAGCCACCACCGTGCCCGTGGGCGAGGATCAGGAGCCCATGCTGGAGCAGTGCCGCGAAATCGTGCGCCGCTTTAACAACATCTACGGTCCAACGCTGGTCGAGCCCAACATACTGCTGCCCGAAAACGCAGCCTGCCTGCGCCTGCCCGGCACCGACGGCAAGGCAAAGATGAGCAAAAGCCTGGGCAACTGCATCTACCTGAAGGACAGCGCCGACGAGGTGCAGCGCAAGGTGAAGAGCATGTACACCGACCCCAACCACCTGAACGTGAGCGACCCCGGCACCGTAGAGGGCAACACCGTGTTCACCTATCTGGATGCCTTCTGTCGCCCCGAACACTTTGAGCGCTACCTGCCCGACTATCCCAACCTGGACGAGCTGAAAGCACACTACCGCCGCGGCGGTCTGGGCGACATGAAGTGCAAGAAGTTCCTCATGGCCATCCTGCAGGAAACACTCGAACCCATCCGCCAGCGCCGGGCCGAGCTGGAACGCGACATCCCCGCCGTGATCGACATCCTGCGCCGCGGAACCGAAGTGGCCCGCGAGGCCGGTGCACAGACCATGAGCGAGGTGCGCCGCGCCATGCGCCTGGACTACTTCGACGACCTCACCTTCACGCAGGAGCAGGCCAAGCGCTTTGAAGCATAAGTCCATGCACTTCGGGCCATAAGTCCATGCACTTCGGGCCATAAGTCCATGCACTTCGGCGCAATGCCCGCACGTGCCTGCATATATCAAACAGAGGTTGCCCTCGAATCCCCCCGCCATCACCAGTCAGGTGACAAGGGAATGGGGATTCGAGGGCAACCTCTGTTTGGTGGTGCACCGCCCTCACTCAGCAGGCACCTGCAGGCCCATTTGTTGTGCCTGTGCATCGACAAAAGCCAAGGCTGCGTCGTGTTCGTTGGGCACGATGCCGTCCAGGATGGCATTTTTGATGGCCTCCTTGAGCAGCCCCACAGGCTTGGAAGGGGGCAGGCTGAAGCGCTGCATGATTTCCTCGCCGCTGACGGGCGGCTGGAAATTGCGTATGCGGTCGCGCTCCTCCAAATCGACCAGTTTCTGGCGCACCAGCTTGAAGTTGTCGCGAAAACGCTGCTTGCGCTCGCTGTTCTTGGTGGTGATATCGGCCTCGCACAGCAACATCAGGTCGTCAATATCGTCGCCCGCCTCGAACAACAATCGGCGCACAGCCGAATCGGTCACCTCGTCATCGGCAATGGCAATAGGGCGCATGTGCAGGCCCACCAGTTTCTGAACGTACTTCATGCGTTCGTCCATGGGCAGCTTCATGCGGCGGAAGATGTCGGGCACCATGCGCTGACCCACGTAGTCGTGGTTGTGAAAGGTCCAGCCGGTGCCGGGTTCCCAGCGCTTGCAGCGCGGCTTGCCTATGTCGTGCAACAGGGCAGCCCACCGCAGCCAGACCTTACACTCGCTGCCCTGCCCAACCACATTGGTCAGCACCTCCAGCGTGTGCCAGAAGTTGTCCTTGTGGGCACGTCCAGCCACCGTTTCCACGCCATGCAGGGCGTAGAGCTCGGGCATGACGAGTTGTAGCAGTCCGCAGGAAAAGAGCAGTTCGAAGCCACGCGCAGGACTACTGGAAGCCATGATCTTCTGAAGTTCCTCGATGATGCGCTCCTGCGAAATGATGCGTATGCGTTCGCGGTTGCGACTGAGGGCCTGGAAGGTTTCATCCTCGATTTCAAAGTTCAGTTGGGTGGCAAAGCGGATACAGCGCATCATGCGCAGCGGGTCGTCGGAGAAGGTGATGTCAGGGTCCAACGGCGTGGCAATGAGGCGTTCCTCCAGATCCCACACGCCATCGAAGGGGTCCACCAGCTGGCCGAAACGGTCCTGGTTCAGGCAAATGGCCATGGCATTGATGGTGAAGTCGCGGCGGTTCTGGTCGTCCTCAAGTGTGCCGTCCTCCACCACGGGCTTGCGCGAGTCGTGGCTGTAGCTCTCACGCCGGGCGCCCACAAACTCCACCTCCAACGCGTGGGAGGCCTCCGCCGATGCGGGCACGATGGCTGTGGTAACAGCAGAAGCAGGTGGCTCCGCGGACGAAGCAGCGGGACCAGGCTCGTAAACCTTGAGCTGGGCGGTGCCAAAGTTTTTGAACACGCTAAGGTGGGCATTGCGACCCATACGGCGGGCCACGGCGCGGGCCATCTTGATGCCGCTGCCCACCACCACCACGTCGATATCCTTGGACGGGCGCTGCAGGAACAGGTCGCGCACGTAGCCGCCCACCACATAGCATTCATAGCCAAGGGCATCGGCTTCCTGCCCAATTAGGTGGAAGATGGGGCGGTCCAAAAGGCGGACAAGCTGCTGCTGGTCGGGATGAATCATAGGGTTCTTTTCTTAATCAATGCTAAAAACGTGTGCAAAGATAAGGAAAATACTGAAAAGTGAAGAACGGAAAAGAGAAAAATGCTTACCTTTGTAGCGTGAAACGATTAACAACACATTCATCGCTCCTGCTTCTGGTGGCTGTGGCGGCCATGCTCTCGGCATGCAAGGAAACATTGGAGAGCCAGGAGGCGCAGGCACACGCTATGCTCATGCAGGCGCGCATGCTCATGGCCGACAGCCACTTCGATGCCGCACGCGACACCATCTACTCCATGCGACAGCGCCACCCGCGAGCCCTGGAAACCCGACGGGCCGCCATCGTAACGCTGGACAGCATCGAGCTCATGGCCACACGCGACAGCCTGGAACAATTTGAACGCCAGCTTGAAGCAGCACGCGAAGGGTTCAAGACTCTGAAACCGAGAGTGAACGGCAGGACCAACCAGCTCTACTACGACCAGCAGCGCAAGGTCATGGCCATGGAACAGCACTACGACGAGCTTTGCGCCAAGGTGAAGTTCTATGTGCGAAAGATTGATATTGACGGTTTGGAACGTTAGCAAGGGATGATATCAGTAGAGCATTTATTTGTAGAATTCAGCGCCAAGCCCCTCTTCACCGAGGTGGGCTTCGTTATTAACGACCGGGACCGCATCGCCCTGACGGGCAAGAACGGCGCCGGCAAGAGCACCATGCTCAAAATCATTGCAGGCATGCAGCAGCCCACCGGCGGCACGGTGGCCATCCCCCGCGACACCACCATCGGCTATCTGCCGCAGGTGATGCAGTTGGCCAGCGAGCGGACGGTCATGGACGAGACGCTGCTGGCCTTCGACCACATACGCGACATGCAGGAGCGTATCCAACAGCTGAACCAGGAACTGAGCCAGCGCACCGACTACGAGAGCGACAGCTACATGGCACTGGTGGAACGCTACACACACGAGGAGGAACGCTTCCAGATGCTGGGTGGCATGAACTTCCAGGCCGAGGTGGAACGCACGCTGACAGGCCTGGGCTTTGAACGCAGCGAGTTCGGCCGCCCCACCAGCGAACTGAGCGGCGGCTGGCGCATGCGCATTGAACTGGCCAAACTGCTGCTGCGACGGCCCGATGTGCTGCTGCTGGACGAGCCTACCAACCACCTGGACATACAGAGCATTCAGTGGCTGGAGGGCTGGCTGCAGGAACACAGTGGCGCCGTGGTGCTGGTGAGCCACGACCGCGCCTTCATAAACAACGTGACCAACCGCACGCTGGAAATCTCGTGCGGACGCGTGTGGGACTATAAGGTGAAGTATGACGAGTACGTGCGCCTGCGGGCCGAACGGCGCGAACAGCAACTGCGCGCCTATGAGAACCAACAGAAGGAGATTGCCGACCTGAAGGCCTTCATCGAGCGCTTCCGCTACAAACCCACCAAGGCCGTGCAGGTGCAGGAACGCATCAAGCAACTGGCACGCATCGTGCCCATCGAGGTGGACGATGTGGACACGTCGGCCCTGCACCTGAAGTTCCCGCCCTGCCAGCGCAGCGGCGACTACCCGCTGATTGTGGAGGAACTGAGCAAGCGCTATGCCGACGAGGCACCCTACGTGATACAGCACGTGAACCTGACCATCAAACGTGGCGAGAAGGTGGCCTTTGTGGGCAAGAACGGCGAGGGCAAGTCAACCCTGGTCAAGTGCATTCTGGGCCAGATTCCCTTTGAGGGCCACCTCAAGGTGGGGCACAACGCGCAGATAGGCTACTTTGCCCAGAACCAGGCCCAGCTGCTGGATCCCGAGCTGACGGTGTTCGACACCATCGACCGCGTGGCCCGCGGCGACATACGCACCCGCATACGCGACATCCTGGGCGCCTTCATGTTCGGCGGCGATGCGTCGGACAAGAAAGTCAAGGTGCTTTCCGGCGGCGAACGCAGTCGGCTGGCCATGATCAAGTTGCTGCTGGAGCCCGTCAACTTCCTCATCCTGGACGAGCCCACCAACCGCCTGGACATGCGATCGAAGGATGTGCTCAAAGAGGCCATCCGCGACTTCGACGGAACGGTCATCGTGGTCTCGCACGACCGCGAGTTCCTTGACGGGCTGGTGAGCCGCGTCTATGCCTTCGGTGGGGGCAGCGTGCGCGAGCACCTGGGTGGCATCTACGACTGGCTAAAGGTGGCCCTCCTTTCGTCCCCCGAGGGGAGCACTAATGTAGCCCGGAATAAGAAGCAGCTAAAGAATACAACAGAAGCCCCCTCGGGGGCCGTAGGGGGGGCCAACCCCTCAGGTACCGCAGGCGGGGCCAACCCCTCAGGTACCGCAGGCGGGGCTGCCGCCTATCAGCAGCAGAAAGCCGCCGCACGCCAGCGCAAGAAACTGGAGGACCGCGTGAAGGCGCTGGAAACAGAGATGAACGAGCTTGCTGCCGCCATCAGCCTCATGGAGACACGCATGGACGGCTCCGACCCTTCGCTCTACGAGAAATACGAACGACTGCGGCAGCAGCAGGAGCAGACCGAGACCGACTGGCTCGAAGCATCCGAAGCGCTGGAAGCACTCGGGTAGCCACACAAGCCAGACCAAGACACGCCCTAATCACTATTATCAGATACCACTATGAGAACAACGCTCAAACTACAAGCATTAGCTATGACCGCTGCGCTTTGTATGACCGCCTGCAACAGCAACCAGGCACTACAAACGGGCATCGACCTGGCCAACATGGACACCACCATGGCACCGGGCACCGACTTCTATCAATTCGCCACCGGCGGATGGCAGAAGGCACACCCACTCACCGCCGAGTACAGCCGCTACGGCAGCTTTGACCAGCTGGCCGAGAACAACAACAAGCAACTGCGCGAACTCATCGAAGGCGTGGCTGGCCAGAAGAACCAACCTGGCAGCGTGGCCGAGATGATTGCACAGATGTATGCCAGCGCCATGGACAGCGTGAGCCTGAACAAACAGGGCACCGAACCCATACGCGCCGACCTGATGGACATTTACGACTGCCCCGGACGCAAGGAGCTGTGGCGCAAGTTCTGCACCCTGCAGACGCAAGGCGTGAGCGGCCTCTTCGGCTGCTACATCGACGCCGACATCAAGGACTCGAAGACGAACCTGGTGCAGGCCGGACAAGGAGGACTGCACATGCGCCAGAAGGAATACTACCTGGACAACGACTCGGCCACGCTGAAAATACGCAACGCCTATCGCCAGTACATGTCCGACCTCATGGCACGCTGCAAGATGATTCCGGCCGAGGAACTGGACGCACGCGTGCAGGCCGTGCTCGACATCGAGACTCGACTGGCCAAGGCATCGCGCACAGCAACCGAACTGCGCGACCCCGAAAACAACTATAACAAAATGACCATCGACTCGCTGCGAGCCACCTTCCCCGGCATCGACTGGGCCATGTATCTGGACATCTACGGCGCCCGCGCAGCCAAGGACATCAGCGTGGGCCAGCCCGAGTTCTTCCACGAGGTGGAGGCCGTGTGGCAGGACACCCCGCTGCAAGCCCTGAAGGACTATGTGGCTTGGGCACTCATCGACGAGGCCAGTTCCTACCTGGACGACGAGACGCGCGCCATCAGCTTCAACTTCTACGGAAAGGTGATGAGCGGCAAGCAGGAGGACCGCCCACGGTGGAAACGCGCCGTGGCCAGCACTGAAGGCGCACTAGGCGAGGCCGTGGGACAGCTGTACGTGCAGAAATACTTCCCCGCCGAGGCCAAGGAGCGCATGGTGCAGTTGGTCAAGAACCTGCAGGTGGCACTGGCCGAGCGCATCAACGCACAGGAGTGGATGAGCGACAGCACCAAAGCCGTGGCATGCGAAAAGCTGGACGCCTTCATCGTCAAGGTGGGCTACCCCGACAAGTGGAAGGACTACAGCGGACTGGAAATCGGCCCCAACTACTGGCAGAACATGAAGAACGCCACACGGTGGGCCATCCAGGACATGGTGGCACGCAAGCTGAACAAGCCCGTGGACAACACCGAGTGGTACATGACTCCGCAGACGGTGAACGCCTACTACAACCCCACCACCAACGAGATCTGCTTCCCCGCTGGCATCCTGCAGCCGCCCTTCTTCGATATGACGGCTGACGATGCCTTCAACTACGGCGCCATCGGCGTGGTGATCGGTCACGAGATGACACACGGCTTCGACGATCAGGGCTCGCAGTTCGACAAGGACGGCAACCTGCGCCAGTGGTGGAGCACCGAGGACCGCGAGAAGTTCGTGGCCCGCACCAAGGTGATGGAGAACTTCTTCAACAACATCAAGGTGTTGCCCGACCTGAATGCCAACGGCGCCCTCACACTGGGCGAGAACATGGCCGACCACGGCGGACTGATGGTGGCATGGCAAGCCTATAAGAACGCCACCAAGAACGCTCCGCTGCCCGATGCCGACGGCTTCACCGCCGACCAGCGTTTCTTCCTTGCCTACGCAGGCGTCTGGGCCGGCAACATCCGCGACGAGGAGATACGCAAGCTCACCAAGAGCGACCCGCACGCACTGGGACGCTGGCGCGTGAACGGTGCACTCCCGCAAATCGACGCCTGGTATGAGGCTTGGGGTATCACCGAAGACGACCCCATGTTCGTGCCCAAGGCCGAGCGAGTAACTATTTGGTAAAAACAAAGAAGCAGAGAATAAGAGTAGAGAGTAGAGAGTAAAGTAAAGAGTAGAGAGTAGAGAGTAAAGAGTAAAGAGTAGAGATATAGCTACCTTCACTCTCTCACGACTCTCCACTCTCTCACTACTCTCCACTCTCTCCTCTCCACTCTCTACTCTTTACTCTCTACTCTTTACTCTCTACTCTCTCCTCCCCATGCCCCTTACCCTCCCCGACAGACTGCCAGCTATCGAACTGCTCAAGCATGAAAATATCTTCGTGATGGACACCTCGCGTGCCAGCACGCAGGACATCCGTCCGCTCAAGATCGTCATACTCAACCTCATGCCCATCAAAATCACCACCGAGACCGATCTTGTGCGAGTGCTGTCCAACTCGCCCCTGCAGTTGGAGATATCGTTCATGAAGATAAAGAGCCACACCAGCAAGAACACCCCCATTGAGCACATGCGCGCCTTTTACAAGGACTTCGAACTGCTGCGCTGGCAGAAGTTCGACGGCATGATCATCACAGGCGCCCCCGTGGAGCACCTGCCCTTCGAGGAGGTAACCTACTGGGACGAGATGGTAGAGATATTCTCTTGGGCACGCACACACGTCACCTCTACCCTGTACATCTGCTGGGCAGCCCAGGCTGGCCTTTACTACCACTACGGCATACCCAAGTACCCGCTGCCCGAGAAGATGTTCGGCATCTTTCCCCAGCAGCCGCTGGAGCCTGCCCTCCCCATCTTCCGCGGCTTCGACGACGTGTTCTACATGCCACACAGCCGCCACACCGAAATCCGGCGTGCCGACATCGAAGCCGCCAACCAACGGCTCGTCACGGCCACGGCCACTGCCCCTGAGGCATCGGGCACAACGCCCACGGCATCGGCTGAGGTCCCCCTCCGCATCATTGCCGAAAGCCCCGAGAGCGGCGTGAGCATCGTCATGGCCCGCGAGGGGCGCGAGTTCTTCATCACCGGCCACGCCGAATACTCGCCCCTCACCCTCGACACCGAGTACCGACGCGACCTGGCCAAAGGCCTTCCCATAGCCATGCCGCAACACTACTACCGCGCAGACCAGCCCGACCTCGGGCCCCTCGTCACGTGGCGCGCACACGCCAACCTACTCTTCACCAACTGGCTCAACTACTACGTCTATCAGGAAACGCCCTACGACATTGAACAGATACATTGAACTCCTGGCACCCGCCAAGAACCTGACATGCGGCATCGAGGCCATTCGCCACGGTGCCGATGCCGTTTATATCGGTGCCGAACACTTCGGTGCACGTGCCGCCGCTGGCAACAGCGTGGCCGACATACGCACGCTCTGCGCCTACGCACATCAATTCCACGCACGGGTCTATGTCACCGTAAACACCATACTCTACGATGCCGAACTCGATGCCACACGATGCCTCGTCTGGCAGTTGTACGAGGCCGGCGTGGATGCCCTCATCGTGCAGGATCTGGCGCTGCTGAAGATGGACTTGCCACCCATCCCCCTGCACGCCTCCACGCAGATGGACAACCGCACGCCCCAAAAAGCGCTATGGCTGATGCGCCAGGGCTATGAACAAGTGGTGCTGGCACGCGAACTCAGCCTGGAGCAGACCGCCGCCATACACGCCGCCCTGCAAGCCGAGTCGGCCCGCACCGGCAGGCCAGCCCCGCAGTTGGAGGCCTTCGTACACGGCGCGCTGTGCGTAAGCTACAGCGGCCAGTGCTATGCCTCGCAGCACTGTTTCGGCCGCTCGGCCAACCGCGGCGAGTGCGCCCAGTTCTGCCGTCTGGCCTTCGACCTCATCGATGCCCAAGGACAGACAATAGCACACGACCGCCACCTGCTCTCGCTGCGCGACATGAACCGGGCCGAGCATCTGGAACAGATGATCGATGCCGGTGTGAGCAGTTTCAAGATCGAAGGCCGCCTGAAGGACGTGTCCTACGTAAAGAACATCACCGCCTACTACCGCCAGCGCCTGGATGCCATCATCGGTCGCCGACCCGACCTGCGGCGCACCTCCATCGGCACAGCCGCCTACACCTTCACGCCCGATCCGGCCAAGAGTTTCAACCGGGGCTTCACCGACAATTTCCTGCACGGACGCACCAACTCACCCATCTGGAACTTTGCCACGCCAAAAGCCATGGGCCAGCCCTTAGGACATGTAAAGGAGGTGCGCGGCGGCACCATCACCGTGGCCACCACCGCAGCTCTGCACAACGGCGACGGCTTCTGCTATATCGACCCCGCCGGCCGCCTGCAGGGATTCCGTGCCAACCGTGCTGAAGGCAACCGCATCTTGGCCACATCGGCAGGCCAGGAGCCTGCAGGCAAGCCCTCTTTAGCCCTGCCAGGGCTAAACAAGGGCACCCTGCTCTATCGCAACATGGATGCCGACTTCGAGCGCCTGCTGGCACGCCCTTCGGCCCAGCGACACATCGGCGTGCGCTGGCTACTGACCGACAGCAACGACACGGCAACCGAGGGCTTCACCCTCAGCCTCACGGCCGAGGACGGCACCAGCACCAGCCGCTTCTTTGCCCAGCCGCATGAAGAGGCCCGCAGCCCGCAGGCAGACAACATCCGCCGGCAGCTGGCACGTCTGGGCGACACTATTTTCCTGTGTGCCGACGTCAGCCTGCAGTTGTCCCACAACTGGTTCCTGCCCTCGTCCGTCCTGGCCGACTGGCGCCGACAACTGACCGACGCCCTCCTGCAACGTCTGTTGGACACCCACCAACGCCGGGCTACCAGCCGACAAGCTGGACCCATCAGCCCCAGCCCCGAGTTCAGTGGCCAAGCCCTCTCGTTTGCCGCCAACGCCGCCAACCACCTGGCACTGGAGGCCTATGCCGAAGCCGGGGCCACTGCCGTACAGCCGGCCTACGAGCTGGCAGCCGTGCCGCGGGCCGTGGTCATGACCTGCCGCCACTGCATCCGCTTTGCCATGGGGCTGTGTCCCAAGCATGGAGTCCAAGGCCAAACGCCACAGAAGCCCCATCTCTCCCATACTTCTCATCCTGCCCAAGCCTCCCATCCCCTGCCCTGGTCGCTCCGCCTGCCCGACGGCCGCCAGTTT
The DNA here is from genome assembly GCA_017526905.1 of Bacteroidaceae bacterium. Classification (GTDB taxonomy): domain Bacteria; phylum Bacteroidota; class Bacteroidia; order Bacteroidales; family Bacteroidaceae; genus Physcousia. Next base: position 1,039 of record JAFXQT010000046.1, on the reverse strand, counting down.
GCCCTGCATTTCGACTGCCAACGCTGCGAAATGACGGTGAGCGCAAGCTGAGTGAAAAAACAGAATCCCCCTGCGGTGCCGGGTTGAAGCAGCGCAGGGGGATTATTTATGGTGTGTTCTGTTAATTAATAGAACCCACCTTATATGGTTTGAGTAAGTAACCGTTTAAGTAACGGCTTTATAGCTTTCAGCCGAACCGTCTTAATAGACATCGTAAGCAGCCCATCCGCTGGGGATGCCACTTGTTCCGGATGGCCATGTAGTATTACCGCTACCATTCTTGGCCGCCTTGCTATAGAAGAAGGAGCCTGACGAGGCCACGCCACTGAGCCAGCCATCGGTGTAGCTGGTGGATGGCGCTTCCAGACACGATTTCACGGTGGTCAGACTTGAACAGCCATTATACATAAAGAGGACTTCCTCTTCAACGAGGACGAGTATTAGAACGTTGTCTTTATCGTAAACAACTGAAGATCAGCATGGTGTGCAAATTTTTATTTTTTGCACACCTTGTTTTTATGCCTTTTTTTGCCCATTTTAGAGCAAAATTGGTAGATCAATAGTCACACATTGGGCCAAAATTAGGTTTAATTAGGGGAGGAAAATGAATTATTTGCACTATAATCGGTAACTTTGCAAAATCCTCTTTCAGTGCAAATAATTCTTTGATATGGCAAGACAAAAACGACAATTCCCGCAAGGAAAGTATATACTTCGCTCACAGAAGAAGTCTCAAAATGTACAGCAGTATGCAATTTACCTATATTATTTTTGGAGAGGCACTCATATACGCCGCTCAGTGGACTTATATGTATTTCAGAAGGACTGGAACCAAGATGCTAATGGTGGAGCCGGAGAGCTCCGTTCATCTTATGGCCCTAACTATAAAGAATGGAATGCCTTAATTCCGCAACACTATAATTTAACTTTATTTATAAGTTCCTGAGCAACAAAAAGTTGCCCAGGATTTTGCCATGTCAGAATTTTCACTTATCTTAGTGTTGCAAAAAGAAAACAAGCAAAACTCTAATATGACATG
>JAFXQT010000001.1 GCA_017526905.1 Bacteroidaceae bacterium | reverse complement strand
TTTCACTTTCTTCACTTTTCCCTTCCTATGACGTTCACTTCCGTCTGGATGCGTATTCCGAAGCGTGTTTCCACATCGGCCTGAACCTGCTGATACAGAGCCTGTATGTCGGCCCCGGTGGCTCCGCCGGTGTTCACCAGCACCAATGCCTGCTTGTCATAAACGGCGGCCGGTCCCATGGTCTTTCCTTTCCAACCGCACTGCTCAATGAGCCATCCGGCCGGCACTTTGACGTGCTCGGGGTCGATATTAAAGTGCGGTGCCTCGGGGTATTCTGCCACCAGGCGTTCCCACTGATCGCGGCCGATGATGGGGTTGGTGAAGAAGCTGCCGGCGTTGCCTAACTTGGCAGGGTCGGGCAATTTGGCATTGCGGATGTCGAGCACCGTCTGCCGCAGGACCTGGGCCGACAGGTCGTAGTCGTGAATGCCGCGTGTATCCAGTTGGTTGCGCAGGCCCGCGTAGCTCAGGTTGGGTTGGAAGCTGTGGCTGAGACGGAAGTGGACATGGGTGATGGCATAGCGGCCCTTGACCACATTCTTGAAAATGCTGTCGCGGTAACGGTATTCGCATTCGGCAGCACAGAAGTGGCGTATGTCGCCCGTCTGCAAATCGACACAATCCACGAAAAGGATAAAGTCTTTGGCCTCGGAGCCGTAGGCGCCAATGTTCTGCACGGCGCTGGAACCCACTTCGCCCGGGATGCCGGAGAGATTTTCCAAGCCGAACCAGGAACTGTCCACTGCGTACTGCACCCACGCGTCCCACTGGACCCCAGCCCCGACGCGCACATAAACGAAGTCGCCCTCGTCGGCCGTGACGAAGATGTCAGCAATGGCCGAGCGTAGGATGGTTCCGTGGAAGTTGGTCGTGAAAAGGAGGTTGGAGCCTCCGCCTATGTGCAGGAGCGGGCTGTTGTCGCCATCGGCCACGCGGCAGCGGATGAAGTCTTGCAACTCCTCGATGCTGTGGTAAGTGACCATGCGGTCGGCATGCACGTCGATGCCAAAGGTGTTGTAGCTCTTTAGAGATATATTGTTCTGAATGTCCATAATCAATATTAGTTTTCAAGCCCGGTAAGACGCCATTCGCCTGCTTGCTGCTGGAAGTAGAGCAGCACCTGCAGGCCGCTGGCTATGCCCCGCATCTCCAGCACCATGCGGTTGGGGTTGTCGTAGGTCTGCCCATAGCGTATGTTGGTGATGACGTCGCGTGGCAGTTCGGGTGCGAACTGTGGCCACTGGTCGGCACTGATGGTGCCTTCCAAGGGCTCATACTCCATGTCCTCGTCGAAGGTGACGTAGTGCAACGTGTTGCTGATATGCTGGCGCTGGAAGATGCTGTCGGTAGAGAACTCGCGGTAGAAGTCGAGGAATGAACCCAGTTCGGACTGCTCGAACGAGAGACGCTGTCCGCTGGTAAGGAGCCACTGCCCAAGACTGTCGCGGTCAAAGTGAAACTGGCTTATCTGGCGCTTGTGCAGATAAATCTGCTCCACCACGGCCCACTGGCCTTGTGTGCTTTCCGACAGTTTCGCCTGCCCTGCATAATTATATAAAGCGGTGCAGAAGTCTTTCTGGAAGAAGAGGTAGTGGTGGTGCCAGTCGCGTTGGCGGGTGACGGAGAGCGTGTCGCCGTCGGGGGCGGTGACGACGAACGGGAAGTGCACGCGCCGCCGCTGCATGCGGTTGCTTTGGTCGAAGGCAAAGACGAAGTCGTCAAACAGTTCATCCACGGCCACGGGCATCGCTGTCGTTTCCTCCTCCTCGTCCAGCAGCAAGGTGTCGCCCATGGCCAGCACTGAGTCGGGAACAGATTCCTCCTCGGCATCCCATTCGGCTACTGCCGTGCTGCTTTGCTTTCGGCCGCACGAGAGCACCCCCGAGCAGAGGAGGAGAGTGAGTAGAATAACTGTATTTTGCTTCATGTTTTTAGGCAGGTGGCCTGCCTCCGTTCCAAAAATCGTGCAAAAATACGACATATTTTCCGTCAAAGGAACACAAATTGCGAATAAAGTTGTACCTTTGTCCCGAATTATTCAGATAAATCAATTCGTGCAATGTTAGACAAGATTAAACAAATGCTTGATGAGGTCAATGCCCTCCAGGCTGCCAATATGGAGGAGGCTGAGGCCTTACGTATTAAATATCTCAGTAAGAAGGGCGAGATAACGGCCCTGATGGCCGACTTCCGCAATGTACCCGCCGAACTGAAAAAGGAGGTGGGCATGCGTATCAACGAACTGAAGAACCTTGCCACCGAGCGCATCAACCAACTGAAAGCTGCTGCGGCATGTCAGGAGACGGTGGCCGACGATATCGACCTCACGCGCACGCCGTACCCCATCCATCTGGGCACTCGTCATCCGCTCACGCTGGTCAAGAACGAGATTGTAGATATCTTTTCTCGTCTGGGCTTCACCCTGGCCGAGGGGCCCGAGGTGGAGGACGACTGGCATGTCTATTCCAGCATGAACTTCGCCGACGACCATCCTGCCCGCGACATGCAGGACACCTTCTTCGTCGAGGCACATCCCGACATCATCCTTCGCTCGCACACCTCTTCGGTGCAGGCGCGCGTCATGGAAAAGCAGCAGCCGCCCATCCGTGTCATCTGCCCAGGCCGTGTGTATCGCAATGAGGCTGTAAGCGCACGTGCCCACTGCTTCTTCCACCAGGTGGAAGGCCTTTACGTAGACAAGAACGTGAGCTTCAAGGACCTGAAGCAGGTGCTTCTGCTCTTTGCACAGGAGATGTTCGGTCCCGACACCCAGATCCGCCTGCGCCCCTCGTTCTTCCCCTTCACTGAGCCGTCGGCCGAGATGGATGTGAGTTGCACCATCTGCGGCGGCAAGGGCTGCAGCATGTGCAAGGGTTCCGGCTGGCTGGAAATCCTGGGCTGCGGCATGGTGGATCCCGCCGTGCTCGAAGCTAACGGCATTGACTCGTCCGTGTATAGCGGCTATGCCTTTGGCATGGGTATAGAACGTATTGCCAACCTGAAATACCAGGTGAAGGACCTCCGCATGTTCTCCGAGAACGACGTGCGCTTCCTCGAGGAGTTCACGGCGGCGAATTAGGGAGTTGCGCTGCGCGCAAAGTTGAAAGTTGAAGGTTGAAGGTTGAAAGTTGAAAGTTGAAGGTTGAAAGTTGAAAGTTGAAAGCCGAAGGCTGGAAACTGGAGGTTGAAAGTTGGAGGTTGAAAGCTGGACGCTGGAGGTTGACGGCAACTCATTCCGTATGAAAGCCCTTGTGCCCGAGGGTTCCCCCTCGGGTAAGCATTGAAAGTTTAAAGCCCCATCCACAAATGAAAGTAGCACTGATACAAATGGCTTGCAGCGCCGATGTGGCACAGAACAAGGCCCGACTGGTGGCACGTATTGAAGCGGCGGCAGCCCAAGGGGCCGAGTTGGTGGTGCTGCAGGAGTTGCACAACTCGTTGTACTTCTGCCAGACGGAGAATGTGAATCTTTTCGATTTGGCCGAACCCATTCCCGGCCCCAGCACCGAACTGTTCGGTCAGTTGGCCGCCCGCTTGGGCATCGTCTTGGTCACTTCGCTTTTTGAGCGTCGGGCTGCCGGACTGTACCATAATACGGCAGTGGTGTTTGAACGGGACGGAAGCATCGCTGGCATCCATCGCAAGATGCACATCCCCGACGATCCCGCTTATTATGAGAAGTTCTACTTTGCCCCCGGCGACCTGGGCTTCCATCCCATCCAGACCTCGGTGGGCCGGCTGGGCGTGCAGGTGTGCTGGGACCAGTGGTACCCCGAAGGCGCCCGTCTGATGGCACTGCAAGGGGCCGACCTGCTCATCTATCCCACAGCCATCGGTTTCGAGAGCAGCGATACACCCGAGGAACAACAGCGGCAGCGCGAAGCATGGATGACAGTGCAACGCGGCCATGCCGTGGCCAACGGACTGCCCGTCATCGCCGTGAACAGGGTGGGGCACGAGCCCGATCCCAGCGGACAGACCAATGGCATCCAGTTCTGGGGCACCAGTTTTGTGGCCGGGCCGCAAGGTGAGTTGCTGGCACAGGCCTCCGACGCCGACGAGCAGACGCTCCTCGTGGACATCGACATGCAACGCTGCGAACAGGTGCGCCGATGGTGGCCCTTCCTGCGCGACCGCCGTATTGATGCCTACGCAGACCTGACCCGCCGCTACATAGACTGATACAGCTGTGCCCGCCGCTCCGAGCGCAAGGAGTGTGCGGGCGCTTTGTTTCCATACGCATGAACATATTATGAACATATTATTAAATACATTTACCTAATATCTCAATTGACTAATTATGATGAAACGCAGAATCTTACTTGCCTTCGTCGCGCTCTTAGCAGGCGCCGCAGGTATGTGGGCAGACACGACACTGCTCACCGAAGCAGAAGGGTGGACGAAGATCACGTCCATCTCGCAGGATGACATTGGCAATAACTATTATGTCTTTGTCGCTGCCAACCAGGACTTAATGCTCCACTCGGCTCTGGCCACCAACAGCAAGCAAAAGAAAAACGATGCCACCACCGTGCTCTATTACCAGACGAGTGTGCAGCCCTATCGCGATCTCTCAACCGTCTTTACCATTGAGCCAAACGGCAGCTTGTTTGCCATGCGCAACCTGCAGTACAACACATACCAGCTGCAAGGAAGCGGCACCGAAACCTATTGGCGCACGAACGACGTCACATCGTCCTCGGCTTCAAGTGCAAAGGAATACAGTGCCATATCCTTCACCTATGCCGAGGGTGCATGGACGATAACAACCATCCGCAAGTCGCGTCCGCTGGGTATTTTTGACGATGTCAGCGGCGAACCGGCCGATGGCACCGAAGTGGGAGCCAACGCCCCAGCCAATGCACAGAAGTTCCAAATCTACGCCATCAGCAAGACCGATTTCGACAAGCTTCGCGCCACCATTGCCACCGATGCCGCCGCACTGCCGGCTGGCGGGGCTGTCGAGGCAGGCAAGTGGTACTACTACGAGGCCGAGAGCGTCGGCACCTATTCCGTGACCTGTTCCGTGCCCTTGGCTCAGGTCGTTTATACAACCGACGGCTCCATACTCATGGCCGATGCCGGCAACGTCGCCACCACTCTCGCCGAGACGTTGGAACTTGAGGCTGGCCGCATTTACTTCTGTGCCAAGGCCGATGCTACCATCAGCTTCGAGGCTGGCCAGACCATCAACCCGCTCGACCCTGCCGACGGGTGGCAACCCATCACCAGCCTGAGCCAGGCTGACATCGCCGATCACTATTACGTGTTCCAGGCCAACGGGCAGAGTCTGATGCTGGGCGCGGCCCATACCAGTAGCGGGCAGAACAAAAACGGGGCCAACTACGTGCTCTTCTATCAGGCACCAGCCGAGCCCTTCCGCGACCAGGCCAAGGTGTTCACGATCGAGGCGCTGGGCGAAGCCTATGCCATGCGCAACCTCCAGCACGCCACCCATCTGTTCCAGTGCAGCAGCAATGCCAACTATTGGCGCACCAACGATATCGCCGCCATATCGGCCAGCAACGCTCCCGACTGGTGCCCTGTTGATTTTGCCTATGCCGACGGGGCCTGGACTATCACCACCAAGCGCAACTCACGTCCGCTCGGACTGTTCGAGAACAAAGCAGGAACGCCGGAGATAGGTGCCGAGGTGGGTGCCAACGATGCCGATAAGGCACAGCGCTTCCAAATCTACGCCATCAGCCATGCAGACTTTGCAAAGCTCTCGGCCACCATCGCCACGGCAGCCGAGCCTTTGCCCGCAGGTGGAGCCATGGAAGCCGACAAGTGGTATGCCTTTGAGGTGCCGGCCGATGGCTCTTATATGGTCAAGACCGACAACCCCTCGGAAGTGCTTTTCACTACCGACGGTTCCATCCTCGCCCGCGATGACGCACAGGTGACCGCCACGCTGCAAGCATCCATGGAACTGGCAGCAGGCACCATCTACGTAAAAGCCCTCAAGGCCACCACGCTGGCCTTTGCCGCCGAAGCATTCGTGGCAGCACCAAGCATCGCCGACGGCAAGTACCTGCAGACACTTGATGGTGTGACAGTGGCCTTTGCCACCCCCGCCAATACCAACCCGTTTGTCGTGTTGGGCGATGCCAAAGCCACACTGACCAATGGCACCGACGAGACCCAACTGGCTATGAGCGTCAGTGGTACGACCGTGTCGTTTGACAAGGCCGAACTCAAGCCTGCCTCCAACTACACGCTCACCATCCCGGCCGGTGCCGTGGGCTACAGCGAGACCAAGGCCAATCCCGACCCCGTGGCCATTCAGTTCTTCACGCCGGCGCTGTTCGATGGCGAGTTCTACTTGTTCAGCGAGGAACATCAAGGCTTCCTGAGCCGTGGCGCCAACTGGGGAACACGCGCTATCCTCGACAATTACGGCTATCCTGTTGAGGTGGTTACCTCCGATGCCAACGTGTCGCACATCAAGTTCCTGGACAACAATCTGTACCTCGGTTCCGACGGCTACACCGACAAGGCATCCGACTATAACACCATTGACTGGGCTGTTGAACTGACCGACAAGGGCTATCTGCTCAAGTCGGCCAACGGTTCCTACCTGGTGAAGAGCGAGAACGAGTACTTCCGTGTGGAGGGCACCACCGGCACACCCTTTGTGCTGAAGACGATTGCCCAGCAGAAGGCATTCACCGCAGCCATCCAGGATGCCAACCTGCGCAAGGTGGCCGAGGCCATGGGCATCGCCTATACCGACAAGGCCGCATTTGAGCAGTACCTGGCCGACACCTATACGGCGGTGGATCAGACCACGCGTATTGCCAGCCCCACCGATGGCAGCACTACCGACTGGGCTTACACCGAACTGTCGGGCACCACATATAATGTAGGAACCTATGGCGGCGAAATCTATCAGTCGGCCGGTTCGGTCAAGCAAACCATCAAGGTGGCTGTGCCAGGTCTTTACAAGCTCTCTGTAGCCGGCTTCTTCCGCGATGGTTCTCTCGAGAACTGCTATGCCTTGGGCCAGAAGGGCTACGTGCTCAGCAATGCCACCGTCAGCGTCAACGGCACATACGTTGCAGCCTTGCCCGACTGGTACTCCGTCTGCACCAGTGCCACCGTGCCCAACAACGTGACCGAAGCCAAGACCCTCATGGATGCCGGCAAGTGTACCACCGATGTCTATGCTTTCGTGGGCGACGACCTGACCTTGAATGTAGAACTGAAGGTGCCCGGCAGGATTGCTCTTGGCTGGGTGATCTTCGGCAACTGGAAACTCACGTTCATTGGCGACGAGTCAAACATCTTCCTGGCACATAAGGAAGAAATTGGCCAGCGCTGGACGGGCTTCCGCACCATTTCGGCACAGGCCACCGAGCACGACGCCTTCGATCAGTACCTGAACGAGGCCATCGCCTCGCTGCCCGCCATTATGACAGAGGACGAGCTGGCGGCCAAGGATGCCGAGGTGTGGGGCGAACTCTGCAACTTCCTGACAAGTCACACTACCCCCACCGGACAGTTCGATATCACATCCGTCATCACCAATCCCAACTTCGACAAGAATGCCGCCGGCTGGGATACCCAGAACACCTTAGGGTGGGATGCCGGCGTGGCCGAGGACTTCGGACACACCGACAGCAAGATCAGTCAGACCTTGAAGAACATGCCGGCCGGCACCTACACCATGAAGGTGCAGGGCTTCTATCGTTCCGATGCCTACCGCGTGGCCAACTACAACTACGAGCAGGGCAAGGAGGTGAACACGGCCCGGATGTTCTTCGGCACGATGTCGCAGACCATCAAGAGCATCAACGACGATGCACGCATGCAACCGGCACGCCCGTCGTCCGACGTGAACGGCGCCAACCGCCGCAGCATCCCCAACACCCTCAATGGCACCGCTGCTGCATTCGGCACCGGTCAGTACTGGAATGTGATGACCGCCACCCTCGGCACGGCTTCGGATGTCACCTTCGGTCTGCGCCACAGTTCTGGCAATGCCGACTGCTGGATGCCCTTCGATAACTTCCGCCTCTACTACGGTGCCAATGTCGTTGACTTGACACTGAGCGAGCTCGAAGAGACCTATCCGCTGACCGAGGACACCCGTGCCAACGTAACCGTTGAGCGGACGCTCAAGGCCGGTGCATACAACCCCGTGTGCCTGCCCTTCGACCTGGATGCCACAGCCTTCCAGTCCGCTTGGACGCTGGCCGGTATTGAGGCCGATGGCGGACAGCTCGTCGGAACCCTCATCCCCGTGAAGCAGCTCAAGGCCGGCCAGTGCTACTGGGTCAAGGTGGCTGCCGACACGCCTCAGATCAAGGCCGACAATGTGCTGGTGCGCGCCTTCCAGCCCGACAGCATCCCCGTGCTGTGGGAAGGTGGTGCCCTGAAGGGGTCGTACGATGGCTATATGGCCAACATCATTCTTGACAAGAGCCTCAGTGGACCGGTCAGCTTTAAGGAAATCGACTTCAACGATGTCCATGCCACCGTCAACCTGGAGAACTGGCAGGCACGTCGTTTCCTGGCCGAAGTAACCTACACCGCCGACTCCGAGACGCAGATTGCTGCTTACAACGTGCCGGCCCCTGCCCGTCGCGACGAGCCGCACGAGGTGTTCCTGCCCGTGCCTGCATCCAAGAGTAAGCTCACCGTTACCTATGCACTCGACCCGCAGTTCACCGACGCAACCACGCTGACCGCTGCCGCCGGCACCACGCTTGTCGAGCTGCTCAACCTCGAGCCGCAGCAAACCTATTATTATAAGGTAGAGGATGCCACGCGTGTCATCACCCAGGGTCAGGTCAAGACCGAAGGCTATCTGCGCCAGATCAAGGTGCCCACCGTGTCCAACGTGCGCGATATGGGCGGCTGGCTCACAGCCGGTGGCAACCGCGTTCGCTACGGCCTCGTGTATCGTGGCGGCGAGCTGAATGGCGACCACCTGATGTACAACGGCACCGCGCTGAGCGAGGCCGACCGCAAGGAACTGCGCCGATTGGGCATTGCTGCCGAACTGGACCTGCGCGAGGACAACGACGACAGCGTCAAGGATGTTGATGCCGCCGGCAAGTCGACCGCTTTGGGCAACGGTGCACAGTACCTCTATCTGAACCTGAACATGTGGAATGCCCAGGCCTTGCAACTCTATTCGGCCAAGTTCAAGTCGGCCTTCGACTTCATCATCAGCAACCTCCGTGCCGACCGCAATGTCTATTTCCATTGCATCTGGGGTGCCGACCGCACGGGTGCCATCGGCTTCCTGCTGAACGGCCTGCTCGGTGCCACCGAGGATCAGCTTTACAAGGACTACGAGCTCACTTCCTACTCGCTGGCCGGGAGCCGTGTCAAAGGCACGCTCGATGGCGATGGCGAGAAACTGCCGTATATCAAGAGCCTTGAGGGCGAGAACCTGCAGATGAAGTTCTTCAACTATCTCAGCAAGGTGGCTGGTGTTGACGAGGCCGACTTGTGCTGGCTGGTGCAGCACATGGGCGGCGATACAGAGCATCTGCCCAACAGCATCGGCGCAATCCCTGCCGATCGCTCTGCCAGTCAGAAGCCGGTCATCTACGACCTCAGCGGCCGCCGTGTCAAGAGCGCCACACGTCGTGGTGTGTATATCGTCAATGGCCGTCGCGTAGCTGTGAAGTAGCCTCCAGCTCAGGCGCGCCCCTGACGGCTTGTCCTGTGGGTGGTGCCTGAAACGACTCCTTTTAGAACACTCCTTTACTCCATCAATCTTGACTGCTAAAGCAAGGTTGATGGAGTTTTATTTTGTCACGTCCCAACTTCTCCCTACCTTTGCAGCCACTAACCCTCAGTCGCACGCCGACTCACTTACCAATGGCCATACATTTCACCCCCTCAACTCCCGTAATCAGCGACCTCACGCTGCACCTGAAGAAAGCAAAACTGGCAGGCCCTGAGCAAACCGAGCAGCGCACCACATTCTTTCCTGCCGAGTGGCACCCGCAGAGCGGGGTGCAGCTCACATGGCCCCATGCCGATACCGACTGGGCCCCGCTGTTGCCCGAAGTTACCGATTGCTACGTGCGTATGGCCTTTGAGATTGCCCTGCGCCAGCAGTTGCTTATTGTCACGCCCGAGCCCGATGCCGTGCAGCAGTTGCTGCGCCAACGCCTGCCCGCGCGCGTACACGCACACATACATTATTTTAAGTGCCCCACCAACGACACCTGGGCACGCGATCACGGGCTGCTCACCCTGATTACCGAGAAGGGACCGCGCCTGCTGGATTTCTGCTTTAATGGCTGGGGGCAGAAGTTCGAAGCCGACCTGGACAATGCCATCAACGCCGCGCTGGTGGGTGCCCGTGGCAGCCAACATGCCGATGCCGGTGCAGAGGTGCCCCTGCTTCGTGGCGACTACGAGCCGCATCTTGACTTCGTGTTTGAAGGGGGCAGCATCGAGAGCGATGGGGCCGGTACCCTCCTTACCACAGCCTCCTGTCTGCTGGCGCCGCATCGCAACCAACCTCTCAGCAGGTCCGAGATCGAGGAGCGACTGCTGCGTTGGTTGCATGCCGACCGTCTGATTTGGTTAGAGCATGGCCATTTGGAAGGCGACGACACCGACGGGCATATCGACACGCTGGCCCGTTTCTGTCCCGGCGGCGTCATTGCCTACGTGCGTTGCACCGACCCTTCCGACCCCCATTATCCCGACCTCCAAGCCATGGAGGCCGAGCTCCGTGCCCTGACTGTGTCCGGCGATACTGCATCCGGGGCTGCACCATACACGCTCCTGCCGTTGCCTATGCCGGCTCCCATCCTGGACCCCGACGATGGGCACCGCCTGCCTGCCACCTATGCCAATTTCCTGATCATCAACGGTGCCGTGCTGATGCCCACCTATGGCCAGCCCGATACCGACGAGGCGGCACGGCGGCAGTTGCAGAAGGCCTTCCCGCGCCACGAAATCGTTCCCATCGACTGCCGTGTGCTCATCCGCCAGCACGGTTCCCTGCACTGCTGCACCATGCAGTTCCCGCAAGGAGTGATGGGAGAGAGGAGAGAGAGTAAAGAGTAGAGAGTAAAGAGTAGAGAGTAGAGAGTAAAGAGTAGAGATAAGAGATAAAAGATAAGAGATAAGAGATAAAAGATAAGATATGAGTAAAGCTACAAGCAACTTAAAACATTCCGCTCCCTCCCTAACAGGGAGGGCGGGGTGAGAGTCCGGAGAGTAGAGATAAAAGATAAGAGATAAGAGATAAAAGATAAGATATGAGTAACGCTACAAGCAACTTAAAACATTCCGCTCCCTCCCTAACAGGGAGGGCGGGGGGAGAGTCCCCAGCGGGGGGAGAGTCCCCAGCTGGTGGAGAGCCCGCTTCTCCTCCTTCGCAGTGGCGGCGTTGGCATCTGCCCGTTCTGCTCCTGCTGCTGATAGGCACCATCGTGATCATCAGTCGCCGGCACGCCGAGGCTCCTTTCCAGAAGGAGGAAGGGGCGGTGTTTGGCACCTTCTACCACGTCACCTATCAGGCCGACCGCTCGCTCAAGGACAGCATCGAGGCGCAGCTGCATGCCGTGGATGCCAGCCTGAGCATGTTCAACCCTCAGAGCGTCATCAGCCGTATCAACCAGAATGTCGATGTGCAGACCGATTCGCTCTTCCGTCGCGTGTTCACACTCAGCCAACAGGTGAGCCGGGCCACCGACGGCGCATTTGACATCACCGTGGCGCCGCTGGTCAATGCCTGGGGCTTCGGTTTCAAGCACGATGCCTTGCCCGACAGCGCACAGGTTGACAGCCTGCGTGCCTTGGTGGGGTGGGAGCGTGTCAGTCTCGATGCCTCCGGACGTGTGCACAAAGCCGACCCGGGCATGGTGCTGGACTGCAGTGCCGTGGCCAAAGGCTTCGGCGTGGATGTCGTAGCTCAGTACCTGCGTAGCCACGGCATACAGAATTTCATGGTCGAGATCGGTGGCGAAGTCGTTGTGAGCGGCACCAACCCGAAGGGCCAGTCATGGCGGGTGGGCGTGAACAAGCCCGACGAGGACAGCACCAGCACCAGCCACGAACTGCAGACGGTGCTGCAACTCACCGACCGCGCCATGGCCACCAGTGGCAACTATCGCAATTTCTATGTGGCGGGCGGCCGCAAGCTGGCGCATACCATCGACCCGCACACCGGCTATCCCGTGCAGCACACGTTGCTCTCGGCCACGGTCCTGGCACCCACTTGTGCCGAGGCCGATGCCTTTGCCACCTCGTTCATGGTGCTGGGGCTGGAGCGCACCAAGGAGCTGCTCCCGGCGTTCCCGCAGCTGCAGGTGTACCTCATCTATGCCGACGAGGCTGGAGACTACCAGACATTCAGCACCATCGCTGAATAGCACCTTCCACCGAAAAAAGTAATCCTACAAACTATAAAGCAATGAAAAGGAAACTATTCAATCAACTATCTCATCGCATGTTCCTGTTGGCAGCCCTGTTGCTCGTAACCTTGGCCGCCGCAGCCGTTCCCGCCAAGCCTGGACTCACCCGCACCATCACCACGGCCGATGGCACCTCCGTCGTTGCCACTCTGGTGGGCGATGAGCACGGCCACTACTGGCGCGGGGCCGACGGCAATGTCTATCTGCCCGATGCCGCTACGGGCCTGTTCCGTGTGGCCGACAAACAGCAGCTTCAAGCCAAGGCACAGACACGGCGCAGCCGGGCCAACAGCCGCCGTGCGCGCCGCTTGGCACCGCGCCGCGTGGGCGAGGTGAACGGCATCTTCGGCCAGAAGAAAGGACTCATCATCCTGGTCAACTTCACCGACGCATCTTTCAAAAAGGCCAACAACAATGCCCTCTACCAGCGCATTGCCAATGAGGAGGGCTTCAGCTATGGCGATTTCAAAGGCTCTATGTATGACTACTTCTACGCACAGAGCGACGGCCAGTTCCAGCTCACCTTCGATGTGGTGGGACCTGTCACGGTGAAGAATAAGTATTCCTACTATGGCCAGAACGACAGCGAAGGCAACGACCTGCGTCCGGCCACCATGGTGCGCGAGGCCCTGGATCTGGCCAATAGCGAGGTGAACTATGCCGACTACGACTGGGACGGCGATGGCGAGGTGGATCAGGTCTATGTGGTCTATGCCGGCAAAGGCGAGGCCGATGGCGGCGCAATATCTACCATCTGGCCGCATGAATGGATGCTCTCCGAGGCACAACAGTATGGCGACGGCCAGGGAAAGGTCAAGCTGGATGGCGTGACCATCGACACCTACGCCTGTGGCCCCGAGCTGGATGGGCTGACGGGCACCATTGCCGGCATCGGCACCATGTGCCACGAGTTCAGCCACTGCCTGGGCTATCCCGACTTCTACGACACCGACTACAGCGGCGGTCAGGGCATGTTCACATGGGACCTCATGGACATGGGCTCCTACAACGGCGACGGCTTCCTCCCCGCCGCCTACACCAGCTACGAGCGCTGGGTGGCCGGTTGGCTCACACCCATCGAGCTCAGCAAGACACAAGCCGTCACGGGCATGAAGCCGCTCACCCAGGGCGGCCAGTCATACGTTATCTACAACCAGGGGCACCCCGACGAGTACTTCTTGCTGGAGAATCGCCAGCAGAGCGGGTGGGATGCCGGCATACCGGGCGCCGGTCTGCTCATCCTGCATGTGGACTACTCCGCTTCCGTGTGGGCTGACAATGCACCTAACGACGATCCCGACCGTCAGCGCATGACATGGATTGCGGCCGACAACAAGTATCAGACCACGAAAAAGAACGGCGAGACCTACTTTACCGAGGCTGGCGCTGCCAACGACCCCTTCCCCTATGGAAAGGTCAATGCCTTCGGGCGCACCACCACCCCGGCAGCCACCTTCTACAATAAGAACATCGACGGCACGAAGTACCTCGACTCCTCGGTCGAGAACATCACGCAGAATGCCGATGGCACCATCTCCTTCCAGTTCCGCGGGGCCAGCAATATAGCCACGCCTCAGTTCTCGCCCAAGGCCGGTCGCTATGCCGAGCCTCAGCTCATCAGCATCACCTGCGCCACCGACGGCACCACCATCTATTATACCACCGACGGCACCACACCTACCACTGCCAGCACAGTCTTTACCGAGCCCTTCACCGTGAGCGAGACCACCGTGGTCAAGGCCATTGCCGTGAGCACTGCCGATGGCGAAGAGAGTGCTGTCGCCACGGCCAACTTCACTATCGGTGAGTCGGGCAGCGATCCCAGTACCAAGACCTTCAAGCGTGTGACTTCCACCGACGACCTGCTCAGCGGCATGCGCTACGTCATTGCCTGCGAGAGCGAGGCAAAGGCTGCAAGTGCGCTCAACAATAATTATCTTCATCCCTGGGAGGTGACAGTGGATGGCGATTTTATCACCATCAACGACCATGTGGCTGTGTTCATTCTCGAAGGCGACCAGGAGCAAGGTTGGAGCTTCATGAACGAGAAGGACAAGACCTATCTCTATGCCACCGAGGCAAAAAAACTGGCCGAGAGTAGCAACGCCTACCCGTGGGAACTGACCGACCAAAGCGGCGGCGTCACCATGGTCTTTGAGGGTTGCGGCACAATGACCTACAACGTCAACTCACCACGCTTCACCGTCTATACCAGTCAGCCCAGCAAGTCGATGATTCGTGCCCACCTGTTCATGGAGAGTTCCGAAGGAGTCACGCCCCAACCTGTGCAGCCCCTCATCGTGGCCGACGAGACACTGACCTTTGCCACCACTGTGGGGCAGCCGCAGACGCTGAGCTTCGGCGTGCTGAGCGAAGGCCTGACCGATGATATCTCCCTTACGCTGTCCGATGACAATGGGGTGTTCGCCCTTGGCGCCACCACCATCGACAAGAGCGCCTCGGAGAACGGTGCCAACGTGCGCATCACCTTCACACCCACTGCTGCCGGAACCTACACCGGCACTGTCACCCTGACCAGCGCTGGTGCCGAGGATGTAACCATCGCCCTCTCTGCCACGGCTACCGACGGGTCCACGCCTGAGCCGCCCGTTACCGATGGCGCATGCTACGAACTGGTGACCGATGCCGCCACCCTGGCCGCTGGCAACCAAGTGCTCATAGCCTATGTGGACGAGGAGGGTGTCTATGCCCTCGGCACCACGCAGAAAACCAACAACCGCGAGGCAACTGACGACATCGTGCTGAATGACGACGGCACACTCACGCCCGGCACCGGGGTGCAGTTGATCACCCTGGAGCAGGAAGGCACCAACTTCCTGTTTAACGTGGGCGACGGCTACCTGTATGCCGCCTCAAGCGATAAGAACTGGTTGCGCACACAGGATGAGGTCACCGACGATTGTCTTGCCCAAATCAACGTGGATGCGGAAGGCGTTGCCACCATCCAGTTCCAAGGTTCAAATACGCGCAACCAACTCCGCTTCAACCCGAACAACGGCGCACCCATCTTCTCTTGCTATGCCTCCACCAGTACTGTAAAGGCAGTGCCTGGCATCTATCGCTTGGTTAAGGCCGACGCCACCCCCACGGCCATTGCCCAGACCGAGACGGGCGCCGACCGTGTGGCAGCAGTGTACAACCTGGCCGGCCAGCGTGTGGCCCGGTTGCAGGGCGCAGCCAAGACTGCTCCACGCTTGCCAAAGGGATTGTACATACTGAACGGGCACAAAGTGGCGGTGCGATAAAAGGCTGCACCAAGCCTCAAACGAAATTGTACGTACGTTCAACTATAATTTGTACGTACGTATAATTACCAGTTGTACGTACGTTCAATTGAAGTTGAACGTACGTACAATTTTCGTTGAGGCAGGGGAGAAGATGTCGCGAGGCCTGGCAGGAGGGGTTTCAGGCTTGGTCGAAGGGCTGTTCGTCGCGGTCGCGCTGTATCTGTGCCGTCACTTTGCGCTGCGCTATCTTTTGCAACTTGATGCAGAAGTATATGAGCACGACGAAGCCGATGCTGCCGATATAGGCATCAATCTGACTGCTGAATGCCAGCGTGTCGTAGATTCCATGCGCAAGCACGGGTGCCAGGAGGACGCACGCGGCCGTTCGTGGCGTGCGGCTCACGAAGTGGTAGATGGAATAGTAGTAGCCCATCAGCACGGCAAAGGCATAGTGCCCTGGTACGGCCAGGAGGGCACGACTCAGCGCCACCGACTGCCACGCATCGACGTTCTGAAACACGTACATCACATTCTCCACGGCAGCAAAGCCCAAGCCTACGCACACGGCATAGACAATGCCGTCGAAATGCTCGTCGAAATAGGGGTTGCGTCGCAACACCCACCACAGCGCCAACAGCTTGAAACCCTCTTCGGGCAGGGCGGCTACCAGAAACGCCTGCGCGCCGGCATCCAGCAGCGTGCCGGCCTGCACTTCGCCGCCAAACAGCAGGGCCTCCACGGCCCCCTCCACGAAAATGACAGGGATGCAGATGCCGATGCCGGCCAGCACCGCCTTGATCAATTCCTTGGGCGGTTCTGGCTGTGGGTCCTGGCGCAGGATATAAAGGAAGAGCAATGCGGCCGGCAGGAGGGCCGCTGAGAGTAGTACGTACATAGGTGTGTAGGATATAAAATACTTCAAAGTGCCGAGCTTTCTGAACAAACATGTCACATGTCATTGACGCAGGGCATTGCCATTGCGTATCAGCCGCTTTTGTTTGCAAAAGTAACCATTATTTCCATGGCTTCTAACAAAAAGAGCGAAAACAAGCCCCTCAAGGTGTTGTTTTTGCCTGTTTCGGATGCCGCTGTTCGGAATTTATCTACTTTTTTGGCGGTCACTCATCCCCGAGTAGCCATGATCTACACATTTAGCAAGCAAACACAATAATCACTATATGCACAGGGGAGATAATGAAGATGCGCGGGCTGGCATACGCATCGTCGATGCTCGCGCTCGTTGCATGGCTGTTGCCACATTCGGTAGTTGCCACACATGTGGATGGCACATGGAAGTATCAAGTCATGCTCAACGGTTCGAACACTATCCGAATTTCAGCACCCGTGTATGACCAGGAGGGTGTCGACTGCTGGGTGTATAATGGCAAATTGAAGGTTCCGTGGACTGACGCCGTCGGCACATCGCAAACCGAACCCTGCTTCTACTTGCGACGTAACGGCGAAGCTGTCAGCGACAGCAAGGACGTCTTCATCCTTCCGCCCGCTGGCACTGGAGGACATGAACAGCATCTGCAGGAAGGCCGAGGCGGTGCTGCCCGGTGTGCGCGGCATACAGAAGGCGCTAGCGACAGTTTTTTACCCCCTGTTTCTTTCGTCATTACCCGGTTAGTTCCTATATTTAGTCCACTTGACAAAGTTAAAATAGTAGAAATTAAGGGGGCTTATAGCCTCTTTGGATGTACCAAATAATACACAAAATCTACAATAGTAGAAATTAAGGGGGGCTTATAGCCGAGGGTTGCATTCGAGCGCAAGGCCTTGAATCTACAATAGTAGAAATTAAGGGGGCTTATAGCCGTATGCTTCCACGTAGTAGTCGCTCTGCTATCTACAATAGTAGAAATTAAGGGGGGCTTATAGCCCCTAAATGGGTGCCTGACCCTATCATATCTACAATAGTAGAAATTAAGGGGGGCTTATAGCCAACGACGGATGCTGCGATTAAGGCCAGGATATCTACAATAGTAGAAATTAAGGGGGGCTTATAGCCTTGTCCGAGGTATCAAGCAGGATGAAATATCTACAAT
>JAFXQT010000045.1 GCA_017526905.1 Bacteroidaceae bacterium | reverse complement strand
CGCTACTCGCAGAACGCACCGCTGACGATGTACGACGAGGTGAACACCCGCTGCAACCTGCCCGCACAGATCGACATCGAAGCCACCGAGGGCGCCGAATACCGATTCGTGATGGTGGCCAAGGGCGGCGGCTCGGCCAACAAGACCTACTTCTACCCCATGACCAAGGCCACCATCCAGAACGAGGGCACGCTGATCCCCTTCCTGGTGGAGAAGATGAAGAGCCTGGGCACCGCTGCCTGCCCGCCCTACCATATCGCATTCGTCATCGGCGGCACATCGGCCGAGAAGAACCTGCTCACGGTGAAGCTGGCCAGCATCAAGTACTACGACAGCCTGCCCACCACGGGCGATGAGACGGGCCGCGCCTTCCGCGACGTGGACCTGGAGCAGAAGCTGCTGCGCGAGGCACACAACATCGGCCTGGGTGCACAGTTCGGCGGCAAGTACATGGCACACGACATCCGTGTGATCCGTCTGCCACGCCACGGCGCCAGCTGCCCCATCGGCATGGGTGTGTCGTGCTCGGCCGACCGCAACATCAAGGCCAAGATCAACCGCGACGGTGTGTGGCTCGAAGTCATGGACTCGAACCCCACCGAGCTGATTCCCGAGGCACTGCGCCGTCCGGGCGAGGGCACGAAGGGCATCGAGATTGATCTCTCGAAGGGCATCGACGCCGTGCGCGCCGAACTGACCAAGTACCCCGTCTCGACCCGCGTGAACCTGAAGGGCACCATCATCGTGGCGCGCGACATTGCCCACGCCAAGCTGAAGGCACGCCTGGATGCCGGCGAGGACATGCCGCAGTACTTCAAAGACTACCCCGTGCTGTACGCCGGACCGGCCAAGACGCCCGAAGGCTACCCCTGCGGCTCGATGGGTCCCACCACGGCCAACCGCATGGATCCGTATGTAGATGAGTTCCAAGACCATGGCGCCAGCCTGGTGATGATAGCCAAGGGCAACCGCTCGCAGCAGGTGACGGATGCCTGCCAGAAGCACGGCGGTTTCTACCTGGGCACCATCGGCGGCGTGGCTGCCGTGCTGTCGCAGAGCAGCATCAAGAGCATCGAGTGCGTAGAGTACCCCGAGCTGGGCATGGAGGCCATCTGGAAGATCGAGGTGGAGGACTTCCCCGCCTTTATCCTGGTGGACGACAAGGGCAACGACTTCTTCAAGCAGTTGAAGCCCCTGTGCTGCAAGAACTAAGGCTAACGCAGCCGCCCCGGCGCTGCGCCGAGGGCGGATTCCCACAAACATACATCCCAAATCAGAAGCAGGCAGCAGGACAAGTCCTGCTGCCTTGCTACAAAACACAAACAAGTATCTGAAAATAAAACGACTAAAATGAGGAAACGAAAGATTATCTTGTCCATCGTCGGCCTCTGCACCCTGGCCGTGAGCGCCCAGGCCCAGACGCTGCGCGGCACCGTGACGGATGCTATCAGCGGCGAACCGCTCATCGGCGCAACCATAAAGATAACGGAGCTGCCCGGAACAGGCACCGTGACGGATACAGACGGCCAGTACCGCATAGACATCACCCAGCCCGGACGCTACACCATAGAGACCACCTACATGGGCTATGAAGCGAACGTGATGAAGGAGCAGCTGCTGGTGGGCTCGAAAGAGTGCATCCTGAACGTGACCCTGCGCGAGGACAGCCGCGAACTGGGCGAGGTGGTGGTGCGTCCGCGTGTGAACAAGGAAGCGACCGTGAACCCCACGGCGCTGGTGGGCGGCGTGATGCTGTCCATGGAGGAGGCCAACCGCTATGCCGGCGGCGCCAACGACCCGGCCCGCCTGGTATCGGCCTTCGCCGGCATCTCGGCCAGTTCCAACGGCAACGGTGTGTCCGTGCACGGCAACGCGCCGCAGATGATGAAATACCGGATAGAGGGCGTGGAGGTGTTCACGCCCAACCACTACAACGACTTCTACGAGGCGGGCTTCGGCATGGTCAGCGCACTGAATGCCAACGTAATCGGCAACTCCGACTTCTTCACCTCCACCTTCAATGCCAACTACTCCAACTCGCTCAGCGGCGTGTTCGACGTGAAGATGCGGCCGGGCAACAACGCCAAGTACGAGCACATCCTACAGGTGGGCACGGCGTCGGAAGAACTCACGTCGGAAGGTCCCATCTCGCGCAAGAACAACTCCAGCTATATCCTCAACTACCGCTACGGCTTCACGGCGCTGGCCGACAGGCTGGGCATCATAGACTACGGCACGCAGTTCGACTTCCACGACTTCTCGGTCAAACTGAACTTCCCCACCAAGCGTGCCGGCATCTTTTCCGTGTTCGGCCTGGGCTACTACGATGGGGCCGATGACAACCTGCCCGACATAGGTGACGTTTCCACCATCTACGACGCATCGCACCAGAAAGGGCACCTGTGGAGCCTGTTGGGCGGCGCATCACACCGAATTCATTTTGCCGAGAAGTGGACGTGGCGCACCACCGTGGCCTACAACGCACAGCACATCACGGCGGACATCGGCTACTGGAGCCTGAGCCGCACGGCCACCGACGTGCTGACCACCCCCATCGGCTACGAGGAACCGCACACGCTGATGCCATACAGCCACCAGAAGATGAACGAAGACCGCCTGCTGCTGAACAGCGAACTGTCCAGCCAGGTCACCGACAAGTGGCTGACGCAGTTCGGCGTGGAATACTCGCACCGTTTCTTCGACCTGGCCTACGCCTCGACCGACTACGTGTATAGCCGCGCACCCTTCACCCCGTGGATCAGCGCCAAAGGCAACACGGGGCTGGGCAGCATCTTCTGGCAGAACGTGGTGAAGCCCAGCCGGCAACTCAGCCTGAACGTGGGCATCGCAGCCAGCTACTTCACCTTCTCCAAGGACGTGAGCGTGGAACCGCGCATCAGCGCGAAATGGGAGCCGGACGCACACAACAGCGTGGGCCTGGGCTATGGGCTGCACTCCATGCTGGAGCGCCTCGACGCCTACTTCTTCGAGCAGAACGGACAGCGCGTGAACAAGGACCTGGGCCTGACCAAAGCACACCACCTGCTGCTCAGCTACATGTACAAGTTCAACGACAACCTGAACCTGCGTTTCAACGCCTTCTACCAGCAGGGTTTCGACACGCCCGTGGGTACAAACGGCTCCACCTTCTGCACGGTGAACCGCTTCCTGAACTACTTTGACCAACCGCTGGTGGCCGATGGCAAGACACGCAACTACGGCGCAGACGTGACGCTGGAACACTACATGAGCCACGGTTTCTTCGGGCAGGTAAACGCCTCGCTGTTCAAGTCGGAGTATCGCGCACAGGACCGCGTATGGCGCCCGCAGCTGTACGACCGCCGCTACACAGCCAAGGTGCTGGGTGGCAAGGAGTGGATGTTGGGCAGCCGCAAGCAGAACGTGCTGGGTGTCAGCGTGAAATACACGTTGCAGGGCGGACTGCGCTACACGCCCATGGACATAGATGCCATGTGTGCCCTGATGGACGCGGGGCAGATGGTGGAGGACGAGCTCTTCAAGGAGTCCGAAGCCATGAGCAAGCAGTACAAGCCGGAGCACACGGTGGACCTGACCGTCAGCTACAAGATAAACAAGCGGCGCGTGAGCCACACCATCGCCTTCGAGGGCGTGAACATCCTGATGAACGAGACACCCTTTGCCCAGCGCTTTGACATCCGCACACGCGGCATCAAGACCGACAAGGTGGGCATCTCGCTGCCCAACCTGTTCTACCGTCTGGATTTCTGACGGAAGGCGCTATTCCTTGAATGGAACGCAAAAAAGGAAGAAAATATCGGTCGGGAAGAGAGGTCTTTCGCAGATATTCCGTATCTTTGCGCCAAAATCCGCATAGCTTACACATGTTATCACAGCTCTATACAACCGCCGGCACAGCGCATCAGCCTTCCTCCTCGACACAGGAGGCAGGACAGACGGGCGTCGGCTTCAGCTTCGAAGTGCTGCCGCCGCTCAAGGGCACGGGCACGGAGACGCTGTTCCGCACCATCGAGACGCTGGCTCCGTTCGGGCCACGCCACATCAACATCACCACCCACCGGGCAGAATACGTGTATCGTGAACTGGAGGGCGGGCTGGTGGAACGCAGCCGCGTGCGCCGCAGACCCGGCACCATCGCCATCGCCGCCGCCATTCAGCAGCGGTGGGGCATACCTGTGATTCCGCACCTGGTGTGCTCGGGCAGCACCAAGCAGGACATCGAATACGCACTGCTCGACCTGCAGTTCCTGGGCATCTCGGACGTGTTCCTGCTGCGCGGCGACAAGGCCAAGGAGGAGAACATGTACCAGCCCACGCCGGGCGGCTACACCCACGCGTTGGAACTGATCGAGCAGGTGAACCGCTTCAACGAAGGCTTCTTTGCCGACGGCACCGCCATGAAGGTGAAAGGCACGCCGTTTGAGTTCGGCGTGGCGGCCTACCCGGAGAAACACGAGGAAGCACCCAACCTGGAAAGCGACGTACAGGTGCTGTTGCAGAAGCAGCAGCAAGGGGCGAAGGTGGCCATCACACAGTTGTTCTTCGACAACGAGAAATACTACCGCTTTGTGGACATGGCACGCCAGGCCGGCGTGATCATACCCATCATTCCGGGCTTGAAGCCACTGAGCAAACTGACACAACTGACCACCGTGCCCAGGACTTTCCGCTGCGACCTGCCGCTGGCACTCTCAGAAGAGCTGCGGCGCTGCCAGACCGACGCAGAGGTGAAGCAGGTGGGCATAGAATGGGGGGTAGCACAATGCAAGGACCTCATTGCACATGGCGTGCCCAGCATCCACTTCTACACCCTGAGTGCCACCGACAGCATCAGGCAGATAGCGGAAAGGGTCTATTGAGAGATAAGAGAGAAGAGATAAGAGATAAGAGCTAAGAGATACGGCTGGACAATGACCTTCGACAACATCATAGGACAGGCTGAAACCAAGCAGCGGCTCATCGCCGAATGGCAAGCGGGGCGCATACCCCACGCGCTGATGCTGCGCGGTCCGCAAGGGGCGGGCAAGCTGGGTCTGGCTGTGGCCTACGCCACCCTGTTGTTGTGCGAACACCCGCAGGCCGACGGCACGCCGTGCGGCGAGTGCAACTCATGCCACATGGCACGCAAGTTCGAGCACCCCGACCTGCACTTCACCTTCCCCATCGTGCGGGGCACGAAGATCAAGGACGCGAAGGATGCACTGTCCGACTTCTACATCAAGGAGTGGCGCCGGCGCCTGCTCGGCGGCATCTACTTCGACCTGAACGACTGGCTGGCCGACATGAAGGCCGAGAACCAGCAGGCCACCTACTACGTGGCCGAGGCCGACAACATTCAGCGCAAGCTGGCCCTGAAGAGCAACCAGGGAGGGCGCAAGGTGATGGTGGTGTGGCTGCCGGAGAAGATGAATGCCGACACCGCCAACAAACTGCTGAAAATCATCGAGGAGCCACCCGCCGGCACACACTTCATCATGGTGAGCGAGGAGGCCGACAAGGTGCTGGGCACCATCCTGAGCCGCACGCAGCAGATCTACGTGCCGCCACTCTCGCCCGAAGAATACAACCAGGCCCACCCACCACGCGAGGACATGGAGAGCTTCGACCTCTTTGTGATGCTGATGCGGCTGAGCTACCAGCGCAAGGTCAAGGACCTGCGCGACTGGTCCAACCACATGGCCGGCCTGGGGCGCGAGCGGCAAAAGCAGTTCCTGACCTACTGCCAGCACCTGCTGCGAGAGAACTTCATGTTCAACTTCCAACGCCCCGAACTGGTGCGGCTCACGCCGACGGAAGCAGCCTTCTCAAAGAACTTTGCACGATTCATCAACGAGCGCAACGTAATTCCCATCATGGAGGAGTTCGCACGCGCCGAAACAGATATCAGCCAGAACGTGAACGCACGCATGGTGTTCTTCGACCTGGCACTACAAATCATCGTATTACTCATACAATAAACATGGAAACCAAATACACGCTCAACGGCGCCGAGCGCGGCATCTGCAGCAAAGGCTGCTCGCCCTGCTGCCACCAGCTGAACTCGTACGACTACCTGGCCGACCTGCCCGACAATGCCGAGGTGACCGACCTGGTGGAGGTGCAGTTCAAGAACACGCGCAAGGGCTACTATCATAACGAGAACCACTTGGACCTGGCCAAAGGCGACATCGTGGCCGTGGAGGCATCGCCAGGGCACGACATAGGCACCGTGACGCTGACCGGGCGCCTGGTTGAACTGCAAGTGCGCAAGGCCAACCTGCGCAGCATGGACGACATCAAGCGCATCTACCGCAAGGCACGACCGGTGGACATGGAGAAGTATGAAGAGGCCAAGAGCCGCGAGCACGCCACCATGATACAGTCGCGCCAGATTGCCAAGGAACTGGGACTGGAGATGAAGATAGGCGACGTGGAGTACCAAGGCGACGGCAACAAGGCCATCTTCTACTATATTGCCGACGGGCGCGTGGACTTCCGCCAGCTGATCAAAGTTCTGGCCGACACCTTCCACGTGCGCATTGAGATGAAGCAGATCGGTGCCCGGCAGGAAGCCGGACGCATTGGCGGCTTCGGCCCGTGCGGGCGCGAGCTGTGCTGCTGCACATGGGTGAAGAACTTCAACAGCGTGAGCACCGCCGCCGCACGCTTCCAGGACCTGAGCCTCAACCCGCAGAAACTGGCCGGACAGTGTGCCAAGCTGAAATGCTGCATGAATTACGAGGTGGACCAGTATATCGAAGCATCGCGCCGACTCCCGTCGCGCGAGGTCGTGCTCACCACCATGGAGGGCGACTACTACTACTTCAAGGCCGACATCCTGGCAGGACTGGTCACCTACTCCACCGACAAGCGCCTGGCCAGCAACCTGACCACCATCACGGCACAGCGGGCGCTGGAAATCGTGAACATGAACAAGCAGGGCGAGAAGCCCGACACGCTGGACAACAGCGTCGAGCGGGCACCGCAGAAACCTGTGGACCTGGCCACGCAGGACGACCTGACCCGCTTTGACAAACGGAAGAAGAAGAAAAAGAAGAAGCCACGGCCGGCACAACCGAAAAATGAAGCTTAAAATGCTATCGGCCTTGTGCGCCGCCACCCTGTTGCTGGCCTGCCGGCCACAAGCCATCTCCTACACATACCAACCCATCGACTGCCAGCAATGGCAGCGCACGGACACGCTCCGCTTTGACCTGCCATGCCTGCCCGACACGCAGGAGTGTCTGGTGTCGCTGGGGGTGCGCTGCACCAACCAACTGGCCTATCAGGACCTGTGGGTAGTGGTGGAGCAACGCACCGACACGGTGGCACGCGACACCGTGCACCTGCTACTGACCGATCTGGAGGGCAACTGGCTCACCTCTGGCAGCATCCTGCACGAGGCTGAACACCCCGTGCGACGGCTCAGGATCGGCATGCCCAACGCCCAGTTGCTGGTGTATCACGCCATGCAGCCGTTTGCCGTGGCCGGCGTGACCGAGGTGGGCATCAAGGTGGAGCCGCGCTCAGCGCTCCTGCCTGTTGCGCCCCGCATCAATGCGCAATAACACAAACAGCAGCATCGTGAAGCCCAACAGGCTGCTGCCTCCGTAGCTGAAGAAAGGCAGCGGAATACCAATCACAGGGGCCAAGCCCAGCACCATGCCGATATTGATGAGGACATGGAAGAAGAAGATGGAAAACACACAATAGCCATAGACCCGCCCGAAAGCGTATGGTTGCCGCTCGGCCACTTGGATAATGCGCAGCAGCAACACCAGGAACAGGACCAGCACCACCGACGAGCCTATGAAGCCCTGCTCCTCGCCCACCGTGCAAAAGATGAAGTCGGTTTCCTGCTCGGGCACATACTTCAGCTTCGTCTGCGTACCGTTCAGAAAGCCCTTGCCCTCCAAGCCGCCCGAGCCAATGGCTATCTGCGCCTGTATCACATTGTAGCCCGTGCCCTTGGGGTCGTCCTTCAGGCCCAACAACACCAGCACTCGTTTCTGTTGGTGGTCCTCCAACACCTTATATAATATGGTATGTGCCGAGAAAAAGAAGGCCAGGCTGCCCAACGCAAACAAGCCGATGTAGCAGTAGCGGTACAGATGGTCCACCAAGCCTCTCACTATCAGATAGAACGCCAGCACTATCAGCACGGCCATGATGAGGATGGCCGCGTTGAACGGACGCACATACAAACAGAAGAGTGTGGACAGCAGCACCGTGCCGAAGCCGTACACCGCCACATTGATCAGCGGTGTGTAGCTGCGGGTGCGTGCCACATGGTCGCCGTCCTTGGCACTGGGCGCATAGGTATAGAGCATGCCCACCGTAAAGATAAGGATCATCAGCAGCACCAGGAAGGTGCCGAGGCTGGTGCTGTGGTTGAATATCAGCGTGTCGGCATAGCGGATGCCTATGACGAAATAAAGCACAGCCGACACGCCAGCGAAGAGGATGGAGCCTGGCAAGCCCTCGCGGTAGAGCATCAGAAAGAGGCTGAAATAGACCAGGGCCGAACCCGTTTCACGCTGCAGCACAATCAGGCCCATGGGCAACAGTATCAGCAGGAAACTGCCCAGCATGTTCCGCCACGAGCCCATCAGCGAGAAGCCATAGCTACTCATAAACTTAGCTATGGCCAGCGAGGTGGCAAACTTGGCAAATTCGGCCGGCTGCAGGCTGAATGGACCAACCTTTATCCACGAAAGCGAGCCGTGGATATCGTTGGCCACAAAAGGTGTAACAAACAGTAGCACCATCATAGCCGCATAAATAATGAACGAGAAAGCATCGAAGATACGGTCGTCGGTCAGCATGATGACAAACGCCACCACGACCGACACTCCTATCCACAACGCCTGCATGCCCGTGCGGGTGGACAGCGACAGCAGGTTGTCCATGCCGTCGAAATCATAGCACGCACCGCAAATAGTGCCCCACCCCAGCGCCAGCAGCACCAGGAACAGGATAATGGTCAGCCAGTCAATACTGCCGAAAATGCCTTTCTTCTTCTTCTGCACGTTGATTCCTCCTTTATGCTTTATGCACCTCTTCTTTTCCTATCGCACATAGTTCCCATACGAGATATGCTTGGCAGCAAAGGCATCGGCCTTGGCCTTGGATGCCTCGGAGAGATGGCCGTTGATGTACTGCTCCATCATCAGCGCGCCGATGGGCACACCGAAATGTGCGCCGTAGCCGCCGTTCTCCACATACACGGCAATGGCTATCTTTGGGTTGTCGCGCGGGGCGAAGCCCATGAATGCCGAGTGATCGTAGCCGCGGTTCTGCGCGGTGCCCGTCTTGCCGCACGTCACATACCACGGGTTGTGGGCGGCGCGGCAGGTGCCGCCATCCACAGCCCGCTGCATGCCATCGACCACTGCTTCATAAGCCTGACGGCTGGCCATGGTGTAGCGACGGGTGGTATAGATGGAATCGAGCGGTTCGTTCTGAATCTCATGCACCACATGCGGGGTGATGAACCATCCCCGGTTGGCGATGGTGGCGCCGAGGTTGGCTATCTGCAGGGGTGTGAGCGTAACCTCGCCCTGGCCTATGGCGATGGATATGATGGTAAGCGCGTTCCACGAGCCATGATAATGCTCGTCGTAATAATCGGCATTCGGAATCATGCCGCGGTTCTCGCCGGGCAGATCCACCCCCAGCCGGTAGCCAAAGCCCATACTGACCATGTAGTCGCGCCACCGCGACATGGCATCCTGAACAGTGGGGTATTTCTGGCGATTGCCCAACATGTGATACAAGCCCCAGCAGAAGTAGCCGTTGCACGAGGTGCCGATGGCGGGGATCAGCGGCAGGGGCGACCCATGCCCGTGGCAGCCCACCTTGAGGCGGCCATAGCGGAAGCCGCCGGAACAGGGATAAGCGGTCTGCGGCGTGATGATGCCTTCCGTGAGGAAGGTGAGTGCCTGCGAGGTCTTGAACGTGGAGCCTGGCGGATAGGTGCCCGAGATAGAGCGATTCAGCAAAGGCTTCATCGGATCCTTGGCCAGCTCCAACTGGGTCTTGCCACGCTGCCGCCCTTCCATGAGGCGAGGATCGTAGGAGGGGGCATTGACCATGCAGAGTATCTCGCCGGTCGAGGGTTCGATAGCCACTATCGAGCCCAGTTTGTGCTGCATCAGCCGCTCGCCCAAGGCCTGCAGGTCCAGGTCGATGCTCAGCGTGAGGTTCTTGCCGGGCACGGGGCTCACATCGAACTGCCCGTCCTTATAGCGCCCCTTGATGCGCCCGTGCACATCGCGCAGCAGTATCTCCGAGCCCTTCACCCCGCGCAGTTGTTTCTCATAGCTGCGCTCCACACCCTGCTTGCCTATATAGTCGCCGCTCTGATAGTAGTGGTCCTCGGCAGCCTCGATGTCATGGGGCGACACCTCGGCCACGTCGCCCAGGATGTGTGCGGCATAGGGGTACTTGTACTGCCTGATGCTTCGTTTCTGTATGTAGAAGCCGGGAAAGCGGAACAGCTTTTCCTGGAACTGGCTGAACTCTTCCACCGAGAGCTGGCTCATGAACACCTGCTGCGTGTGGCGCGAGTAGCCAGGGTTCCGTCGGGAATCCTTGATTTCCGCCATGCGACGGCGGTACCAGGCCGTATCTATGCCCAGGCTCTCGCACAGATCCAGCGTATCCACCCCGAGCTGCTCCTGCATCACGACCATGATGTCGTAGGCAGGCTGATTATACACCAGCAGCTTGCCCTTGCGATCCATAATGGCACCACGCGCCGGATACTGGATGCGCTTCATCAAGGCGTTGGAGTCGGCCTTGGTCTTGTAGTCGTCCGATGTCATCTGCAACATAAACAGACGCGCGATATAGATGGCCACCACGACGATGGCGGCCAGCCCCAGTACATACTTACGTTTGCTCAGCTGATAATCTTCCATATAGTCTCTCCTCAATGTTGAGCCGTTGATACGCGATGCCGTTTCAGGTTACACGGAAATCCGTCAGTGCGTCGGGTGCGTTAAATTGTTCATGTGTCAAAGCCTTGTCACTCTTCCTTCTTGCCGCCACGCACATGCTCCAGCAGTATGCACACCAGCCACGTCAGCATCAGGCTGCTTGCCCATGAAATGGCCATATCCTCCAGGTGGAAGAAGTTGAAGAATTGCAGCAGGAAGTAGGCCAGCGTGAATACAGTGACCAGCAAGCCACAATAATAGACGTAGTGCCAGAAACCCAGCGTGTGGAAGGTGGCCCGCATGTCCTCGGGGGCATCCTTGGGGCGCATGGCTTCGAGCAGCGGCGGCTGGACCAAGGCCGTCAGTGTCATGGCGGCAGCCCCCACGCCCGGCGTGAGGGTGGTGATGTCGGCCAGCATGCCACAGGCAAACGCCCACAAAAGGATATTCCAATGCGAGGTGCCCAGCGGGAAGAGGGTCACGAAATAGACAAACACCAGCGGCGTGGCATAGCCGAACAGATGGATGTGGTTGAACACTACCAACTGCAAGGCCACCAAGATAGCCAGCCACAAGAGGCGCTGTAGGAATGTCGTTATCATTGTCCTGTGCGTTTACGTTGTGCGGGGTGAAGAGCCTATTGCTGCTGTATGGAGTCCAGTTTCTGCTCCAGCTCCTTCACCTCGGGCTGGAACTCCTGTGTCACCACATTCACGTCCTGCAAGGTGGCCATGTCAACCCCCAGCTGCACGCACAGCTGGAAACTGAGGCCGTCCTCGCTATCCTCGATCTTGCCCACCTTGCCCACGAAGAGGCCCGGCGGGAACACCGACGAGAAGCCACTGGTCTCGACGATATCGCCCACCTTGAAATGGGCGTGGCGGGGTATGTCGTCCAGCAGCACATACAGCGGGTGGCGCCCGTCCCAGCGCAGGTAGCCGAAGTAGTTGGAGCCACGCAGGCGGCAGCTGATGCGCGACTTGCTGTTCAGCAGCGGCAGCACAATGCTGTAATGGGCCGATGTCATATAAATGATGCCCACTACACCCGTGCCACACACCACGCCCATCTCCGGGCGGATGCCGTCGGCCTCG
This sequence comes from Bacteroidaceae bacterium, assembly GCA_017526905.1. GTDB lineage: Bacteria > Bacteroidota > Bacteroidia > Bacteroidales > Bacteroidaceae > Physcousia. The sequence goes on along the minus strand of JAFXQT010000045.1, from coordinate 45,772 downwards.
CCTTTGTTGATGGTCATGAAGTTGTCACGCTTCATCACGCTGTTTGTCACCACCTTTGCCGGCACGAGGGTCAGGCCCTCTATGCGCTCGCGCTGCTTCAGCTCGGTGTAGCTGCTGTCATGTGTCAGCTCAGTCAGCCGACGGCTCATCTCGTTCAGGTTGTACTCCAGCACGGCGTTCCGGCGTGTCAGTTGCTGGTTGGCCTGGCTCAGCGTGATGAACTTCAGCGCTTCCTGCTCCCATTCATCCACCTTCCCCACCACGACATTGGCCGTGGTAGCCCACACACTGGCATGGTAATGATTGAACTGGAAGAGCATCATTAAACTGAGCCCTTCCAGTACGACGAACAATATCCAGTGGTTATATCTGGAGAAGAATTCGAGCAGTGCTTTCATGCGCCGACGGCTATAGCCTCATCCTACATCAAGAAAGAGAAGTTGTGGATATTCTTCAGCGCCACCCCGGTGCCCTTGGCCACGCTGAGCAGCGGGTCCTCGGCCACGTGGAACGGGATGTTGATCTTGTCGGTCAGGCGCTTGTCCAGACCGCGCAGCAGTGCGCCGCCGCCAGTGAGGTAGATGCCGTTCTGCACGATATCGGCATACAGCTCGGGGGGCGTGTCGGCCAGTGCGTCCAGCACGGCGGTCTCGATGCGTGCAATGGTCTTCTCCAGGCAGTGTGCAATCTCCTGGTAGCATACAGGCACCTCCATGGGCAGCGATGTGATGCGGTTCGGGCCGTGCACCACGAAGTCCTCGGGGGCATTCTCGCCCAGGTCGGTCAGGGCTGCGCCCACGTTTATCTTGATGCGCTCGGCCATGCGCTCGCTCACCTTCACGTTGTGCTGGCGGCTCATATAATCCTGAATGTCGGCAGTGAGGTCGTCGCCTGCGATGCGCAGGCTCTTGTCGGCCACGATGCCACCCAGCGATATGACGGCAATCTCCGTGCTGCCACCGCCTATGTCAACAATCATGTTGCCCTGCGGTGCCACCACGTCCAGTCCGATACCGATGGCAGCCGCCATTGGCTCGTAAATCAGATACACCTCGCGGCCACCGGCATGTTCTGCGCTGTCGCGCACGGCACGCAGTTCCACCTCGGTCGAGCCGGAAGGCACGCCAATCACCATGCGCAGCTGGGGCGTGAACAGGCGGTTGCCTGTGTGCACCATCTTGATCAACCCGCGCATCATCTGCTCGCAGGCATCAAAGTCGGCAATCACACCATCGCGCAGCGGACGGATGGTGCGGATGTTGTCGTGTGTCTTCTCATACATCAGCTTGGCCTTCTCACCCACAGCAATCATCTTGTCGGTGTGTCGGTCCAAGGCTACTACGGAAGGCTCGTTTACCACGATCTTGCCATCGGCAAGGATGATGGTATTGGCCGTTCCGAGATCCATAGCAATCTCTTTAGTAAAGGAAAAAAGTCCCATATCTCTGTCTTTAAACTGTAAACTGTAAACTGTAAACTCTAATCTTTAAACTTTAAACTTTAAACTTTAAACTTTAAACTAACCCTACTGCACCTGCGCGAACCACTGATGGATGGCCGTGTCGTAGTGGCTGCTCACGCCGAAAGCCTGGGTGGCAAACCACCGGCGGTCGTTGATGTCGGTCTGTGCGCCCTTCTTGTTAAGCAGATCCAGCAGGGGCTTGTACTCAGCTTTGGAGGGCACGATCACCACGTCGTTGAAGTTCTTGGCGCCGGCACGTATCAGGCTGATGCCGCCTATGTCGATCTTCTCGATGATGTCGGCTTCCGAGGCACCGCTTGCCACGGTCTGCTCAAAGGGATAGAGGTCCACGATGACCAGGTCAATCTGCGGGATATCGTACTGTGCCATCTGAGCTTCGTCCTCGGCCAGGCCACGGCGACCCAGGATTCCGCCGAAGATTTTGGGGTGCAGGGTCTTTACGCGGCCGCCCAGGATGCTGGGATAGCTGGTCACGTCCTCCACCTTCTGGCACGGATAGCCCAGCCCTTCGATAAAGGTCTGTGTGCCGCCTGTGGAGAGGAAGGTCACGCCCTCGGCGTGCAACTTGGCCAGGATTTCCTCCAGGCCGTCCTTATGGAACACTGAAATGAGTGCAGTCTTGATTGTCTTGTTCATTGTCGTTGTTGGGGGGCTTAAGTTACTTAATCGGTCAACTTGGCCAATGTCTCCTTGATGCGGCGCATGGCCTCCACGATGTTCTCGTCGCTGGTGGCATAGCTCATTCGGAAGCACTCAGGGCTGCCGAAGGCATCGCCGGCCACAGTGGCCACATGCCCCACTTCCAGCAGGTACATGGCCAGGTCAGTGGATGAGTTGATATGTCGGTCGCCATCGTGCTTGCCAAAGTAGCTGCTGCACTTCGGGAAGAGGTAGAAGGCGCCCTGGGGTTCGTTCACCTCCAGGCCCGGCACTTCCTTGGCCAGCTTCACGATGAGGTTCTTGCGGCGCTCGAACGCCTGCCGCATCTCCTCCACGCACTGCTGCGAGCCGGTGTAGGCAGCCTCGGCGGCCTTCTGGCTCACCGAGCAGGGGCCGCTGGTGTACTGGCCCTGCAGCTTGTTGCAGCCTTTCACCACCCACTCAGGTGCGGCAATGAAGCCGATGCGCCAGCCGGTCATGGCATAGGCCTTGCTCACGCCGTTGATGATGACCACGCGGTCCTTCACGTCGGCAAACTGTGCAATACTTTCGTGCTTGCCCACGTAGTTGATGTGCTCGTAGATCTCGTCGGCAATGACGATGACGCGCTCGTGGCGTGCAATCACGTCGGCCAGGCCCCGCAGTTCTTCCTTGCTGTACACCGACCCGGTGGGGTTGGAGGGCGAGCAGAGAATCAGCGCGCGGGTCTTGGGCGTGATGGCGGCTTCCAGCTGTTCGGGCGTGATCTTGAAGTCCTGCTCGATGGTGGCTTCCACAAACACGGGGGTTCCCTCGGCCAACAGCACCATCTGCGGGTAGCTCACCCAGTAGGGAGCCGGTATGATCACCTCGTCGCCGGGGTTCACCAGCGCCATGATGGTGTTGCACACGCTCTGCTTGGCACCGTTGCTGCACAGGATCTGCGAGGGGGCATAGTCCAGCCCGTTCTCTGTTTTCAGTTTGTTCACGATGGCCTGCTTCAGCGAGGGGTAGCCAGGCACGGGGCTATACTTGGACCAGTTCTCTTCCACTGCCTTGATAGCGGCTGCCTTGATGTGTTCGGGAGTATTGAAGTCGGGCTCACCGACGCTGAGGTTGATTACGTCGATGCCCTGCGCCCTGAGTTCGCCGCTGCGCTGCGACATAGCCAGCGTGGCGGAGGGTGCCAGGCGGTTCAGACGGTCTGATAATGAGTTCATATTTGATGGCTTTGAGATTCGGGTGCAAAAGTAATATAAAAAGTTGATAGGCCGGTTGCGTTGTCACGTTTTTTTCTTCCGAACTTGATTTGCGACAACCTGGCCCCTCGTCACCGTCCCAGATGGAGGGTGTGGCCCATGCGTTCCTGCTTGGTTTTCAGGTAGCGTTCGTTGTACTTGTTGGGGCTTACCTCGATGGGCACGTTCTCCACTATTTCCAGTCCGAAGGCCTCCAGGCCCACGCGTTTCACGGGGTTGTTGGTCAGCAGGCGCATCTTGCGCACGCCCAGCTGCCGCAGTATCTCGGCCCCAACGCCATATTCGCGCTCGTCGGGTCTGAAGCCCAGGTGCACATTGGCATCCACGGTATCCTCACCCTCTTCCTGCAACTTGTAGGCTTTCATCTTGTTAAACAGGCCTATGCCGCGACCCTCCTGACTCATATAGAGCACCACGCCCTTGCCTTCGGCCTCGATCATCCGCATGGAGCGGTGCAGCTGTTCGCCGCAGTCGCAGCGCTGGCTGCCGAAGATGTCGCCCGTGGCGCACGAGGAGTGCACGCGCACCAGGATGGGCTCGTCGGGGTCCCAGTGGCCCTTGATCAGCGCCACATGCTCCAAGCCGTTGCTCAACTGGCGGAAGGTAATGTCGCGGAAGTGTCCGTAGGCTGTGGGCAGATCCACTTCGGGGGCGGCCTCCACCATCTGCTCGCGGCGCAGGCGGTAGGCTATCAGGTCGCGTATGGTGATGATGCGGATGCCATGCCGGCGGGCCACTTCCTGCAGTTGCGGCATGCGGGCCATGGAGCCGTCGGGGTTCAGTATCTCGATGAGTGCCGCTGCGGGCTGCAGGCCCGACAGGCGTGCCAGGTCGATGGCGGCCTCGGTGTGTCCTGCCCGGCGCAACACGCCGCGGTCCTGGGCATACAGGGGGTTGATGTGTCCGGGGCGCCCGAAATCGGCTGCTTTTGCCTCGGGGTTGGCCAGATGGCGTATGGTGGCGGCGCGGTCGTGGGCGCTCACGCCGGTGGTGCAACCCTCCAGCTTGTCCACAGTCACAGTAAAGGGGGTGCCCAGCACCGAGGTGTTGTCCTGCACCTGATGTGCCAGTTCGAGCTGTTCGGCGCGGCTGATGGTGATGGGTGCGCACAGCACACCGCGGCCCTCGCGCAGCATGAAGTTCACCTTCTCGGGCGTTATCATCTCGGCAGCCGTGATGAAGTCGCCTTCGTTCTCGCGGTCCTCATCGTCCACCACAATCACGAACTTTCCTTCGCGGAAGTCGGCCAAGGCGGCCTCGATGGCGGCTACGTTCTGCATCGGTTCCTGTGCGGCCGGCGCTTGTTGTTTGTCTTGTATCGTATTCTGTTCCATCATAGTTGCATTTATTCAGCTTAGGGTTTCTATTCGTTCGGCCACGTAGGCCACCTGCTTCTGCAGCTGATCCAGGTCGTGCCACAGGCGCAGGCGGTAGCGCCAGATGCGAATCCAAAAGAACAGCCCCACGGGCAGGACGATGCCGACCACGCGGTTCCACCGCAGGCTGCGGAAGGGGCGTGTGTGTGCATCGGGCACCAGTATGGGCATGGCATCCAGGGTGGCAATGATGTGGCGGTCGCGGCTGTTGCTCAGCTCGTCCACCAGCGCTTCGAGGCGGTCGTTCAGCTGCATCACCACGCGGTCCTCCTCATAGTGGAAGTAGATGCGGATATAGCTGGGGAAGCGCAGCAGGTGATGGTCCTGCTGGTACTGGCGGCAGTCCTGACCGAAAGCGCGCAACTGGGGCAGCAGGCGCTCGTAGTCGGGCGCATCGATGATGATTTCCTTCGGGGCGATGTTGCGCTTGATGCGCAGGCCCAGCAACCGGCGGAAGAAGAGACGGTAGCCGTCGGCATTGAACACCACCGAGTCCTGATTGGCTTTGTAGGTGAGCCACATGCTGATGGGCGCCAGCACCATCGTGCTCAGCCAGGCGCCGAAGGTCACGTCCCACTCGCCCGACTTGCACAGCTTCTCGCCCATAATGTTCACCATGTAGTAGAAGATGAAGATGATCACCGACACCACCACCGGCACACCCAGGCCGCCCTTGCGGATGATGGCGCCCAACGGCGCTCCGATAAAGAAGAATATCAGGCAGGCCAGCGTCAGGGTGAACTTCTTGTGCCACTCCAACTGGTGAATGCGCAGCTGGCGGTTCTGGTAGTCGGTGTATTCCTGTTGGAACATGGACTGCTGCGTGCCGCCGCGCGCCTTGTCCAGGGCGCTGCGAGCCGACGAGCCCTGCTCCTCGGCCGAGAGGCGGGCAAAGAGGGTGTCGAACGGGGCCGCCTTGGCAGCCAGCGCCACCAAACGCGCCGAGTCCTGGTCGTGCCCGGTGCCGTCGCGCCGCAGTATGTCATACTGCATCTGTGCGTAGTACATGCGGCCCAACGAGTCGATACGGTGCCGCATCGAGTCGATGCCGCTGGTCAGCATGGACAGGTCCTTGGTCTGCGGGTAGTCGCGGAAGAGGCTGTCGTTGATCACCGAGAAGTTGTTGTCGAAGGGTATCAGATCGACCTCTTCCTTAAACGTTTCGCGCATGTAGGGCACCGTGGCATGGTCCATGGCGCTGCCCGTGTTCTGCATGTTGCGGAAGCGCTCGCCGTCGTACAATGTCAGCTTCAGGTGCATCTGTTCGGCCGTGGTCTGGATGCGGCCGGAGTCGGCCAGGATAATCTGCGCGTCGTCATAGCCCATGTTCTGCATGTAGATCATGATGCCATACAGCATGCCCGTTTCCAGGTCCTTGTGCTCCACGTAGAGGTTGTAGCCCGGTATCTCGCTGTAGAACACACCCTCAGGGATTTCCAGTTCGGGCGATTTCTGCTTCATCGAGTACAGCAGGGCGTACAGTTTGCGCCAGGCCTCGGACGACACGCTGTTCTGGAAATAGAACGAGCCGCACATCACCACCACCACGAACAGCAGCACCGGCCGGATTATGCGCACCAACGGCACGCCGGCGGCCTTCATGGCCAGCAGTTCCAGCCGCTCGCCCATGTTGCCGAAGGAGATGAGCGAGGCCAACAGGATGGCCAGCGGCAACGACAACGGCACCAGGGTCACGCTGGCATGAAACATAAACTGGGCCAGCACACTCAACGTCAGTCCCTTCCCCACCAGGTCATCGACGTAGCGCCAAATGAACTGCATGAGGAAGATGAACAGGCAGATGAAAAACGTGCCCGCAAACAGCAGTACGAACTGCTTCAGGATGAATATGTCCAGTTTCTTCAGTATCTTCATGCCTCTTAGAGCGCGCAAAGATAGTCATTTACTTTGAACTTCGCGTTTTTCCGAGCCAAAAATGTAGGAAGTTCGCCACAATTACTTACCTTTGTCGGCGGCAAACCAATCTTTAAGCACATGAAAAGACTATTTTCCCTGTCACTATTACTCGCTGCGCTGGCCCTGAACACGGCCGGTGCCTCCGACGTACTGCTGCGCTCTGGCTGGCGCTTCACCAAAGGCGACATCCAAGGCGCCCACACCATCCAGTTTGACGATGCACGCTGGCAGAGCATCACCGTACCGCACGACTGGGCCATTGCCGGCCCCTTCGGCAGCAGTTTCGACCTGCAGAACGTGGCCGTGACACAAAACGGCGAGAAAGAGGCATCGCTCAAGACGGGCCGTACCGGAGGCCTGCCCTACGCAGGCGTGGGCTGGTACAGGTGTAAGTTTAAGGTTGAAGACCTAAAGTCGAATGAGAATACCGAGGGGCAGCGCATTTACCTGCTCTTCGACGGCGCCATGAGCGAGGCACACGTCTATGTAAACGGCCAGGAGGCTATATTCTGGCCCTATGGCTACAACTCGTTCTACGTGGATGTGACCAGCCTGATCAACACCAACGGCACACCCAACCAACTGGCCGTGCGCCTGGAGAACCGCGACGAGAGCAGCCGCTGGTACCCTGGAGCCGGCCTGTTCCGCAACGTACACTTGATTCAGCAGCCCGCCATACACCCCGAGCTGTGGGGCACGCAGGTGCTCACACGACTGGTGCCGGCGCCCGCCGGCGCCCAGGCTGCCACCGTCGAGGTGCGCACCACCATGGTCTGCCCCGACGGCACCCCGCTGCGCTTTGACACCGACATCGTCGGCCCCGACGGTCGCGTGGTGGCTACCAAGCAGAACACGCAGGTCATCGCCCACGGACAGCCGTTCGTGCAGCACTTCTACATTCAGCAGCCCCAGCTGTGGTCGCCCGAGTCGCCCACGCTCTACAAAGCCGTGACCCGCATCACGCCCCTCCCGAAGGACAAAGGAACAGAGGCCCCCGCGGAGGCCGTAGGGGGGACTTCCACCACCATCTTCGGCATACGCACCATCGACGTCATTGCCGACCGCGGCTTCCTGCTGAACGGCCAGCCGCGCAAGTTCCAGGGCGTGTGCAACCACCACGACCTGGGCCCGCTGGGTGCCGCCATCAACCGCGCTGCCCTGCGCCGCCAGCTGACGCTGCTCAAGGACATGGGTTGCGATGCCATCCGCACCAGCCACAACATGCCGGCACCCGAGCTGGTCGAGCTGTGCGACAGCATGGGCTTCATGATGATGATTGAGCCCTTCGACGAGTGGGACATTGCCAAGTGTCGCAACGGCTACCACCGCTTCTTCAAGGAGTGGGCCGAGCGCGACATGGTGAACATGGTGCGCCACTACCGCAACAACCCCTCGGTGGTGATGTGGAGCGTGGGCAACGAGGTGCCCACACAATGCTCGCCGCAAGGCTACCAGGTGGCCAAGTTCCTGCAGGACATCTGCCACCGCGAGGACCCCACACGCCCCGTCACCTGCGGCATGGACCAGGTCACCTGCGTGCTGAGCAACGGCTTTGCCGCCATGATCGACATACCCGGCTTCAACTACCGCGCCAACCGCTACGAGGAGGCCTACCAGAAGCTGCCGCAGAACATCGTGCTGGGCAGCGAGACCTCCAGCACCGTGAGCAGCCGCGGCGTGTATAAGTTCCCCGTACAGCTCAAGGCGGGCGCACGCTACCCCGACCACCAGTCGTCCGGCTACGACGTGGAGTACTGCTCGTGGAGCAATGTGCCCGACGTGGACTTTGCCAACGCCGACGACCACGAGTGGGAGATAGGCCAGTTCGTGTGGACGGGCTTTGACTACCTGGGCGAACCCAGCCCCTACGACACCAACGCATGGCCCTCGCACAGCAGCCTGTTCGGCATCATCGACCTGGCCTCGCTGCCCAAGGACCGCTTCTACCTGTACCGTTCCATCTGGAACCACCGCGACCACACGCTGCACATCCTGCCGCACTGGACCTGGCCGGGCCGCGAAGGCGAAGTAACGCCGGTGTTCGTCTATACCGACGCCCCCGAGGCCGAGCTCTTCCTGAACGGACAGAGCCTTGGCAAGCGCCACAAATACACCCGCCAGGAAAGCGAAGCCGCACGCCAGGCCGGCGACCCCTTCTGGCTGCTGCGCCGCTACCGCCTGATCTGGGAGGATGTCACCTACCAGCCCGGCCAGCTGAAGGCCGTGGCACACTACCCCGCCACCAACGCTGCCACCACAGCCCACACCGCCACAGCCACCGTGCAGACGGCCGGGAAGCCCCACCACATACGGCTGGAGGCCGACCGCTCCACCATCTGTGCCGATGGCGAGGACCTGAGCTACGTGACCGTGAGCGTGGTGGATAAGGACGATAACATCTGCCCCTTCGACTCCACCCTCATCTCCTTCCGCGTGAAGGGCGCCGGCCGCTTCCGTGCCGCCGCCAACGGCGACGCCACCAACCTGGACCTGTTCCACCTGCCGCGCCACCACGCCTTTGCCGGCCAACTCACCGCCATCGTGCAGAGCGCCGACAAGCCCGGCACCATCACCCTCGAAGCCACTGGGCGCGGCCTGAAGAAGGGCACCATCACCCTCAGCAGCAAGTAAGGCGCACACCCAACGGGCCGGCCATGCCCTGCAGCTTCTGGCAAGGCACACGCCCAACGAGTCTGCCATGGCCTGCAGCTTCTGGCAAGGCACACGCCAAACGAGCCGGCCATGGCCTGCCACGCCCGTGAAGCCGACCGCCCTCTTTTCCACTACCAAAAAGCCCCTTGGCACAGTGCAAAAACGCATCGCACCGTGCCAAGGGGCTTTCTATGTAGCCACCAATCTGCACTGTCCCCTACCTCAAAAGAAATTATACGTACGTACAACCATAGATTATACGTACGTACAACTATAGGTTATACGTACGTACAACTACTATTTATACGTACGTACAACTACCATTTATACGTACGTATAATTTTCTTTGAGGTTGGGGGTGTACTCTCGTGGGGCAATAGTCGTCGGGGGTGGGACCCAATCCAAAAACTTTGGAAGGGGGCGCGTGGAAGCCAATGGAGAGGCAGAGAGCGGAAGAGCAGCGAGCGGAACGGCAGCGAACGGAAAGGTGGCGAACGGAAAGGGGGCGAGCGAAAGAGCTGTGAACGGAAGGACAGTGAACGGAAGGACAGTGAGCGGAAAGGTGGCGAGCGTAATGACACAGCAAGCCCCGGCAGCCGGAGGGGAAAGGCTGTCGGGGCTCGTTGTCAGTGCGGCAAAGCCAAAGAGTCAGGCATGGCCGTGCCGAGGTGTGCTTTATTGGCCGCTCCAGAGCAGGGTTCCGTCGTTGCCCTGCCCCTCGGCGCTCACCTCGATGTATGTTTCCTTGCCGTTGTTGTAGAAACTGACGGTGGCCTGACCGTCGGCATCCAGCTGCAGGTCGGGGTTCCAATACAGGGTGCGGCGATAGTCCTTCACGCCCTCGGCGGCCGGCTTGCGCCCGGCGTAGTTGGGGTGGTAGAAGTCGTCCTCGCCGGCAAAGCCCTTCAGGATAAGATAGCGGTCGCGGAAGGTGGCATTCTTGCCGCCGTCGGGATTCTTGCGCAGGTCCACCGTAACCTTGGGCTGGTTGGCCTGCTCAAAGCGGGTGCTACCCTCGCGGCGGGGCGAATAGTCGGTATAGACATACACCTTGTCCAGGTTGTACAGGTAGTTGTAGAAGTCCTTCTGGCCGGTGGTCTCGTTGCTGGTGGAGTTGCGCCCGTCGTGGCGTGTCTCCACCTCGTAGCGGCGCTCCATGTTCATGTCGCCGATGTAGGTGCGCGCCACGTTCGACACAAACTGGCCGTTGCCATTGAAGCGGCCTGTGTTCAGGCCGGCGTCGATGGCCGCGTTCAGGGCCTCATAGGCATCCACCACAAAGGCGGGCTTTGAGGGGTCGAACTTGCGCAGGCCGCCGTGCTTGGAGCGGATTACCACCTCCTTCAGGTTGCGGTCCAGGGCGAAGCCGTCCTGGCGGTCCTGTGCCAGGCTCTCGGAAGCCAAGGGTGCCAGGTGGCACTGGTACCAGCTGTAGGGCTTGATGAAGCGCGGATAGGGGAAGCTCAGGCGCACGTAGAACTCCTGAAACTCGTCCTCCTCGTCGTCGTTCACCACCACCCACTGGTGGCGTTGTCCCTTGCGCCACTTGGTGGTGTCGGAGGCGGCCAGGTGGAAATAGCACTCGCCATAGAAATGGGGCACGGTGATGCGGAAGCGACCCTTGTCGGTGGTCATCTCGCCTACCACGCCCTCAGAACCCGGCTGCTGGAAGAAGGCATGCACCAGCACTTCGCGCTTTAGGCGGGTCTCGTCGCGCAGCAGGCGCTGCCACGAGGGACGGTCGGTGTTCTGGCTGGTCTGCGGGGTGCTGACGCCGCCGTAGTACACGCGCTGCGACTGGTTGGACGAGCGCGAGCGGCTGAGCGTGCTGCCAGTGGAGACGAAGGCACGCGAGGGGTTGAAGCGGAAGCCCTGGAAGGGACTCATGCCTATGTTCTGCTGCGACGGATCCAGCCACGTGGGCGCATCGACGGTGTTGGCCGTGACAGCGGCATCAGACGAGCCGGAGGGCTCGGTAGTGGGGTCAGTGGTGGTTTCGCTGCTCTCCTCGATTTCCGCGTCGGCGGCGCCGATTCTATCCATCGTCTGCTGCCAGGACTCGGTATCCAGGAACGAGAGGTCGGCATGGGCACCGAAGGTCATCTGCAGCTCGTCGCGGATGCCTTCCTCGTTGGCACCCATAAAGGCCATGTGCTCGGCCATGACCATCATGTCCACGGTGTTCTCCTTGCGCAGGGCATAGTACTCGCGCACGGAACCGTCCAGCACTTGGGTCTGCTCGTTGGGGTGTGTCAGCTCAAACACGCCGGGCGTGGCCATCTCGCGCCACTCAAAGCGGCGCCAGCCTTGGGTGAGCATGAGCAGGTCCAGGGCGCGGCGGTGCTCGTCGTCGTTGGCCTCGAAGAAGTACTCGGGGTTGGGCACGAAGCCTTTGATCTCGGAGGCCAGCAGCATCTCGGTGAGGATGTTGCCGCTGTCATACACGGGGTCGGTATAGGTGGCATCGCGCACCGACAGCGAGATAGGGGTGCCGGAGGGAACGCCCGTCTGTGCTTTCACATTGAGCAGGATGCGCGAAAAAGGCTCGTACTTCTGCCCGGCACCGCTCACGGCGAGGGTGGGCTGCAGCTGGGCATCGGACAGCACGAAGAAGAGGCGGTCGGCATAGATGCGGCCGGCGGCATCGAACACGGTGAACTGGTTCACGCCGGGCTGGAAGGCCGACGACTGAAGGTTGAAGATGGAGGACTGACGGCTGTCGGTCTTCGTCTCGATGCGGGCATCGGTGGCCGGGGCATTGTCTGCCATCCACTGGCCGTTCTCCATCTTCCAATACCGCTCCACCACGCCCTGGTGCATCACTGTGACGCCCAGCTGGGTAGCAGCCGCCGCGCCGGCGGCATCCAGGCGCACCTGCACCTGGGCTGCATCCTGACTGAGACGTACGGACACGCCATCGGCCTGGATGTCGGCAATGGTGGCCTTGGCCACGATGGGCTGGCCCTTGCGGTTGACGGAGTCGGAATAGAAGGTGACTTCATACTTCTGCCCCACCTGAGGGGTGAACTCCACCACCCCACGGCCCCGGTTCTCGGCCTCGGCCTTGGCCACTTCGGTGCCGGCCTTGTCGCGCACGACGACACGGCCGCGCGAGGTCTGACCTTCTTGGTCAACGCCCTCGAAGGCCATGCGGCAGGGCACGCCGCCCACCAGGCGTCCACCCTCGGGGTAGAGTGCCACCTGGAACTTAGGTTCGGGCTCGTCGTCCTTGAAATAGCGACGCAGCGGACGGAGCGTCATGTCGTGGGCGTAGTCGCCGGGGGTGCGGGGCTTGTCATAGACGGGGAATACGCGGGAGTAGAGCTTGTCGTAGTCGCGGTAGTACTCTTTGGCCAGCGCTAACGACTGGAACTCCTCTTCCACCTTGACGGAATGCGGGTGCTCGTACTGGCCCCAGTTGAGCTGCCAGCGGGTGTAGGCACGCAGCTCGTAGTAGCCGCTGTAGAGGGTGTCGGGCAGGGCGAAACAGCCGCTGCCGCGGCCACCCACCATCTCGATGAGTTTGCGCTCAACCAGATAACCGTCCTGGTTGAACAGCTCGGCATAGAGCAGCCTGCTCACGCCAGAGGGCAGGTCGCGGTCGGTGCGGCGCGTGTAGGCGGCAAACCAGATGGTGTCGCCCAGGAAATAGCAGTTGTTGTCCATGTGCACATACACCTTCTCCTGGGGGATGCCCTTGCCAAAACGGGTGAGGCGGTCGGCCCACCCGTCGAGGGTGGTGGGGATTTTGGTCTGTGCACGGAGGGCCGAAGGCAGCAGGAGCAGCCCCAGCAAGAGGGCAGCGCAGCAGGGGCGCCACAGGTGCATGCAACGGTTTCTGTTCATTGTGTTCATGTTTGGTTGTTTATATTGTTTTTGTTTATCTGCCCCACATCAGGCCGCCCTCGCTGTTCAGGCCTTCAGCTTCGAGCAGGACGGAGGTGGTTTGACTGTTGTTGAACAGGTGTACGTGGGCCTGTCCGCGGTCGTTCAGTTTCAGTTCGGGGTTCCAGTACAGGGTGCGGCGGTAGTCCTTCTGCCCCTCGACGGGCGGGTTGCGCTTGTAGTCGGGGTGGTAGAAGTCCTCCTGATAGGCGAAGCCGTCCAGGACCATGTGGCGGTTGATGAACACGGCGCGGTCCTCGCCCTCGGGGTTGCGGCGCATATCTACACGCACCTCGGGCTGGTTGGCCTGTTCGAAGCGTTCATCGCCCTCGCGACGGGGCGAGTAGTCGGTGTAGATGTAGAACTTGTCGAAGGTGCACAGCAGGCCATTGCGCTGCTGCTGGTAGTTGTCCCACCAGTAGCCGGGCCCCATCTGGTCGATGGAGACGGAATATTCGGGACGGCGTGCCATGCCCATGTCGCCCACCAACACCATGGCAGCATCTCGCGCCGCATGGCCGGCCAGGTAGGCATATTGGCTCATGCCGGCATCAATGCCCAGGTTGGCCGCCTCTTGTGCATCCAGCACATAGGCCGGCTTGCTGTAGTCCAAGCGGCGCAGACCGCCGTGGCGCGCACGAATGGTGACCTGGTCCAGCAGTCGGACGCCGTCGGTCTGCAGGCTGGAAGGCAGACGCCCTTCGTGCAGGGGCGCGTTGTGCACCTGATAGTAGGTGTAGGGCTTGATCCAGCGGGGATAGGGGAAGTTGATGCGCACGTAGAAGTCCGGCAGATCGGGCATCTTGCCAGCAATAGTGATGGGTTCAGTAATACCACCACCGCCCATCCCCGAAGAGCCATCGCTGGTCATACCCACGCGCGGCATGGGCCAGTCGTCGGCCGACATGGTCTGTAGCCGCACCCAGGCGGTCTTGTCCTCCTTGAGGCCTTTCCGCAGGCGCAAACGGGCGCGCTTGGCCTTCCACTGAGTGGTGTCGGCCGCTGCCAGGTGGAAATAGCACTGACCGGTGAAGCGGGGCAGGTCGATGAGGAAGCGGCCGTTCTGCGTCATGGCCTCACCCACCAGCACGTTCTTGGTATCGAAGGGGTTGACGAACTCGGCATGCACGGTGACGTCGTGCTTCAGGTTGCCCTCCTCGACATACTGGCGGGCGGTCTTGTGCATGCGGTCGCGCTGCAACTGGCGGTAGTGCCTGTCGGTCTTGAAGCGCAGCACGTTGTAGTCGGCATTGCCCCACTCACGCCCGTACAAGCCATAGATGCCGTTGTGGGTGTCGGCTATGACACCGAGACGGGAGCGGCTCTGGTACACATCCTGCAGGTTGATGTAGCTGTCGGTGGTGTATTCGTTGGCGCTGAGGAAGCGGAAGCGCGGGCGCGAAGAACGGTTGGCTGCTTCGTCCTGAGACATCAGCTGGCCGACGTACGACTCCCCATAGCCCACAATAGGGGTTCCACGGGCGTAGTTGGTCCGGCCGTAGCTGTAATGTTCGTAGTATTCACGCTCTAAGTCATCGACATTGGAGAGCAGCCCCAGCCGGAGTTCCAAATCGAGGGTGGAATAGCGGTGCACCGTGCCGGACACCATCTGGGTGTACTCGGCCGGGTGGGTCAGGTCCCACGCGCCGGGCACCGCCTGCTCCTGCCAGTTGAAGCGGCGCCAACCCTGGGTGAGCATGAGCAGGTCCAGGGCGGTGCGGTGCTCGGCATCGTCGCGCTCAAAGAAGTAGTCGGGCTGGGGCACGAAGCCTTTGATCTCGGACGAAAGCAGCATCTCGGTCATGATATTGCCCGAGTCGAAGGTGTTGTCGGTGTGTACGGCATCGCGCACAGCCAGCGAGATGGTCATATCGGGCAGCACGTCGGCTGCGGTCACATCGAAGTCGATGGGCTCGAAGGGCTGGTACTGGCTCTTCAGGCCCGTGAACTGCAGCGTGTGTTGCGTCAGGTCCGGACGGGTGACGAAGAAGAGGCGGTCGGCATAGATATGGCCGATGGAGTCGAACACGGTGACTTGGTTCACACCGGCCGCAAGGGCGGAAGCCGGCAGATGGAAGTCGGCGCTGGGCTGCGGGTTGTTCAGTTCCCAATACTGCTCAAGCCGCCCCTCGTTCATCACCGTGATGCCCAGCGGCTGGCTGGCGGCCTTGCCACAGGCTGCGATGCGGAACTGCCAGGTGCCGCTGAGGGTGTCCAGATCCACTTGCAGGGCCACGCCTTCGGGCTCGACGCCCTTGATGTCCTGCCGCGCCTCGTGCTTCTCCATGTTCTGTTGCAGCGCCCGCCGTTCGGCGCGGGCAGCCGATGCGGCGGCAGCCTTCTGCAACTCATGCCACCGCTGGTCGCGGAACACGGCCTCGTACTTCTGCCCGGCCTGGGGCGTGAAACTGAAGGTGCCACGGCCGCGGTTCACGGTGCTGGCGGTGGCAACGACCTGCTGGCCTGCCATGAGCTGAAGGGTGCCTTCGCGCACCTCGCCCTCCTCGGTGGCGGCCTCGAAAGCCACCCGGCAGGGCACGCCGGCCACCAGGTTGCCCCCTTCGGGAAAGAGGCTGAGGCGCAGTTCGGGCGCCTTGGGCTCGGTCTTGAAGTAGCGACGCAGGGGACGGAAGGTCATGTCCTTGTAGAAGTCGCCCGGTGTCTTGGGCTTGTCATACACGGGGAACACGCGCGAGTAGAGCTTCTCATAGTCGCGGAAGAAGTCCTTGGCCATGGCCTTGTTGAAGAAGAGGTACTCGGTGCCCCAGTTGTGCGGATGCTCGGTCTGGCCCCAGTTGAGCTGCCAACGGGTGTAGGCCCGCAGCTCGAAGTAGCCGCTGTAGAGGGTGTCGGGCAGGGCAAAGAAGCCGTGACCGCGCCCGTCGGTCATCTCGATGAGCTTGCGCTCAACCAGATAGCCGTCGTGGTTCCACAGTTCGGCATAGAGCACGCGACTCATGCGGCTGGGTGTGTCGGTGTTGGTCTTGCGCAGATAGGCGGCAAACCAGATGGTGTCGCCCAGGAAATAGCCGGTGTTGTCCATGTGTACATACACCTTCTCCTGCGGAATGACGTTGCCGAAGCGGCGCTGGCGGTCGGCCAGACGGGCCAGGGGCGAGAGGGAGCCGACATAGGCGTAGAGCGAGTCGCGCAACTGCTGCTCGCGGTCCAGTGTGCCGTTGGCAATGGCTTCTTCCTCGGCCGTTCGTTTCACCACATCGGTGTTGGCCCACAGGGTGGAGTCGTAGCCGGCCTCGGCAACGGCAGCAAGCATATTCTCGCTGACGCGATAGCCACGCGACTTGCCACGGCGCAGCCGTTTCTGACGCTCGACATTGAACAGGAGGGTGCGGGTCTGGAACTGGTTCAGCTGGGCCAACAGGGGGAGCTTGTCATCGCCAGAACCCTGAATCTCCCACGAGGTATCCATGGACAGGTCGGCCACTTCGGCATACTTGCGGTCGTAGCGGTAGTCGATATGGAACTTCATGGCCACAGGTATGTTGATGGCCCCCTGCAACTCGGAACGGCGCAACTGCAGCTGCATGTTCTCCACCTGCCCATCGAAAGCCAGCACCTGGAGCTCGCGTTGATTGACGTAGAGTGTGCCTGTCATGACGGGCTGCTCCAGCTTGACGCCATCGCGCAGCCGGAGATGGATGGCAAGAAGATGCTCATCGCCGTCGGAAAGTTCGTCGGCCGTGATATGGTAGATGGTCTGCAAGGAACTGATGGCCGAATGGGTGTAGGAGTTGAGCGAGAAGGACTTGCCGTCACGCTGCCCACGGACGGTGGGGAAAGGATCGGGCAACAGCGGGGTGACGAGGCGGTTCCAGAAAGGCACCTGCAGTGTCATGGGACCCAGCTCGATGATGTGGTGCAGGTTCATGTTGCGCAGGGCCGACTGCTCCCAGCGCTGACGCGACAAGGCGCCATGCCGACCGCTGACGAACTCCACATTGCGCAGGTTCACGGCGGATTGGGCATTGGTGAAGGCCTCGACAATGTCCTGCTTGCCACCCATCACGGAGGTCTGCCGGTAGAAGTAGAAGGCATTGTCCGTCCGGTGCCGCTGGAAACCTTTTTCCATCTTCTTGGCAAGCTTCACCAACAGGTTCTCAAGGCTGACCACCGTGACCTCGGACATGGTCTTGGCCAGCATGGACATACGGATCACCGGCGGCAAGGCTGAAGCCTTGAAGGTCAAGGTGGAGCGGCCGATGCAGGTGAAACGCACATCGGCATCGGGGGGCGCCGTGAGGCTGAACTCGCCATCGAAATTGGTGAGTGTGTTCGTTTCGGCCGACACATACACGCCCACCAGCGGCAAGGGTTCGCCCGTATCGGCATCGACCACACGGGCCGACACGGTGAGATGCGGTGCAACAGGCACGATGCTGGCCTCGGCCGGTTCCTGGGCCATGGCCACCGGAGTGAAAGCAAGAAGGGCAACGAGGCACAGCAGCCCCACCCCACAACCACGCCACGCGATACGCGAAGCGAAGCGGCAACAATCAATCAGGCACATAACACGTCTCATATTATTATATAATGTATCTGCATTGGACATTTGGGGTTAGTACTTGCGCTGCTCCTGCAGCATCTTCTGCTCGAAGCGGGACATGGGCTTGGCTTTCTGCTTCCGTCCGAACAGGCGGCTGAAGAAGCTGGTCTTACGGGGCTTGGAGGGGGCGGCCGCTGCCGGCGGCGTTGAAGTGTCCGAAGCCGGACGCGACAACGGACGGTACTGCGACGGCTTGGCAGCGCCACCAGCTACGGGCTGGGCTACGGTGGCCGGACGCGACATCAGCTCATAGACCTCGGCCGGCGTGAGGCGCCACTTCCACGCCACATAGTCGCGATAGACCGACAGTTGGGGCTGGAGCTGCCGATAGACGGAATCGGGATCGGCGGAATCCAAGAGTGCCTGCAACCCAAAACGGCGGATGATGGGCCGGGCGGATGCACGGATGGTGTCGGCTGCCGAACGGCGGCCGCGCATCACGGGGAAGCGGGCTGCACGCAGGGCGCTGTGAATGCCCATCCAGCGGCGGGCCTGCGGCACGGTATCTTCGATAATATCGAACAGGCGTGTGAGGGGCGGCAGGGCATCAAACACCAAGGTGAAGGTGAGGGCGCTGTCGGCAGGCACCGCCGTAGGAACCCCAAGCCGTAGGCCACGAGCCTCCACGCAGGGGTGCAGGGTGCCGTCCTCGTCGGAGAGGCAGATGGTGGGGCGCAAGGTGAACGTGGCGGCATCGGCATGAGCCACACGGAAGTCCACGCGGGTGTGACGGCTGTCCCATTCTGCGCTCGTCACATGCACACCCTGGCTCTGCTCCAACAGCGGCGTGGGCTGCCAGAGTGTCTGCACCTGCTGGGCGCGCAGGCCATGGGGCATGAGCAGGCAGAGCAGCAGGAGGGGCAGGCGCGCCAGCACATCGTGCAGCTTCACGTCGGGATTGGCCTCGCCAAAGCCTTCCTTCTTCAGTTTAAGTTTGCGGTGCTTCACGGCCGACGGGGTGATGAAATAGAGGTCGGCAATGGTCTGGTTGGTCAGCTTCATGCGGGTGAGCATGCACAGCTGGATGTCCTCCTCGCGGAAGTCGGGGTGCTGGGCCCGCAGGCGGCCTACCCAGCCGTCGGTGATGCTGTCCAGCGTCTGTTCCATATCTTGCCAGTCGTCGGCACTGAGCTGTTTCTTCTCGTCGCCTTCGGCCCGCAGGCGCTGAATGACCTCGCTCTTCTCTATGATGAAGTTCTGAAGGATATGAATCATGGTGTCCTGGTGTTCCAGACGTTGCTCGGCCACTTCGCGCTCGTGCTGCTCGGCGGCCAGGCGCTGCTGCTGGATGGCACGGCGGTGCCTGCTCACGATAAATGTGATGACCGCCAAGAACACGCCGACCACGAGCACGAACAGCAACAGCCAGAACGTTTGCTGGCGCTGGGCCTTCAGGTGTTCGGCCTCACGTTCCTGCGCCAGGGTGGTGCGGAAGTAGTCGTCCTTCTGCTTCATGGCCTGGAAAAAGACGACTTCGGCACAGGAAAAGGCCGAATCCATCGTGGAGGAAGCCTTTGGGAAATCGGCCTGCAGCATGGCTATCTCGGTGAGATGGCGCAAAGCCACGTAGCGGGTCTTGGCATTCTGGCAGGTATCAAACTGCTCATACACCTGCCGGGCCTGGTCTAAGAGGTTGCACTGCATGTAACAGTTGGCCAGAATGAACAGGGGCTCCATCTGGCTGTCGGCCGAACCGGACAGGCGCATTTGCTGCGCCAGAGCCAAGGCTTCCTGCGGGCGGTTGTCCACAAGACTCAGCTGGGCCAGGTGCCCCAGCGCGAGGTTACGGCTGTCGTTCAGCCCTAACCGTTCGGCGGTGTGCATGCACTGATTATATAAGGTACGCGCGCGGGCGATGTCGTCGGTCTGCTGCAGATAGTTGGCAATGGCCAACTGTATTTGCAGGCGCCCCTTGGCATCCTTCGTGCCACGGTCGTGCAGTTCCAACGCCTGGTAGGCCAGCGCAAGGGCTTCGACCTCGTTGGTCCACTGCACCTGTGCGGCCAACAGCAGCAGCGCACGCGAGGCGGTACGCCAGTCGTGCTGTGCCTCGCCCTGCGCAACAGCCCTGCGCAGCAACCGCTCATAGGCCTTGACGCTGTCCGGATAGTGGGCAATCAGCGTCTCGGCCTGCTGCAACGGATGCACGTCGGCCTTGTCCGACCCGCAGGCCGTGAACAAGCCCATCAGCGTGAGCAGAAGCAGTATGTGAAGCTTGGATTTCATGTGCAGGGAAGGTTTCCGCTGTTTTTTCTGCGGCAAAGATACAGCCTTTTTGCGGGTTGGCCATAAGAAAAGGGTGGAAAAGTACAGATACGGAAAAGGCTGTTAGCGCTCTCGCCAACAGCCTTTTAGGGAAATTCGGCCCCGTAGAGGGGGTGGAAAAGTAATGTTGTGCTGCCTTAATCCTCGCTAATCAGGCAGTGGCCGGTCATGGCCTTGGGCTGTTCCAGGCCCATGATGTGCAGGATGGACGGAGCCACATCGGCCAGGATGCCATCGGCCACCTTGGCCTGCTTGTTTTCGGTGACGTAGATGAAGGGAACGGGATTGAGCGAGTGGGCGGTGTTGGGGGTGCCGTCGGGGTTGAGGGCGTTGTCGGCATTGCCATGGTCGGCAATGATCACAACCTCATAGTCGGCAGCCTTGGCTGTCTCGACCACCTCGTTCACGCACTGATCCACAGCCACCACAGCCTTCTCGATGGCCGAATAGACGCCGGTGTGTCCTACCATATCGCCATTGGCAAAGTTGACCACGATGAAGTCGTACTGTGCTGTCTTGAGGGCAGCCACCAGCTTGTCCTTCACTTCGAAGGCACTCATCTCGGGCTGCAGGTCGTAGGTGGCCACCTTAGGCGAAGCCACCAGCACACGGTCCTCGCCCTCGTACGGACGCTCGCGCCCGCCATTGAAGAAGAAGGTGACGTGTGCGTACTTCTCCGTCTCGGCCGTGTGCAACTGCTTCAGGCCCTTACTGCTGATGTACTCGCCCAGCGTGTCCTCGACGTTCTCCTTCGGGAAGAGGATATGCACACCCTGGAACGAAGCATCGTAGGGGGTCATGCAATAATACTGCAGGCCGGGGATGGTGTGCATGCCCTGCTCGGGCATGTCCTGCTGGGTCAGCACGATGGTGAGCTCCTTGGCGCGGTCGTTGCGGTAGTTGAAGAAGATAATGACATCGCCCTCCTTGATGGTGCCATCGCAGGTGGCGTTGTTGATGGGCTTGATGAACTCATCGGTCACGCCGTCGGCATAGCTCAGTTCCATGGCTTCGAGCAGGTCGGTGGCCTGCACGCCCTCGCCATGCACGAGGAGGTCATAGGCCGACTTGATACGTTCCCAACGCTTGTCGCGGTCCATGGCATAGAAACGGCCCACGATACTGGCTATCTTAGCGCCGGTCTCCTCGCACTTGTCCAGTACTTGGGCGATGAAGCCGCGGCCGCTCTTGGGGTCGGTGTCACGGCCGTCCATGAAGCAGTGGATATATGTTTCGCGCACCTTGTATTCCTTGGAAATCTCGCACAGCTTGAACAGATGCTCCAGCGAGGAGTGAACGCCGCCATTGGAGGTGAGGCCCATGAAATGGACGGCCTTGCCTTCGCGGACTGCATACTCGAAGGCGCTGACGACTTCGGGATTCTGCATGATGCTGTTATCGCGGCAAGCGCGGTTGATCTTAACCAGGTCCTGATAGACGATGCGGCCGCCGCCGATATTCAGGTGCCCCACCTCAGAGTTGCCCATCTGTCCGTCGGGCAGACCGACGTTCTCGCCGCAGGCCAGCAGCTGGCTGTGGGGGTAGGTAGCGTTCAGGTAGTCCATGTAGGGGGTGGGTGTCTGGTAGATCACATCGCCCTTACTCTTATCGCCGATGCCCCAGCCGTCCAGGATCATCAATAATGCTTTCTTTGCCATAATAGAATGTCTTTAGATTAAATTGCGGGTGCAAAGGTACGCATTTATTTTTATCTTCAACACGGAAAAGCGGAAAAAGCGCAAAAGGGGGGCTTCGGATGATTCAAACATCGCGGGAAAACCGCGATGCACTCTCCTTATACATTTTCCCGATACTCTTATTTTTCACTTTTCCCTTTTCAGTTACTCTTATTTTTCACTTTTCACTCTTTCACTTTTCACTTACCCTCGTCATTCCACTGAATCGTCAGCTGCTCTTCGGGCAGGAGGCGGAAAGACATGCGGTGGTGGGGCGTAGGGCCATACTGGCGGATGGCCTCCCTGTGCAGTTTGGCTGGATAGCCCATATTCCGGTCCCATCCGTATTGCGGGTACTCTTTGGCCAGGGCCTTCATCCTGTCATCGCGGTAGGTCTTGGCCAAGACCGATGCAGCCGCTATACTCATGTACGTGGCATCGCCTTTCACTATGGTATGGGCGGGAACGACAGCGCTCGGAGACGATGCGGGTTGCTTCCCGGCGGCATCCAGCGTGGCAGGAACATACGGGCTCCATCGGTTGCCATCCACGATGATGTGCTGCGGCCGCACGGCAAGCTGATCCAACGCCCGCTGCATGGCAAGGATGGAGCAACGCAGGATATTCAGGCGGTCGATCTCTTGAGGCGAGCACTCAGCCACGGCCCATGCCAAGGCCTCGCGCTCAATCACCTCGCGCAAGGCATAGCGCCGCCGCTCGGTGAGTTGCTTGGAATCGTTCAGCAATTCGTTTTGAAAGTCGGGCGGCAGGATAACGGCCGCCGCAAAGACTGGGCCTGCCAAGCAGCCACGGCCGGCTTCATCGCAGCCAGCCTCAATGACATTGGGTGTGTGAAAGGGTTTGAGCATACTAATCGACGCTTTTGTTGCTGCAAAGATAAGGGCTATTCGTGAAAAGGCAAACGCTATCCCGCAAAAAAACTCCCCCAGCGCCGATTGTGGGCGCCGGAGGAGCAAAACAAATATGAAAAGGAAAGGGGTTTGCTTGGTATGCGGGGACTTACTTGCCCATGACAACCTTCTTGCCATTGACTACATAGATGCCCTTGCGGAGGTTGCCGCTCACCTTGCGACCAGCAATGTCGTAGCGGTCGGCGTTCTCCTCCTCAACCAGCTGGTCGAAGAGCTCGTTCAGCTCGGTGGTACCATAGGTGGCGGTGAGGAACTTCTTCACAGGATATTCGCCCTCCTTGGCAATGTAGGCACGCATGGGCAGTACGCAGGCACCAGTGCCGCCGCTCCAACCGGCTCCGTCGGTGAGCTTCCACTCGTTCTTCTCCTGCATGATATACTGCTTGCCATCGCCTGCCTTGAAGCGCATGGTGCCGTACATGACATAACCACCGGCAGTTGCAGTAGCAGGAACCTTGTTGAGGTGATGGCCGTCGGTATCATCGAACACGCCAACCGTTGCGGGGATGGTGGTCTCGCCGGCGCAGAGCAACTGACCGCTCACTGTCGGGATGAGCACGTAGGGCTTGAAGGCCTCCAAGTTGCCAGTTACCTCGGTGAAGCCGATGAGGGTGCTGGCTGAGTTGATGGCGGGATCGGTCGAGGCGACGAGCTGGTAGGCTTTCACGCCAGTGGGGATGGCCATAGTGTAAGGCAGACAAGTGGTGTAGTGCTGTTCGCCACTGAGTTGACGTGTGTTGACCACGGTATTGGCCTTGAACTCGTACGGGTTTTCGTAAGCCCATTGGTAACCGTCGGTCTGGGTGAAAGTGGTCTGCTTGCCGCTGACGTCGTCAAAGATCTTGAACACATCGCAGCGGAAGTCGGCTGCGCCAACCATATAGACGTAGTTTTCGCCTTCCACCTTATTGTCAGTGAGGAACACCAGTGCCTGTGCCGGCACGCCGTAGAACGGGGTAGCCTCGATAGTACGATCCAGGCTGCTGGGCACGAGGGCCGTAGCGGTAGAGGCATCAATCCAACGCAGTGCAGCGCAACCCTCGAATGCCTTATCTTCGATGAATTCGATGGTGGCAGGCAAGGTGAGCGTGAACATGGTGGTCAGAGCCTTGAAGGCACCCGTCTCGACACCCACCACAGTGAACGGATAGGGAGTCGAACCAATGGTGTGGTTCACTACATCGGGCACTGTGATGTTCGGGTCAGTCGAAGTGGTAGCCACGTCGTGCGTCTCAGTACCCACAGCTACAGTCGTACTGTTGATGTAGTGGTAGGTGAAGTCGCCCTCGGTGAAGTAGGCAGCCACGATGGGGAAGTTGATGCTCTTCGTGCCGCTATAGACGCCGGCACCAGTGATGGTCACCGTACCTTCGCCCTCGGCGGTATTGTTCGAGTATGCTACTGTATAATCAGTTCCTTCAACCAGTTCCTTACCATTGTCGGTCACCTTAATCTCAGGCTCGACGGGATTGGTGCCGTCAAAAGCAATGGGAGTCTCGGGCACGATGGTGATGACGAAGTCATCGGTGTAAGCACCGTCCATGGCCTTGAGCACCTTCACCTCGGCAGTGTTGGTGCCGGTGAGGCTGTACTGGCCTTCGAAGCTGAGGGTGTAGGTACCGGCCTCCTTCACGGTGGCAGGAGTGAAGGTGTAGTTGTTGGGATCGACAACGTTGGTCTGGTACTTCACTTCAGGAACAGGAGTCAGGTCGGTGGCATCGTAGTTCAGGTCGGGCACGGTGATCGTGATGTCAGCATCGGCAAAAGCACGGGGCTGGATCACATAGGCTGCATTGAGCTTACCATAGTACTCGCCAATACCCGTGATGGTGATGGCGTTCTCGTAAGTCTTGGCTTCAAGATAGTTGGCGTCAGCCTCATTCTTGACAAAGGTATAATCAGTGCCATAAACCAGAGTCTTATCGCCCAGCTTCACCACGATGTTATCGGTAGGTTCAGCAGGGTTAGTAGCCACAGGAGGCAGTGCAGCGCCGGTATATACATCCTTGGCCTCTACGAGTGCCTTGGCTACATCGAAGCCAGCATGGTCGATGACGAAATCGACAACCTGGAAGCCTGTGTAGTTGCCACCATCCACAGCTGTGATGGTGATGGCATCGGCGTAAGTGCCAGCATCTTTATAGGTGCCCGTGGCAACGGTAACGGTGTAATCCACAGTGGCTGTGAGCGTGGTGGCACCGTCCTTGACCGTGATGAAATCATAGACCGGCGGTGTGGCACCATCGTTCTTGGCCGGGTCGATATCCGAACCGGTATAGGTGGTACCGGCAGTGACATCGCAGAGGGTGATGGGTTTGGGCTGCACGATGAAGTCGGCAGTGCGGGTGCCGTAGTATTCGCCATTACCAGTGATGATGATGTCGTTGGTATAGGTCTTGGCATCAATGTAGGTGGAAATCTTGGTGAGGATGTAGTCAGTTCCTTCGACCAGTTCGGTTGTACCATTCTTGACAACCACCTTAGCCTTCACCTCATCGAGGGTATATTCCGCGCCTTTATACACCACGGGATCCACAGTGATTGTGATGGCAGCTGCATCCATGCTGGTACCGCCCGTGATAACGAAGGGAACGACCTTGCTGCCGGTGTAATTGCTGCCATCCACAGCTGTGATGGTGACGGCATTGTCGTATGTTCCGGCATTCTGATAGGTGCCTGCAGCCACGGCCACGGTGTAATCCTTTGTGGCGGTCAGGGTGGTGGTACCATCCTCCACTTTAATAAATGAGTAGGTAGGCGGTGTGGCACCATCGTTCTCGGCAGGATCAATGGCGGAGCCGGTATAGGCAGCCTCGGCAGTGATGGTGGTTGCAGCGATGTCCTTGGGCTTGATGGTGAAGTCGGCATAGCGTGTGCCGCTGATACCGGCTGCAATCCTACCGGTGATGACGAGCTCCTCAACATAGGTCTTGGCATCGATGAAGGGCTGGTGACCGGTCTTGAACGTCAAGTCATAGTCAGTACCCTCGGTCAGTTCGGTACCCTGATGCTTGACGATCACCTTGCTCTTCAGGTCGGTGAGGGTGAACTCAGTGCCAGTATAGACGGCGGGATCGACGGTGACGGTGAAGTCACTGTGGTTGATGTTCTTGACGATGCGCCATTGAATGGGGCGCGATCCGGTGTAGTTGTAGCCTGTGCCTTGGAGGGTGATGGTGTAGAGGCCGGGGGCTTGTTTGGTGACATCGTCAAGGGCATTATAATCGGTGGAGAGCACCAGATCGTAGGTACGCTCCGTATCGGTTATCGTGATGCCGGGTGTGATGTCTGCGCCCGTGTATTCGTAAACATATACATCGCCATCCTTGCTGTCATAGCCGGTAAGTTCGGCAGTGACGAGAGCGTCGTTGACATCGCGCTTGGTGACGGTGAAGGTGGCGTTGCTGATGGTGGCACGGGCGGCATCGGGAAGGGTGAACGTCCAGGTGTTCGAACCTATGTCAAAGGTAGCTGCATCGGGCGTGATAGCAGAAGCATCAAACTCGTTGGCGAAAGTGAATGTGGCCAACTTACCATAATAAGGAGAAGCGAAGGTGAAGGGCACGGTGAGTGCGTCTGTGTGACCGTAGCTCTTCTTGGGAGTGTAGTCAGCCTCGTTGGTGATAACACCTGTATTATCGCCATCCCAATCGTAAGCGGGCAGCTTCACTTGGGTAAAGTTGTCCCAATTCTTATTGTCGGTGGAACCATAATAGATGGTGCCTTCCTTACCAGACACCATGACATTTCGTTGGGCAGGCGTTGAACCGGAGGTAAAGCCCGAAACGACGAAGAGGTCATTGATGGAAGGGGTAGATGTCTCAGTGTAGGTGAGGCTCGAAACCACTTGGTCTTCTACCGTCAGGTTCACCTTCTGCTCAGTGGCAGTGGACATCTCCGGATCAGAGAGGGTCAGGCTGAAGGTATGCGGCGTATAGCCCGTTACCTCGATGGTATGAGCGGTAAGATCGGCAGCTGCATTATCAATCACAATGACAATCTTACCTCCAGCGGTGGTTTCCTGAGTTGGAATACCAATCTGGGCAGCGCCACCGTTCACAGTCAGCGTACCAAGTTGTACATTAGCAGGGATAATATTAGTGTTGCACTGCAACTCAAACGTATATTGTGTGCCATCGTCCGTCGCAGAGACAGATGTGCTGGTGAAGAGTAAACTCTCAATAGCAGTCTTATTGGCTGCCACAGAGCAGTCGAGGCCCAGAATTGTGCCCGCTGCTTCTACGTTCAGTGTATTACTGTTCTGCGCCCGTCCGATGGTAGGAACCATGAGGAGCGCTGCGAGGAGTGCGAGGAAAATATATTTCGTTGTTTTCATATCTTTAGTCATTTTGGATGTTCAACATTTCGTTTTATATCTTCACTCGTTTAACGTCTGGGTGCGTAGGAGGGACCGCTTCCGGATCCGCCGCCAAGTGGATAGACGAGGTGGGCGAGGTCGAAGTCCTTGGTGAGGGTGATGCGGATGGCATTCTTCTGACCGGGATCAAGCGTGTAGGGCACGCCGGCATTCTCAAGAAGTTTGAACGTGCCTTTGGCAACGCCGTTGTAGGTCTCGCTGGCGTTGTTCACCACCGTGTATTCGGCAGCCACCTCGGCAGTAGCAGCCTCTGTGCCTGCAATTTGCAGGGGGATGAAGAGGAGGCCGAACTGGTCGGACAGCAGGTTGTCCGTGCCATGGTTGGTGCCGTCGAAGGTGAAGGGGATGACACCGCCGGTGGTGGTGTTGTCCAAAGTAATGGTACGTGAGCAGGTGAGCTCGCCGGAGATGATCTCCTTCCAGTTGGGAGTGCCGTCGGCGCTGTTAAGCACGAGACGGGCCTTGGTGGTGAGGTTCTTGTAGGTGATGGTCACCTTGTCGATGGTAACGGTGGCGTAGCCGTTGATGGTGCTCCAGAGGTCGTCGGCCATCTTAATGCTGATCTGATCGCCGATGCAGGCCAGTGCGTGCTTGAAGGTGAACTTCAGCTTGTCGTCAATATCGTAGTCGGCTTTGCACTGGTCCGTCCATGGGGTGAAGTTGGTACCGTCCTGGTGCATGCCGAAGCAGAGGTCCACCTGCTGCTTGGCGGGGTCGGTATCCCAAGGATTCTCAGCCAGACGGTAATTGACCCAGGGGTCACCGTAGTTGAAGTTCTTGGACACGGCGAAGATGCAGCGGCCATCGTCCTGCGGGTCGGCCTCGTAGGGGGCGTAAGCAAAGAAGCTGACGTACTCCTTATCCCTGTCGTCGGTGTAGTTAGGCCAATACTTGACGGGGCTGTAAGTCCATCCGGTATTGCCTGCACCATCGTCGTAATACGTTACCCCCTGGTTGTACATAAAGTCGGTGGAAACGGTGGCAGTCTCGTACTTCTCCAGCGCGGTATAGCTGGCGAACACGCCGAAGCCCTTATCCTGAAGGGACACTGGCTGCGTGGTGCCGTCGAGATCCATCATGCCCGGAGCACGCGTTTCGGCCATGCCTGCCACATCAAACAAGATAGCGCCATCGAGGTCTCCGCCCTGCGGGTTGACGACCTCATCGCTTGTGCAGCCTACCAAGAGCCAGGCGGCTGCCATCAATGTTAGATATTTCTTCATATATGTTATGTTTTTTTGTCTCAAAATATATGGTGTGGCCTCACTGGCCTGAATTTCCGGTTTTGAAGACGGCTCGCCGGAGAGGGTTGAGCCATCATGGTTTCCACCGAGTCGTGTTGCCATTGGCAGGTCACGGGCGTGCCCTTGTGTGGGTCGGTGCGCACGCCGAGAGGTATATGGAAGCCGTGTTTGGTGTTTAGGGAAGTGGAGCCGCCGTCACGGCGGGCGGCGGCTCCGCCTTTATGTGATAGGAATGGCTGACGGGGAAAGCCCGTCAGCACATTGAGTGATGTTTACTTGTTCTCAGGCAGTACAATCTGCTGGTTGTCGTTGCCCTCAACCCAGTCGGTAACCACAGCCTCGAACTTCACGCTCTCAAGGCCAACGATGATCTTCAGGGTATAACGCTTGCCAGCCTCGATGTTGCCGCCAAATACGTCCTCCTTGTAGATCTTGTTCTCGATGGAGCTACCGTGAGTCTTAGCGTCGGAGAGCAGACCAGCGAGCTTCTCATCCTGAGTCATCACGTCATAGAGAACCTCAACATTCAGCTTGTCGCCAGAAGGAATCACGTAGATAGGATCGGTGGCATTGGTGGCACCGTCGAAGAGGTTCACGAAAGCATTGGTGGGGATACCGGCGTCCTTAGCTTCCCAAGTAGTGGCGGTAGCCTTCTCGAGCAGGATGGGGTTCAGGCCCTGGGGCTTCTCGTTCTTCTGGATGTTGTTGGTAGTACCTTCCTTGCCATCCTTCAGACCATCGTAGAAAGTAACAGGCTCGAAGTTGAGCTCCTTGGTGCCATCATAGTCCTTCCAGTTAGGCATAGCCTGAGCCACGGAAGTCACACCGTCGGTCTCGCTGTGGAGGTTGAGGGCACCCTGCATTGCAAAGCCGCCGTCAAAGGTGATGTTGCGGAGGAACACCTTGGTGAACTTGTCAACAGTACCATCACCCTTAGTTCCGAGTTCATAGGCGGAAGCACCGGTATATGTGCCGGGCTTCTCATCGGGACCGGTCTTGGTATCGACAGCCATCACAATCTGGACGTTCAGCATGGCCAGAGCGTGCTTGAAGTTCCACTTCAGCTTAGCCTCTGCATTGGTAACGCAACCGGGCTTCTCGATGTTGATGAAGGGGCAGCCAGGCTTAGCCTGGGGAGTAGAGCCATCCATCTTAATCACCTTAGCATCGTCGGCAGCAACACCCCAGAGGAGGTCAACGGAAGTGTTGGGCTTGGTGTCAACCACGTACTTGAT
The DNA here is from genome assembly GCA_017526905.1 of Bacteroidaceae bacterium. GTDB lineage: Bacteria > Bacteroidota > Bacteroidia > Bacteroidales > Bacteroidaceae > Physcousia. The sequence continues at coordinate 16,267 of JAFXQT010000045.1, read as the reverse complement.
GACGGGGTCGCCAGTCTCGGTGTTCTTGGTGATCTGAGTGATGTTCAGCTTCTGTTCCTGAGCCTTCTTCTCGTCTGTCCAGGTGTCATCAATCACGGGCACACCAGTGTTGACAGTCACGTCAACCCAAGGAGCATAAGCGAAGAAGGTAACGTGATCCAGGTCGTCGGACTTGGCAGCATCGCCATACTCGTTCGGCCAGTACTTGACGGGCTCGTAGGTCCATTCGGAGAGAGTACCGCCAGCCTTGTAGGTAACCTGCTGGTTGTACATGAAGTTAGGCGTGGAGTTGTTGGTGTCATACTCACCATTGCTGGTGTAGTAACCGAACACACCGAAACCAGCGGTGCTGTGGACACCAGTCTGGAGAGATGCGGTGGTCACACCATACTCGGTACCATTGTTACCGGGCAGGCCGGCACGGGTAGCCGTGCGAGGCACATACACATCGAAGTTAACGGGAGTTCCATCCTGCTGGGCGGGAGCCTGCTGGAGGGCTACTTCGTCACTCGTGCAGGCTGCCAAAGCGAGGGCAGCGACTGCGAACATAAAAATCTTCTTCATAATTGTAAAAGATTGGTTAATAATAAATTGGTTAAACTTTGTTTCGCTGTAATTGATATATGATAGGATTTAGAATTGGACGTCAGCATCGGCTCCATCTGCCCAAGGTACTACCCATCCGTCGAATCCAAGACCGTTGTAAGCCTCTACGTATGGCAGGTTGGGCTGGTTGTCCGGCTGGCAAGTAAAGCCATCCAGGAGATCTACACGGAGTGCATACTCGCGGGGATGAATCTGGACCATGTCGCCAATATCATAGTGGTAGTACATCACCGTCTTGCGGTCGCGCAGCAGGAACTTGAAGTTCAGGCGGATATCGGAGGGCTTGCCTGAAGTCTGCGTATCCTGCGGACGGTAATTGGGCCACATGGGATAATAGATGGTCGGGGAGTAATCGGAAGGAGGCCACATGGAGTTGCGCAAGCCCCAGGTGTTGAAGGTCATGGCAACATAACCAACATTGTCACCGGTGACATGAACCTCCCAATCGTCCAGGTACTGGATACAGGGCTGGTCGGAGGTGTGGCCCAATGCCAGCATGTAGCCATCGGCCAAGCCAGCAATAGAAGCCTTGGTGTCATGGAGGTAATAGATACCACGGACATATACGCGGATACGCATGCGCCAGGGCAGGATGAGCGGTTTGGCATTGAACTCCTGCTTCACGAGTGTACGCTGATATTCCTCATATTCGTCATAAGGGATGTAATCATCATACTTACCGGAAGAAATCGTCATGTTGACCGTATCTGATGCCATCTGCTCAGGTTCGAAGGACACTGTATAGAGGCCTGTGTTAGGCTGGGTCGAAGGGAGAGCCGGCGTACCAGCATAGGCGTTCGGACCAAACAGCTGCACCTCGCCTTCGGGAGCCTGGTATGAGTGCGGCAATGCCTGCACCTTGGCCGTATTAGCCCATTCCATACCTATGAACTCCTGGTGACCGTACTCCTGGGGAGAGTAGTCGATGACTACCGCCTCATAATCGCCGGCACTGAGATAGGTCTCATAGTGACGCACCTCAGAAGTGGTGGCTTGATATGACTTGCGGCCATCCGTGGGATAGAACCACACCGTCATACCATCGGGATCAGGCTGATTAGGATAAAGTAACGTATCTCTCATATAGAAGCGCCAGTCCACATTCAGCATCACTTGCTTAAACTGATCGCCATAGACCCAGAGGTCTCTTCTGTCGCAATTGGACACGCCCAATGCGAGCAACGCTATCGCAGCAACGGGTAGGACGTTGCGCAAGAGTTTGATGTATGTTGTGTATGTTTTCATCGCTGTACTCTTTACTTTGCGTTAGACTTAGCGGCCTTCTCTGCCTCCTTGGCGGCCTTGGCGGCAGCCTTGGCCTCAGCAGCAGCAGCTTTCTCAGCCTCCTTGGCTGCCTGTTCAGCGGCCTTAGCCTGCTCCTTGGCAGCCTTTTCTGCTTCCTTGGCGGCAGCGGCAGCAGCTTTCTCTGCTTCCTTGGCGGCGGCAGCTTCAGCCTTCACCTTCTCAGCGGCAGCCTTCTCTGCTTCCTTGGCAGCCTGCTGGGCAGCCTTGGCTTGCTCCTTGGCGGCCTTTTCAGCCTCCTTGGTGGCAGCGGCAGCAGCCTTCTCTGCTTCCTTGGCAGCCTGTTCAGCAGCCTTGGCTTGCTCCTTGGCAGCCTTTTCGGCTTCCTTGGCGGCAGCGGCGGCAGCCTTCTCTGCTTCCTTGGCAGCAGCAGCTTCAGCTTTCACCTTTTCAGCGGCAGCCTTCTCAGCTTCCTTGGCAGCCTGTTCGGCAGCCTTGGCCTGTTCCTTAGCAGCCTTTTCAGCAGCCTTGGCTTGTTCCTTGGCAGCCTGCTCAGCAGCCTTGGCTTGTTCCTCAGCAGCTTTTTCAGCCTCCTTGGCAGCCTTCTCTGCCTGCTTGGCAGCTTCCTTGGCGGCCTTCTCAGCTTCCTTATCTACAGCTTCTGCTGTTTCCTTAGCGGCTTTCTTGGCAGCCTTGGCTGCTTCCTTAGCCTGCTCTTCAGCAGCCTTTTCAGCCTCCTTGGCAGCCTTGGCCTCAGCCTTGGCACGCTCGGCAGCTTCCTTCTCTGCAGCCTTAGCCTGTTCCTCAGCAGCCTTAGCGGCGGCCTTGGCTTCCTTCTCGGCCTGCTTGGCAGCTTCCTTGGCGGCCTTCTCGGCCTCCTCATCTACTGCTTCAGCAGTTTCCTTAGCGGCTTTCTTGGCAGCCTTGGCTGCTTCCTTAGCCTGCTCTTCGGCGGCCTTCTCAGCCTCCTTGGCAGCCTTGGCCTCAGCCTTGGCGCGTTCGGCGGCTTCCTTCTCGGCAGCCTTGGCAGCATCCTCGTTGGCCTTCAGGGCCTGCTTCTGGGCCTTGGCGGCCTCGCGGGCTTCAATTTCAGCCTGACGAGCCTGTGCTTTCATGTCGCGTTCCTGCTGGCGGGCCACGGCCTTAGCCTGCTTCTGCTGACGAACCATCTCAGCCTCAGCCTCAAGCTCGGCAGCCGTTACGTAACGTGTGCGATACTTCTGCTTGCCCAGGAAGTAGGAGAAGCCGATATTGGCATGTGTGGCACCGAAGAAGTTGCGGTACTGGCTGTAACGGTGGTGCTTGTTCAGGTCGTCCTGCCACATGAGGTGGTTGTCGCGATCCTCCTCATGACCGACGGGATAGGTGGAGCTGCCTTTGTAATGACGGTACTTGGTGTGCAGCCAACCCAGACCGACGCTGGCATCAAAGCCCCAACGGCGGGTGCGGCCGAAACGCTTCTGCCAACCTATATTAAAATAGGTGTTGGTGTATTCGCCCTGATAGCCGTCGCTCTTCTTCCACTCAATGTCATAGTAACCGGTGGCAGCGGCCAGACCGATGTGCCATCCGTCGAGCGTGTGGTGCTTCATGCGGTTGCCGAGCCAATAGCGGAACTCGATACCCACGTTGCCACCCTGCTCGGCGTGGCGGTTCTCGTCCCATGTAATCCAAGGCCAGAACACCTCAGCCTCGACGCTCCAGCGGTTCTTCTTGCCCAGCGGAAGTTCGAACTGGAGGTTGGGAGCACCGACAGCCCACAAGAGCATGTTCGTCTTGAGAGCCGGGTTCTTGGAGTAGTACACGGGGGGCTCATATACCGGACAAGCCTCCGGCATATAAATAACGGTGTCAAGGATAACAATGGTATCCTTGCGCACGACAGGTTCGGGAATCTCTGCCATGGCTGCCAGACCGGTACTGCGCAGCTTGGGCAGATACTTGGCCTGCAGCTGAACCCATACGCGGCCGTTGTTCAAGGCACGCAGCTGACGCTCGCGAGGATCGATCTCGTAGTCATTGTCAGCCTCGGGCTGCCCGAGGATCCTCATCACTTGGTTCTTCCACTCCTCATCGCTGGCTTCGACCATCTTGGCCAATTCACCCCAGCGCGGTCCGCGGTTGATTACCTGAACATTCATGTCGCGTCCGAAACGCTGCTTGATGATGTTCTTCAGCGCCTGGCCACGTTCTTCGCCCAGGCGCTTGTTCAAACCAGGCAAACCTTCAGGCGAAGCGCCGGCCTCGATGGTCAGCTGGATTAACTCGGAAGGTACTGTTGCAAAATCGGCACGTACCTTTTTCATGAAGTTGTCAATACGCTGGGCATTGTCAGCGTACGAGAGGTCAATGTCGCTCTGCCCCACCCGGAACAGGACCTCCAACGTATCGCTACGCAGGTTGCCCGCCCAAAGCCCTTGTACTGATGCTGACAAGAGGAGCAAGAGTGCCATGACTAATGACTGTCTTTTGCTTATCATATAGTGTGATTTTTTGTATTCTCGGTTGCAAATATTGACCTTTTTAGGCAAAGTTTATATATAATTAAGAGCGCATTGGGGCCATTTGGTCATAAACACCCGTATTTTAACTTTTTTTTGCAGTTCCAGGCCGTTAGCCTTCCTACTCACCCTTATTGTAACGAGCAGGTTCAATACGGGCTTCCGTCGGGGCATCACCTATGCCTGCAGCAGCTGCTTGCGGAAGTGCGACGGCGATGTATGATACCTTGCAGCGAAGCAACGCTTGAATGTGGTGAGCGACATGCCGCAGGCCTCGGCTATGGCGACCTGTGTCCAGCGGGGCTTGTCGCGCATCACCTTGACAGCATGCTCCAGACGTACCTTATTTATATAGTCGTTCAGGTTTGTGGCACCGCTATGCTGCTTGATCATCTGCGCAAAACGATTGCGGTCAATACATAAGAGTTGGCAGAGTTGCTCACGGCAAAGATTCTTGTCCATGAACAGTTTCTCTTCGCGGATGGTCTTATCCATCTTTTTGAAGAGGCTCTCATTTCGCAGGAAGTTCTTTTGTTCGTCCATTGTCGCCGATTCGTTCTATTGATTAACCGGGGCAAAGATAGGCGGAATCAACGCTTTGCGAGTTGACAATTTCTTCCAATCTTAGCGCTGGGGGTTGCTCAAATGTTACAAAATGCCAAAAAATTGGCTTTTTGGTATGTTTTTGTTAAGAATAGGCAAGAAAAGGGTGGCTGTACAACCGTCCATACAGGGAGGACGGCTACCAATTGACGTATGGAAAGCTTTCTCGCCAGCCATTGACATGGCTGGTAGTTACTAAATGGTCGTTCTCAATTCGCGATAAGCAGTAGGAGAAAGCTGGAAAGCACGCTTGAAAGCATGGGTGAAACTACTCACCTCTTCGAAACCGCACTGGCGGGCCACCTCCGTAATTGACATTTCCGGCTGACTGACAAGCAAGTCGTGGGCTTTCTGCATCTGAACCGCCGAAATATAGGCTTTGGGTTTCTCGCCGGTGGATTGCTGCAGATGGCGCCGGAATGTCTGTACGCTCATGTTGAGTTTGGATGCAATGGCCTCTACGCTGTAGGTTCCTTCGGCCAGACTGGCTTGAACCACATCGATGACACGCATCAAGAACTGCTGCTCCTCATTAGGCTCAGCCGACTCCGAGACAGGTTGTTCCGTATTGTCGGCCTCCTCCTGTTCCTCGGCAACGGGCAGTGCCACCTGCATGCGCAGCCGTTCAATCTCACGCACCAACCCCTCGGCATGCTTTTGCTGTTTTCTGTGATTGTAGCACATAAAGCCAGCGGCACTCAGCAGGGAAAGGGCAAAGAGGGCACCAAACAAGCTCTGATCCCGGCGTTGGGCAGAACGCACCTTCACATTCTCCTGCTGAAGCAGCTCATTGCCAAACTCGGCATTGTAGCGGGCCAAAGCATCGGCAGTAGCCTGAGAATAGAGCGAATCCTTGAGCGTGGAAAAGAGTGTGAGCTCGATTTTGGCGCTGTCAGGATTGAGTGTCCACAACGACTCATAGAGGCCCTGATGCGCATGGAGCTCGTTATAAAGGTCACCCATAGCGGAAAAGATGTCCGCCGCCTCACGGAAATAAGGCACAGACTCGGCCAGCCTACCCTGCCGGCTCATGACGGTGCCTAACTTGTTCAATGCAATACCGAGCGACTGCTTATTACCCGTCTGCCGGAACACGGGGATGGCAGCCCTGAGTTCGTGCTCGGCCTTGTTGTACTGCTTCAGTCCAATCAGCGCCGTGGCTTTCTGTGCCATACGTATCGCCATTTTGCCTTGGCGCCCCAACCGGCTCTCCAAGTCGTAGGCTTGCTGGGCATAGCCCAATGCAAGCGAGTCCTTGCCGCGGGCATGGAATATTTCCGATGCCGAGCCAAGCAGAACCGCTTTTCGCGGCAAATTGTCGGCACGCTCCGCACGTTCCAACCCTTGTACAATATAGTTTTCTGCTTCGTCCAACTGATCGGCCGCCATATAAATAGCGGCAAGTGTGTTCATCGTTGAAGAGATGATGTCATCATCGCCCACCCGCAATTCAATATCCAGTCCCTGCTTTGCATAACGGGCCGCCTTGTCAAAATGTGACAGGCGCATATAAATGTTTCCAAGCGTATTCAAACAGTCGGACCTCTCCAGCGTATTCTCCTTGAAGTACTTCAGCGCCTGAAGTCCGTAGTGCTCGGCTTTCTTGTAATCCTGCTTAAAGAAGAACCATTCTGCAGCCCAGTACCACACTTGTTGGCGCAAAGAGTCGAGAGAGGTTCCCGGTGCAAAACGTATGGGCTCGTCAGTAAATTCCATCTTGTCCAGCGCTTCAAAGAAACGATTGGCAGCCTGAACCGAAGGAGCTACGTCAAAGGTGTGAAGGGGCACATCCACTTCCTGTGCACAAACGGTAACGTGAAGCACAAAAAGCGCGATGAATGCCAGCAAGTTACGCCTCAGCCCCAGCACCCGGGCCAACGACCGGCACTTTATACCATGGAAAGATACAGACATGCTCAGATGATATAAGAAATAAGTAAGAAATGTGTTTCCCTATCTGCAAAGATAGGCAAAGAATCCGAACGCCCAAAAGAAAATAGTGCTTTTTATCCTTTTTTATGACGAAATGAGCCAAACGATTCGCCGGTTGTATATATAATAAGGTACGCGCATGCGCGCAAGGTGACAGGCCGGGCAAAGGCCTTCCTTACCAGCCATATGAATGGCTGGCCGCTCGACCTCCGGTCGCTTCGACACTTCGAAGAACCAATGTCCGATACCTAACGGCATCGATGATAATATAAACCATATACCATACCAGCCATATGAATGGCTGGCTACCAATGTCTGATGCCTACGGCATCGCTTCCGAAACTTAACTTATCTCATACATTTTCCCAAAAAGAAATATCACAAATATCACTAACCCTATAAAGCAGTTGTATATCAACACCTTACCGAGTTATATTTGGTGTGATATTTCGTGACGTTTCGTGATATTTACGTGATATTTCGTGATATTTCGTGATATTTGCGTGGCATTTGCATGGTATTTGCATGGCATTGTATGGTAACTTGCAAGAATGGAAGCAGCAAAGGCAGGAGAAGCGAGGAGAGCGGAGGCGTCTCAAGGCTGAGAGGCGAGCGTCTCAGGGATGAGACAGGCGTGTCTCAGCAGTGAGAGGCTGACGTCTCACCGCTGAGACGCCAACGTCTCACCCGTGAGACACAGCCGCGGTTGCAGGCTCGCAATTATAGCCGACAAGCCAGGGCGCAGGTGCATTCGAAGAATATAGGAACAGACCGGCCAAACACACAGCCCCCAACACTGAAACGATGCTGTTTTCATACTGCAAATATAATACATTTATTTGTAACTCGCAAAAAAAAGTATCACTTTTTGCCCGAAATATCACCGAAATATCACTGAAATATCACGCCGTACAGAATTGGTTATGAACGCTGTACGCAAGTTTGTGATATTTGTGATACTTTCTTTGGAGAATACGTATGAACGCGCACGTACGTGGACACGTACATTGACAGAATCGGCACAGGCGGTCGCGAGGGAAAAGAGTGAAGGGAAGAAGGTGTGGAAGAGAGCGGAGGGAAGAGAGCGGGGTAAGTTACTGCAGGCTCCTGAGAAGCCGACTGAGCACTATCAAAAAAACGGATTCCGCTAAGAAAGCAGAATCCGTTTTGTTGCTGATTCGTGACACGAATCTTATTCCTCATGACGGGGACGATGTTCGTTGCGCTCGCGACGGGGACGGGGCGGACGCTCGACATATCCCTCGGGCTTCGGGATGAGCACACGATGAGAAAGCTTGAACTTGCCGGTCTTGGGATCGATGTCAAGCAGTTTCACGCTGATCTTGTCGCCCTCGTGCAGGCCAGCCTCCTCAACGGTTTCCAGACGCTTCCAGTCAATCTCGGAGATGTGCAGCAAGCCATCCTTGCCCGGCATGAACTCGACAAAGCATCCGTAAGGCATGATGCTACGCACAGTGCCTTCATACACCTCGCCTACCTCGGGCACAGCCACGATGGCACGGATCTTGGCCAGTGCAGCATCAATGCTCTCCTTGTTGGGACCGCTCACCTGCACCTTGCCGACACCATCCTCTTCGTCGATGGTGATGGTGGCACCGGTATCTTCCTGCATGCCTTGGATAATCTTTCCGCCAGGACCGATGACAGCGCCGATGAACTCCTTCGGGATGATGATCTGCTCGATGCGCGGCACATGCGGCTTGAGTTCGGCACGCGGTTCGGGCATGCACTCGAGGATCTTGCCGAGGATGTGCTCGCGGGCTTGCTTAGCCTGCATCAGTGCCTTCTCCAGGATTTCATAGCTAAGACCATCGCACTTGATATCCATCTGGGTGGCGGTCAGACCATCCTTCGTGCCGGTAGTCTTGAAGTCCATGTCGCCGAGGTGATCCTCGTCGCCAAGGATATCGGAAAGCACGGCATACTTCTCTTCGCCGGGGTTCTTGATCAGACCCATGGCGATACCGCTGACGGGCTTTGCAATGGGCACACCGGCATCCATCAGAGCGAGTGTTCCGGCGCAGACGGTAGCCATCGAGCTGGAACCGTTCGACTCGAGGATATCACTTACCACACGTACGGTGTAGGGATAGTCGGCAGGGATCTGGCCCTTCAGTGCGCGCCATGCCAGATGGCCGTGGCCAATCTCGCGACGGCCTACGCCGCGCTGAGCCTTGGCCTCGCCTGTGGAGAAGGGCGGGAAGTTGTAATGCAGCAAGAAGCGCATATAAGAGCGGTCGAGCACATCGTCCACGAGTTTCTCATCGAGCTTTGTGCCGAGGGTGACGGTGCAGAGCGACTGTGTTTCGCCGCGCGTGAAGATGGAGCTTCCGTGGGGGCCAGGCAGGGGGCTGACTTCGCACCAGATGGGGCGGATGTCGGTTGTGCCACGGCCGTCGAGGCGGATGCCTTCGTCGAGGATACAACGGCGCATGGCGTCGCGCTCCACATCGTGGTAATAACGATCCACCAGGGCGTTCTTCTCTTCCAGTTCGGCTGCCTCCATATCGGCATGAGCCTCAGCGTAGCGCACCTTGAAATCCTCGCGAATCTTCTCGAAGGCATCGGCACGGGCCTGCTTCTCGAGGGCCTGCTTCGTGATGTCGTAGGCGGGCTGGTAGCACTCCTTATTGACTTGCTCGCGCAGTTCCTCGTCGTTGACTTCGTGGCAGTATTCGCGCTTCACGTCCTTGCCCAGTTCCTTGCTGAGTTCCTTCTGCAGGCGGCACATGGGCTTGATGGCTTCGTGAGCCACTTTCAGGGCCTGGAGCAGATCCTGTTCGCTGACCTCCTTCATTTCGCCTTCCACCATCATGATGTTTTCCTCGGTGGCGCCGACCATGATATCCATATCGGCATCCTTCATCTGTTCGAAGGTGGGGTCAACGACGTACTCGCCGTTGATGCGTGCCACGCGGACCTCAGAGATGGGGCCGTCGAAGGGGATGTCGGAGCAGCTGAGTGCAGCGCTGGCTGCGAAACCGGCCAGCGCATCGGGCATGTCAACACCGTCGGCACTGTACAGGTTCACATTCACATAAACCTCGGCATGATAGTTGCTGGGGAAGAGGGGACGAAGCGCACGGTCCACAAGGCGGCAGGTGAGGATTTCGTCGTCGTTAGCCTTACCTTCGCGCTTCGTGAAGCCACCGGGGAAACGGCCGGCAGCGGCATATTTCTCGCGATATTCTACTTGAAGGGGCATAAAATCTGTGCCAGGCACAGCGTCTTTTGCGGCACATACAGTGGCCAGCAGCATGGTGTTACCCATGCGCAGCATCACAGCGCCGTCGGCTTGCTTGGCAAGCTTACCAGTCTCGATGGAGATTTCACGACCATCGGGCAGCTGGACTGTCTTTGTGATTACGTTCATCTTGGGTGTCAAATAAATAAATGTTGCGTCAAAAAAATAATGGTTATTACGTCGTATAGTTCAATAAACCGCGCAAAGATAATACAAAAAGGACATGTACATGCGTCTTTCCGCGTTTTTAACTAATTTTTAATGTGGTGCGGCTGCAAATAGGCCGAAAAGGCAGGTACATCAGTCGGTTGTCCACGCCCAGGCAAAGATGGTGATGCGAATGCCGGGCACGCCCCTCAGTTGTTCCACCATGCCATCCATCGTGGTGCCGGTGGTCATGACATCATCCACCAGCATCACATGCCGGCCTTCCAGCTGTGAGGCATCAACCAGTTTGAACACATGTGCTGCATTTTCCATGCGCTGCTCTCGCCCGAAGCGGGTCTGCGATTCGGCGTGAACCACACGCTGCACGGCATCGGTGCATACGGGAAGGCCCGTGGCCATGCCGATGCCCAAGGCAATCTTTTCCGCCTGATTATAACCGCGTTGCCTGTGCCGCTTACGCGATAGCGGCACCGGCAGCAACACTTCAACGCCCTCAAAGGCTCCGGTCGGCAGCAGTTCCTGCGCGGCCATGCGTACCATCCACAGTCCAAGCTCCGGGCGAGCGCCATATTTCAGACGATGAATCAGCCGCGCCGTGATGCTATCGTGCTTGAACCACGCAAAGCCCACCACCCGCTCCACCTCGCGGCAAGCAAACCACTGCTCAGCCCTGGAGGTGTCCGTCCAATCGGCATGCACTCGGGCCAGCCGGAGCAAGCAGGCCGCACATAAATGCTGCTCGCCCACCGACAAGCGTTGCCCGCAGGCCACGCAATGCCGCGGAAACAGGAGGTCGGACAGGCTTTTGAGGAGAAGAGCTGCAGACATGATGAAGAAGGAATAAGTATCAGGCGGCCCCTTTGGGATGCCAGGCTGTCGGGAGCTCGGACGCACGTCAAAGACGCGATGCACCTGTAAGCAAAAGTGGAAGCCTTATGGCCTCCACTTTTCTTAAGTCGGGATGACTAGATTCGAACTAGCGACCCCACGCCCCCCAGACGCGTACTCTAACCGGACTGAGCTACATCCCGAACTTGTCGCAACAGGTGTTTCCTGATTTGCGGGTGCAAAAGTAGGCGTTTTTTTTGATTCGTGCAAATTTTTCTCTACTTTTGTGCCGAATTAAGGGCAAAAAGATGAAATATCTACTCACCAGACCCGAAAAACTGGGCCAAACCGTCGTTCTTCCGGCCAGTAAGAGCATCAGTAACCGGGCGCTCATCCTGCACGCGCTGAGCGGGGCAGACAACGAGTCTCTGCACAATGTGTCCAACTGCGACGACACATTTGTCATGCGCCGGGCATTGGATTTGCTCAGCGCCGAACGCGCCACAGCTGTCAAGCCGGGAGCCGACACCACAGTCCCCACCATTGATATCATGGCGGCAGGCACCTCCATGCGTTTCCTCACCGCCCTGCTGTCGGCAACCCCCGGCTGCCACATCATCACCGGCTCCGAGCGCATGCGCCATCGCCCCATCGGGGTCCTGACAGATGCCCTGCGCCGTTTGGGCGCCAGTATCAGCTACGAAGCAGACGAGGGCTTTCCCCCGCTGCGCATCGAGGGGCGCAAGCTGCGGGGCGGTCGCTTGGACATACCAGGCAGCATCAGCTCGCAATATATCTCCGCCCTGCTCATGATAGCCCCCCTGATGGCCGAGGGGCTGGAACTGCACCTCACAGGACAGGTCATCAGCCGCCCGTACATCCGGATGACCGTTGAGATGATGCGGCAGTATGGCGCAGATATCCGTTGGAGCGGCAACCGGACACTCCATATTGCCTCGCGCCCGTACACGCCCGTACCTTATTATATAGAGGCCGACTGGACCGCCGCCTCCTATTGGTTCGAGATTGTTGCCCTGCGCCAACAGCCCACCGACAAGATTGTCCTGCCACAGCTGTTCAGCCGAAGCCTGCAGGGCGATGCCGAAGTGCGGCGCGTATTCCGGCTGTTGGGCGTCCGTTCATGGTTCGGCACAACGACCAATGGCGAAACAGCCCTGCACCTCGGCTACTCCCCCACCCCATGCGCCCGCCTGGACTACGACTTCAGCCGCATCCCCGATTTGGCCCAGACCGTTGTGGTGACATGCGCCCTGCGCGGAATACCCTTCCGCCTGACGGGACTGCAAACGCTGAAAATCAAGGAGACCGATCGCATCGAGGCGCTTCGCACGGAATTGCGCAAGTGGGGCATCAACATCGAGGCCGAGGATGACAGCATCCTGTACTGGGACGGGCCTGCCCTGCAGCGCCATGGCGACATCGCCTACCTGAAGCCCACAGCCGGCACCGCCATCGACACCTACGACGACCACCGAATGGCCATGTCCTTCGCCCCCGCTGCAGTCTGCATCGACGGCGTAACCATCAACAACCCGGAAGTGGTGAGCAAGTCATACCCCCACTATTGGGACGACCTGCGCGCCGTAGGGTTCGGCATTAGCGAGTAACACCTTATCGGAACATTGTTTCACACCATAGTCACACCACTTTACACATGTACATACTACTCATAGCCATCATCATCCTGGGCGTTTTCTCAGCGCTGCTTGCCTTGATTTCCAACCGCCGCGACCGCCGCAAGGTGGAGCGTGGCGAACTGCCGGCCATGCCCGCCGATGTGGTCCGGAAGGTTCAGGACATGGAATGCTGCGGCCAGCACGAGGTTTGCGAGAAAGAAGAGATGCTCAAGGCATTGTCCAGAGGGGTGGAATACTACGACGACGAAGACCTGGACATGTACCGCGGTCGCCGTGCCGACAGCTACACCGACGACGAGGCCGAGGACTTCCGCGACGTGCTCTTTACGATGAAGGAAAGCGATGTGGCCGGTTGGGTGCGGAGCCTGCAGATGCGCGGTATCGAACTGCCACCCGACGTGCGCGAGGAGGCACTGTTCGTGCTGCAAGGTCGCTGATTAGGCCCCTCCCGACACAATAAAGGAGGCCACTTCACGTTTATTAAGAAGGATTCCATGGATCGACTTCGTCACATATACCTGCTCACAGGCATCATTGCTATGATGTTGGGGGCTGCGGCATGTTCTACGCAGAAGAACACGGCCGGCTCCCGCCGTTACCATGCCATCACGGCCCGTTTCAACGCCATGTACAACGGGCAGGTAGCCTACGACGAGGGCGTCGATGCACAGGAACGGGGGCACATCGACAACTACAACGAGTTGCTGCCTATGTTTGTGGTGGCCGATGCCAAAACCGCCAAGATCGGCAAGAACAACTTTGAGACGGCCATCACCAAGGCCGAAAAGGCCATCAAGAAACACAGCATCAAGCGGAAGCCCAAGAAGCCGCAAGGCAAGATGACGGCCAAGGAGCACGCCTTCTACAACCAGCACGAATTCAACCCCTACCTGAAAAAAGCCTGGATGATGTTCGCCGACGCTCAGTTCCGCCAGGGCGACTTCATCGAGGCTGCCTCCAGCTATAACTACATCATCCGCCTCTATGCCAACGACCCCGACATCAACAGCATAGCGCGGGCCAAGCTGGCACGCTGCTACGTGCTGCTGGAGTGGCCTTACGATGCCGAGGACGTGTTCAACAAGATCCGGCGCGACAGCATCACCACCCGCGGCCAGCGCGAGCGCGACGCCTCCTACGCCGCCTACCTCATCTATAACCAGCGCTATGCCGACGCCCTCCCGCTGGTGGCCAAAACGGCCAAAAGCACCAAGGGGAAACAGGCAAAGGCACGCCTGTACTATCTCACCGGACAGCTGCACAGGCTTGTAGGCAACCAGAAAGAGGCATATCAGGCGTTGCGGAAATGTATCAAACTGAACCCCTCCTACGAACTGGCCTTCAGCGCCCGCATCCTGCAAACCGAAGTGATGGCCAAGGGGCAGGGCAAGGCCATGATCAAACGCTTGCAACGTATGGCCAAGGACCCGGGCAACGCCAACTATCTGGACCAGATATACTATGCCATAGGCAACATACACCTGGCCGGGGGCGACACGCTACGTACCACCTACGCATGGAAGAAAGGCATTGAAGAGAGCAAGCAGAACAGCTTTGCCAAGGCTGTGCTGTGCCAACACCTGGGCGAACTGTACTGGGAGAAGAACAACTACATTGATGCACGCGAGTGCTACGACCAACTGGTCGGACTCATGGACAAGGAAAAGGACGGGTATGCCGAAGTGAGCCGCCGCGCCAAAGCGCTGGACGAAGTCGAGCCCCACCTCTCCGCAGTCAAACTGCAGGACAGCCTGCAAGTGCTGGCCAAGCTGCCAGAAAAGGAATACCTGGCGGCCATTGACCGCGTTATCGAGGAACTGAAGCAGAAGGAAAAAGAACAAGAGAAGAAAGAGGCCGAAGCCGGAAACACGGGCAACCGTGCCAACACGGCCGCTGCCGCCAAAACAGCCGCACAAAACAACACCGCACGTGCCGGGGCCAACCGCGGCAACCAGCAAGGCGCCTTCTATTTCTACAACCCACAGGCGTTGATGCAGGGCAAACAAGAGTTCCAACGGCGGTGGGGCAAGCGCGCCAACGAGGACAACTGGCGGCGGTCCGACAAAGCCGGCGCTCCCACCGGCGATTCCGATGAATACGACTATGCCGCCGAGGACAGCTTAGGCACTGGCAGCGGCGATTATGGCGATGAAACCGCCCTTTCCGACGAGGAACAGGCCTTGAAGGATTCGCTGGCCAACGACCCGCACCACCGCGAGTACTACCTCAAGCAGATCCCATTCACCGAGGAACAGGTACAAGCATCCAACCAGCTCATCGTTGACGGGCTGTATAACGGCGGTGTCATCCTGATGGAGAAGATCGAGAACTTCCCGCTGGCACGCAAAACGCTCTACCGCATCGTCACCGACTTCCAGGACTTTGACAAGATGGACGATGTGTACTACCACCTCTTCCTGCTGGCTATGCGCGATGAGAACGCCGAAGACACGGCCTACTACCGTCAGATGCTGCAGACCTCCTTCCCCGAAAGCAAGCTCACGGCAACCATCAGCAACCCCAGATACCTGGAGATAGCCTACCACGGCACACACATGGAGGACTCGCTCTACGCCGCCACCTACGAGGCATATAAAGCGGGCAATTACTACATCGTGCACGATAACTTTGCCGAATCCACCGCCGATTTCCCCGAGGGGAAGCACCGTGGCAAGTTCCTCTTCATCCATGCCATGACACAACTCTACACCGGCCACCGCGAGGAATTCCTGGAGGAACTGAAGGAACTGGTCAAGTCCTTCTCGAAGGACGAAATCGCAGAAATGGCCGGTTCCATCGTCAAAGGCATCCAAGAAGGACGTCTCCTGGCTTCAGACAAGTGGGACAACAGTAGCATCTGGGCACGACGCTCCGTTATGGACTCGGCCGACAGCACAGCTGTAGCCGACAGCTTGGTGGCCGATCCGCTCCAACCTTATGTGTTCCTGCTGGCCTACCCCACGGGCTCGGTCGATGAGGACCAGTTGCTGTTCGAGATGGCACGCTGGAACTTCACCTCGTTCATGGCCCGCAACTTCGACATAGAAATCGTGCCCGCCGGCGAGATTACACAGCTGCGCGTCAAAGGATTCCAAACCTACGATGAGGTACACGCCTACGCTCAACAGCTCTATGCCAACGCCACCATGCGCACACGGCTGGAAGGGATACGCGGCATCCTCATCTCAGAGGACAACCTCAAACTGCTGGGCACCAAATACAGCTACGACGACTACAAGGACTTCTACGACGAACAGCTGTCGCCGCTCAAACTGCCCGAAGGGCTCAACCTGGACGAACCGACCAACGACTTCACCATCGATGCCGACGACCTGCCCATCGAGGACAAAAATGCCGAATCCACCGATGAAAACAGCGAGGATGAGGACAACGAAGAAGAAACCGACGATGAGGACGACTGGCTGTACTGAGCCCGGCCACATCATTCGTCATTCGTCATTCGT